>NZ_JBVJWV010000006.1:0-237393 GCF_055602105.1 Streptomyces sp. NPDC037421
CCACCCCCCCCCCACCCACCCCCACCCCCCCCCCTCCCTCCCCCCCCCCCCCCCCCCGCCCCACCCCCCCCCCCCCCCCCCCCCCCCCCCGCCCCCCCCCCCCCCCCCCCCCCCCCGGGAGCGGGGGTCAGCCGAGGGCCAGGCTGATCTGGTCGTTGAAGACCACCCAGTTCTGCCCGCGGTCGGCGGCGTCGCAGGGCTTCGTGGAGATCTTCGGGGTCCCCCAGGCGTTGGCGAGGCAGTACCCCGGGGCGAAGGCCAGGGAGATCTTCTGACCCGAGACGTTCCAGTACTGCCCCTGGTCGTTGGGGTTGCACGGCTTCGTCGAGACGTCCGGGGTGCCCCAGTTGTTGGCCAGACAGTAGCCGCGCGCGTTGGTGAGGGAGATCTGATGGCCCGAGAGGGTCCATTGCTGGCCCCGGTCCGCGGCGTCACACGGCTTCGAGGAGACGTCCGGCGTCCCCCAGGCGTTGGCGAGGCAGTACCGGCCGGGGACGGCGGCCTGCTGGACGGTGCCCGCCGCCGCCCCGCCGGCCGGCAGGAGGGAGGCGGTCAGGGCGAGGGCGGCGAGGGCGAGCGTCTTGCGGAAGGCGATTGCCATGATGCGGATTCCATTCTCGACGCAGGCAGGAGTGATTCACTCAAGCCAAAAAGAGGGAGTCATCCGGCTCGATTACGAGCACACGGAATTGATACCAGCGATCACCGGCCGGTCAATTGGATTGGACGACCCGTTCACCCGTAACGAGCAGTCGGCAGATGATCCGATGACCTCCGACTGGCGAATTACCTCCCGTGCGGGCGCAAAACCGCCGCCCGCCCCACCTGCCAAAATGGCCGAAAGTTCATGGTCCGACACGCCGGGTCCACCCTGCGCCACACCCCTGCGCAGGGCGGACCCGAATTTCAGACACGCCCTCAATATGCCGAAACGTTCCTCGCCCGACATTTCCGCTACACCCCGCCGCAACGGCGTGCGCGATATCGAGCCGAACGCATACGACGGGTGAATCGGGAGGGAATTCCTAGGACGCCCGGAGGGCCGCGGAAAGGGCGGCGGGGGAGTCGGCCGAGGCGTAGACGGTCGTGGCGTCGACCACCCCGGCGGCGCCGAGGTCGAGGCGTACGGGCGGGTCCAGGTGCACGGCGACCTCCAGGGAGTCGCTCACCGAGCAGGCCACCGCCTCCGGCTCCCCCGGCACGGGCCGCGGCCCCCGGCCGTCCACGGTACGGATCACCGGCGACACGGACCGGACCGCCGAGCGCGGCAGCGCCACGTCCCCGAGGAACCCGGTACGCAGGACCAGGCGCTCCGCGTCCACCTGGTGCGGATGCCGCAGCAGCGAGGCCACCAGGGCGAGCCCGCCCACGATCAGCAGCACCTCCACCACCGCGTGGGCGGGCCGGAGAGGGGGCGGGACCATCGAGGAGACCAGGAACGAGGTCACGATCTCGATGGCGACCAGCGGCAGCACCAGCTGCCGCACCCCGGACGAGTGCCGCACCCCCGGCACCGCCGGACGCCGCACGATCACCTCCGCCAGCGACCGCGCCCACACCCTCGCGATACCGGCCTTCCCCGGCCCGGCCGTCACCGTCCCCGCCATCACCCGATCCGCTGCGGTCACTTGATCCCCTCCTCGGCCATCTCCTCCCAGCCTGGGCCGACTTGGGCCCGGACGAAAGTGACAAACGTCAGCGTTGGGGCATGACGGTCCCCGGGCCTCCGCACACATGAAGCCGAACGCCGCGAGGACCGCCGTCGCCGCAGCCCTGACCGCCGCACTGACCGCCTTCGCAGGGCGGCGTGGTCAGCGAGGACGGACGCTACGCCGCCTTCTACTCGGGTGACGTCGAGTGGAACACCTACGACCTCTACCTCAAGGACCTGACCACCGGGAAGGTCACGACGGTCCCCGGCTCCTTCCGCTGGGGGCCCGACAGGCCGGTGATCAGCGCGGACGGCCGCTACGTCGGCTTCACCGTCGGCATCCAGTCCGGCGCCCACCTCTACGACCGGGTCACGGGCACCAGCACCCGGCTGACCCCGCCGGACGGCAAGACCTACAAGGGCGGGTCGATCAAGGGGATCACCCCGGACGGCCGGTTCGTCACCTACACGGCGCAGGGGCCGGACCCGGTGCAGTACCGGATCCGCGACCTCGTCACGGGCCAGGACGAACTGTTCACCGCCAAGCCGTCGGCGGGCCGGCCGACGGGCTTCCACATCGGCCTCTCCCTCTCGGGCGACGGCACCAAGGCCGCGTACACGCTCACCCGCTCCCCGGGGGACTACTCCGACATCTCCGTCAAGGACCGGACGACGGGCACCGTCCGGCACGTGGACGTCAGCACCGACGGTAAGGCGGCGGATGCGCGGCTCGTCACGATCACCGAGGACGGCACATCCGTCATCTTCAACTCGGAGGCCCGCAACCTCGTGGCAGGCTCCGTCCCCTCAGGCCGGCAGTCCTACCGGCGCGACCTGGCCACGAACCGCACCGTCCACCTCGGCCCCAGGGTGGAGGCGGTCAGCAAGGACGGCCGGTACGCGGTGACCTCCGACAGCAACAGCGACTACGTGCACCATCACGTCGACCCCGTCGAAGGACACAAGACCACACTGGGCAAGTCCATGGACTACCGGGACGTCTCACTCACCGCCGGCGGCAAGTCCGTCGTCTTCACCGCCTACAAGGCGCTGCTGCCCGAGGACAACAACGGCCACGACGACGTCTACGTCCGCCGCGTGGACTGACGCTCACGCCGGCAACGGCAGCGTGGCCCAGGCCCGCGTCCCACCGCCGGGCTCCTGGGAGGACCCGACACCCCACTCCCGCCGTGGTCGCGCTGCGGAGTCGGCAGGGCCCGACACGGCGCATTCACGGTGCCGGGCCCAGGGCCTCACTATTCGGGAGTGCAGCGGTCAGCATCCATTTTCATGAACTCGGATTTCTTGATTACCTTCGAACCCTTACCGTCCCGGACCAGAACCTGTCCCGGCTTGATGGCCTCGAAGTGGTCAGGCGCGAATGATATCTCTCCATCCAGTCCGCGACCTCTGACCGCACCGTCGAGAACCACCGTGTATTCACGCCCGCCTTTTAGGTCACTCAGCTCCGACCTGGTGACACTCCACCCTTGTGGCGCCGAGAAGAGTTCCACGCTGGCAAGCGGTCCGCCCATGGAATCGTTGATGAGGAACCAGCGCTTATACAACGGCTGACATAATGACGTGAGTCGCCTACCGGCACCTGAGGACAGCAGTACGTTCGGGTGATCGCGCGAGTCGGCCTGGTGGTTACAAGTCGCGCCAGCTCACGAACACGTGCGGCCCTGATCCCGCGATCGGCTCGCTGAACGGATCCACCACACCGGTCAGGACGGCCAGGCAGAACTCGGCCATGCCACCATCGAAGACCGTCCAGCGGTTCGCCCCCCACGGCGCCTGCCTCCGAAAAGTGACCACCCTCCAGCTGTCGGGTGCGCCCTTTCGTAGCCAGAAGGCGACATCGCTGCTCGCCGAGTCCGCGAAGGGCAACAGGAGCGGCAAGCCTTGCCTTCCAAGGAGAGCGCCCAGTTCCTGGCAGTCCCGGTCCGAGAGTGCGGGATCGACTCTGTCGAGGAGATCCCCATACGGTGATCCCGGGACGGGAGGCGTACTGACGGACAGGTACTCGTCGATCTCTCCCCCGCCGTACGACTCCACGAACTCGCGGTAGTCCGCCGGGAGTTCCAACTGCGCCGTGTCGGCGAGCCCTTCCCAGTCCACCGCGTCCCCTCCGGAGACAGGTGGCGGGAGTAGCTGACGCAGGCGAGCGACAGCAGGCTGAGACATATCAGAGTTCCTTCCTCGTCCCTGTGGGTCGCCGGTCTCGGCGGCTGCCAAGAGAGGTCAGGTCAAACATGGCCACCGGTGCGGTTGTCGGCTGCGGTCCGAGGTGCTTGAGCTCCGTCCAGCAGCGCACAACAGCTGACACAAGGATTTCACTCGTCGGAAGGTGATGAGGCAGCTGGCCAGTCTGAGGAAGGCCTCATGGATGTCGGCCCGACGTTCCCAGCGGATCCTCAGGCGTCGGAAGCCGTGCAACCACGCGAAACTCCGCTCGACCACCCACCGGTGGGTGCCCAGCCCGGTGCCATGCCGTGTTCCACGGCGGGCAATCGCCGGCACGATGCCGCGATCGCGTACCTGGTCACGGTAGACGTCGCGGTCATAGCCACGGTCGGCAAAGAGTCGGGCTTGCGGCGGGGACGGCCGACACGGCCGCAAGTTCCCCACGCCGGGGTGAACGCTCAACTTCCACCCAGGGCACTGCTGTCAGAGCCGATCCACCTCATTGTGTTAGCCGTTGTTAGGGCGTGCAGATCTTTAACTCGTGGCTTTCCGTTCGGTGGTTCGCTGGTCTGGCATGAGCGGGCTGGATGGGCAACGGGCCGTGCTGGCTGCCAAGTTCGAGGCGATTCTGCCGCACCTCGACGAGCGGCAGCGTCGCCTGCTGATAGGAGCGGAGGCCCAGTCCCTCGGCCACGGCGGGATCAGAGCAGTCGCCCGCGCCGCCGGTGTCCGTGAGGCCACAGTGTCTATCGGAGTGCGGGAACTCGACTCCGGAGAGGCGCCGTTGGGACGCATCCGCCGGCCCGGCGCTGGCCGCAAACGCATCGTCGACCGGAACCCAGCCGTTCGGGAGGCACTCCTCACGCTGGTCGAGCCCGATGTCCGCGGGGATCCCATGTCGCCGCTGCGCTGGACCACAAAATCCACCCGCAAGCTCGCCGAGCAGCTGACCCGGCAGGGCCACCGGATCTCTGCGGACACGGTGGGCGACCTCCTGCGCGAGGAGGGCTTCAGCCTGCAGAGCAACGCCAAGACGCTGGAAGGCAAGCAGCACCCCGACCGGGACGCACAGTTCCACTACCTCAACGAGCAGGCCCGCGACCACCAGGACTGCGGGGCTCCAGTGATCAGTGTGGACACGAAGAAGAAGGAACTGGTCGGCCCGCACACGTCGCGGTCACGAGCGCCTGGTGGCCCCTGGCACAGGTGCCAAAGCCAAGCTCACCCCAGCCGACCGGGTCCTGGCCACCGTGCTCCACCTGCGCAAACTCGCGACCATGGACCTCCTCGGCCAACTCTTCGGCGTCACCGCCATGACCATCAGCCGCGCGAAACAGGAAGTCCGCCCACTCCTGGAAGCACACGGCCACCACATCAGCCCTTCTACCGCCCGCCTTCGCACACCAGCCGACGTCGCAACGTTCCTCGAGGTTCGCGAGAACGGGGAGCTCCGCGTCCTCGGCAAGTGCGTGGACGCCGCCAACTACGGCACCCTGGTCCAGCTGTGGACCTGCAACGGTACCGGCCCCCAGCAGTGGCTGCCCCAGGCCGACGGCAGCCTCTACAACCCGATGAACAACCGCTGCATGGACCTGCCCCAGGGCCGTACCGACAACGGCATCCAGCTCCAGCTGTGGCAGTGCAACGGCTCCAACCCCCAGCGCTGGCCCGCCGTCGGCCTCGCCTCCCCCCTGGGCGCCACCGCCTGACCATCCGCCGGCCGACCGACCCCGCTTCCCCCGGCAATCCCGGGGGAAGCGGGCCTACGTGCACCGCCAGCACCGCCCGACCAGCCCCTCGGAGGGCGGCCGGAACCTAGCGGACCATGACGGGACTTCCCTCGCACCGGTCTTGCTTCGCCGCAGCAGTGAACCTGTGGCTCGCGCTCGCTCAGGACCAACCCCCACCACGCCCCTACGCCTGTCGGCAGGGGAGGGCGGCCCAGGTCCGCGTCCCGCCGCCGGGCTCCCGGGAGGGGCCGACGCCCCACTCCCCGCCGTGGTCGCGGACGAGCGCGGCGAAGACCCGGAGGGTGGCCCGGCGACGGGCTTCGCAGAGGGCGGCGAGGCGGGGGTGGGCGTGCGCGGAGTGGCCGTCGTAGACGATCAGGCGGAGGGCGTCGTCGCGGTGGCGCAGGGAGTAGAGCTCGCCGTGCGGGTCCATCCGCCAGGCCGAGCCCATGAGTTCGGAGGCCGCCTGGACGGCGGTGGGTTCGAGCGGATCGAGCGCGTAGGCCCGCAGCGCGGCCCGCACCACGTGCCGCGCGATCCCGGCGGATCGGGGCGAGGCGGGCAGGGTCATGCTGCACGACAGCCCGGGCGGCGGGTCGACGGGGTCCCCGTCGGGGGCGACGGGGCAGGAGGTTGGGGCGGTGTACAGGTTCGCGGTGAACGGGCTGAGCATCTTCGGCTCCCAAGTCGTCGGCGGTGACGGCGGATTGGCATCGGAAGCTCGACGCGCACGGCTGGCTCACGCGGGCGGGGAGAGTGGCTCGTCGCCGAGGCCGAGGCGTGCTGCGGCGGTGCACTTCAACTCCCCTGCGTGAGCGGTGCGCTACCGAATGTAGCGTGGTAGGTGGGCTATTGACCACTCGCTTGCGGGATTGGGCAACCCCGTGGATCCGATGGGCCGCGACACGGCAGACTGCACTCATGCCGCCACGTACCTCGCCGACTGAACGGCAGAAGCGACTGGGCGCCGAGCTGCGCAGGATGAGACTCGCAGCTGACGTATCGGCCGAATCCGCTGCCGGGTTGCTCGGCATCGACCGGTCCAAGGTCTCCGCCATCGAGCAGGGGATCCGCACCATCAGCGAGGAGCGTCTACGCTCGCTGGCCTGCCACTGCGACTGCGGGGACGGGGAGTACATCGACGCCCTCGTCGCCATGGCGCAGAACCGCAAGCGCGGCTGGTGGGAGCGCTACCGGGGGTCCCTGTCGGCTGCCGTTCTCGACATCGCCGAGTTGGAGTCCCACGCGAAGCGGATGCGCTGTGCGCATTCGGTCCACATCCCCGGCCTGCTACAGACCAGCGAGCACGCCATGGCCCTCTTCCGCTTCGTGGTGCCGCCCCTCCCGGAGGAACAGGTGGCGCTGCGCTTGGCACACCGGCTGGAGCGCCAGCGGGTCCTGGAGGGCGCAACGGCACCCGAGTACGCCACCGTCGTGCACGAGTCGGCGCTGCGCATGCAGTTCGGCGGGCGCAAGGTGGCACGGGCGCAGCTGGAGTACCTGGTTCACATGTCCGAGCGGGAGAACATCACCCTCCGCGTCCTCACCTTCGAGGCGGGAGGCTTCCCCGGCGCAGGCCAGACGGTCAACTACCTGGAAGGGGCCATTCCCCAGCTCGACACCGTGCAGGTCGACAGCACGCACGGCCCTGACTTCCTGCACACCGAAGCCCAACTGGCGAAATACCGCGCCCAGCTGGACTGGACAGAGCGGCTCAGCCTCCCACCTGCCGCGTCGCGGGACTTCATCCACGACCTGGCCCAACAACTCTGAGAGGACACCATGGCCGACATCAACTGGGAAGACGCCTTCTGCGGCGAAGGAGCGAGCTGCTACCGGATCGGAGTGGACAAGGACGGCAACAGCTACATCGCCGTCGCGGGACAGGAAGACCGCCCCCTCACGGACAGCCGCGCCGCGCTCACCGCGCTGATCCGTGACATCAAGGCCGGCAAGGCCGATCACCTGCTGGACGGCTGACCCGGCCCACCGCGCCGCCAGGCGCCCGGCGGCGTAGCGTCGTGCCTGGGGGGCGATCAGGAAGCGAGGGGTCCGCCATGGCCGTTCTGGTGCAGAACACGGGCGCGGGCTGGGACCGGGAGCTCTACCAGACCCTGCACGACCGCGTCCTCCCCGACGTCACCAAACCTCCCGCCGGGCTCATCTCCCACATGGCGATGCCCGGCGACCCCGACGGGTGGACGGTCATCGACGTGTGGGAGTCGGAGGAGGACTACCAGCGCTTCCTGGAGGACGTCCTGGTCCCCGTCGCACAGGAACTCGGGGCGCCGCAGTTCGACACGAAGATCGTGGAGATCTACAACCTGATGGTCCCCCCGAACCCCATCTGAGGGGGCGCATTCCCGGAGGATCCCCGACATGGAAGAGGACTACACGGCCGAGTCCGGCGGAGGCACGGCGGTGACGCCCAAGCCGCCGGTGTACCGGTCTCTCAGCGGTTACGGCAACAACCTCAGGCACCCGGCGCGCGGGGCCAACGGCTCGGTCTTCCTGCGACGCGCCCCCGTCGGGTACGCCGACGGCGTGAGCTCCCAGGCCGGCGCCGACCGGCCGAGCGCCCGGGTGGTCAGCAACGTCGTCTGCCGGCAGGAGGCCGACACCCTCAACGCCCAGCGCCTGACGGACCTGACCTGGATGTGGGGGCAGTTCCTCAACCACGACATCAACCTCATCGCGGCCTCGGACCCCCTGGAGACGGCCGGCATCCCCGTGCCCGCCGACGACACCGCGTTCCCGCCGGGCAGCCAGATCCCGTTCACCCGGTCCGCGTACGACCCGTCCACCGGCACCTGGCGCCGCAACCCGAGGCAGCAGATCGACAGCTTCACCTCGTACATCGACGCCAGCCAGGTCTACGGCCCCGACGAGGGACGGGCCTCGGCGCTGCGCGCCTTCCAGAACTTCGGGCCCGTATCCGTCTACACCAGCATGCTCAAGACCAGCACGGGCGTCGACGGGCCGGCGCTCCCGCTGAACACGGCCGGACTGTTCAACCAGACGGTCGGGCCCGCCGCAGGCTTCTTCCTGGCCGGTGACGAGCGGGCCAACACCGGGTACGGCCTGATGAGCATCCACACGCTGTTCGTACGGGAGCACAACCGGCTGGCCGCACTGATCGCCGCCGAGCGGCCCACGGCCACGCCCGAGCAGGTCTACCAGCACGCCCGCAAGTGGGTCGGGGCACTGATCGGGTCGATCACCTTCCAGGAGTTCGTGCCGGCGGTCCTCGGGCCGAACGCGATCGGCCCGTACGGCGGCTACGACCCGGAAGTGGACCCCACCGTGAGCACCGAGTTCGCGACGTTCGGGTTCCGGTTCGGGCATTCGATGCTCTCCCCCGAACTGCTGATCGTGGACGACGACGGCCGGCTCCTGCAGAAGGTGCCGCACGCACAGGCACTGCTCAACATCGGGATCGTCAACCAGTACGGCATCGGCCCGGTGTTCAAGGGCTTCGCGTCCCAGATCATGCAGGAGGTGGACGTCTCGGTGATCGAGGCCATGCGCAGCATCCGGCTGACCGGGGCGCCGCCGCTGGACCTGGTCGCCCTGGACATCCAGCGCGCCCGCGACCACGGCGTCCCGGA
Source organism: Streptomyces sp. NPDC037421 (assembly GCF_055602105.1). Lineage (NCBI taxonomy): Bacteria > Bacillati > Actinomycetota > Actinomycetes > Kitasatosporales > Streptomycetaceae > Streptomyces > Streptomyces sp. NPDC037421. The sequence goes on from NZ_JBVJWV010000006.1 coordinate 9,177, forward strand.
CTACAACCGGTGCCGTGAGGCGTACGGGCTACCCGCGCGCCGCACGTTCGCCGAGCTGACGCCGGACCCGGCGGTACAGGCGAAGCTCAGCGCGGCGTACGGCGACGTCCGCCTGGTCGACCCGCTGATCGGCGGTCTGGCCGAGCCGCACGTGCCGGGCACGCCGTTCGGTCCGCTCTTCACCGCGGTCATCACCGACCAGCTCACCCGAACCCGGGCCGGCGACCGCTTCTGGTTCGAGAACGACCCGGCCTTCACGCCGGCGGAGGTCGCCGCGATCAAGGGCACGAAGATGTCGGACGTGATCAAGCGGAACACGCGGATCTCGAACATCCAGGACGACGTCTTCCACCTGCCGGTCTAGGGGGTGTCCGGCGGATCACGGCCGGGCCCGGCCCTCCCCCAGCTACCGCTGGGAGGTGCCCCCGGGCACCGCGGCTTGCCGCGTTGTCGTCGGTCGCCAATGCTCCGCAGTGGCTCCCTCCTCCGCCTTGCAAGCCACGGCACCAGACGACCCGGACCATCCGACCCTGATCCGCCGGACACCCCCTAGCGGTGCAGAAAGGTCCCGCCGTCGATGATCCAGAGGCTGGCCGGTACCGCGCCGCACTTGACGACTTCGGAGTGGGTCTCGGGGTTGGTCTGGTTCCAGCCGACCCGGCGCTGGTGCTGCGCGTCGGTGGGGTAGAAGGTGAGGCCGGCTTCGGGGTGCTGGCCTTCCTGGAAGAGGTACGGCTCGCCCCCGAACGGGGTGACCACGATCCGCGAGATGGGCCCGGTCACGGTGATGGCGCCGTTCCCGTCGACGGTCAGGCAGTCGACGTCGAACTCGGCCCGCGTGGTCCCGATCTGCTCGAACACGTGCTGCACCACGACGTGCCCGCGGGCCTGGCCGTCGACCGTACGGGCGCTGACCTGCGCGGTGAGCCGCTCGCCCGGGTTGGGGCCCGGGCCGTGCTCGTTGAGCAGGGTCCAGCTCTGCAGTGCGAGGTGCTGTGCCGGTACGGGGGTGGCCGGCATGGGCGCGGCCGCGGCGGTGCCAGCCGCGAGCGCCACAGCCGTAGTGGTGAGCGCTATGGCGGCGATGAGCTTTCGCATGGTCAATCCTCGCTAGGGAGAAGGCAGTCGGGCTGTTTCCCGACCGCCTCCAACCTCCCACCTCACCCCGTGCCGCGGCCTCATCCGCGGGGAGGTACCGGCTCCCCCCGGCGGGGGAACCACCCCTCCTCCGCCCGACTGACCTAGTGTCCTGAGTCGTAGATTTGTCGTTGGCGTTGCGATCACGGATCGTCCTGGAGAGCGCGGACGGACACGCGATCGCGGAGGTGGCCCGGCGGCTGGGCATCACCACGGACACCGTCCGGGCCTGGCGGCGGCGGTTTCTCGAACGCCGGCTGGACGGCCTGTGCGACGAGCCCCGGCCCGGCGTTCCTCGGAAGATCACGGACGCTGACGTCGAACGGGTCATCGTGAAAACGCTGGAGGAAACGCCGAAGGACGCGACTCACTGGTCGACCCGGTCGATGGCCGCGGCGACCGGGATGTCGCAGTCGGCGATCTCACGGATCTGGCGCGCGTTCGCCCTCCAGCCGCACCGGGCCGAGACGTTCAAACTGTCCAAGGATCCGCTGTTCATCGACAAGGTCCGTGACGTGGTCGGTCTGTATCTCGATCCGCCGGAGCGGGCCCTGGTGCTCTGCGTGGACGAGAAGTCGCAGATCCAGGCCCTGGACCGGTCCCAGCCGGTCCTGCCGATGATGCCCGGGGTGCCCGAACGCCGCAGCCACGACTACGTCCGCGCGGGCACCACCACCCTCTTCGCCGCACTCGACACCGCGACCGGGAAGGTCAGGTCCTGTCCGGTGGATCTCGGCCGGGTCTACGACGCCTGGCGCGGGTACCGGACTTCCGCGAGCGCAGGACCGCCACCGTGCCGGGGGCGGTCCTGCGCGTGGCGAACGGGCGGCGTCTCTACGACCAGAACGCGTCGTACGCCTTCTGGTCGGACCACAGCCCCCAGGCTTCGGTGATCCGGCCCTCCCGGATGTGGAAGGTGATCGTCTCGTTCATGTCCAGCTCTTTGCCCTCGCGTGACGCCGTGACGTGGAGCAGGGCGACCGTGTGCTCGTCGTTGGCGAGCACGTCGTGGAGCTGGGGGCGGTAGGTGCCGCCTGTCAGCTCGAATTCCCGTTGGAACAGGGCGAAGGCGGCGTCGCGCCCCCGGTAGTCACCGGCCAGCGGACCGTGGCCGCCGAGATGCCACACCACATCCGGGTGGAACACCTCCGCCAGCGCCTCCATATCGCCAGCCGAAAACGCCTCCAGAGCCCGGTGAAACACCCCGATATTCGGGTGATCGGCCATGGCAGCCTCCTTTGATCTCCCTACGAACCTAGGTCGGATCCGGCCGGCGGGACTCAGGCACACCGGCTTCGCCGGCCCCGCCACCTGATCGGACGCCCGCCCCCAGAAGCTGACCGGTCGGTCATGTCTACTTCATGTCGGCGTCGTTGATGTGGACATGAGGCGGGGTGACCTGACGGATGCCGAGTGGGAGCGGCTGCGGCCGTTCCTGCCGGTCGGCAACAGGCGCTGTGGCCGGTGGCAAGACCACCGGCAGGTGATCGACGGGATTCTGCACAGGGTGCGGACGGGCGTTCAGTGGCGTGACCTGCCCGAACCGGTTCGGCCCGTGGAAGACCGTCTCTGAACGCCACCGGCCGTGGTCCGCGGACGGAACGTGGGAGCGCCTGCTCGAGCAGGTCCAGGCCGCGGTCGACGGGGCCGGTGAGACCGACTGGGACATCTAGGTCGACTCCACCATCGTCCGCGCTCACCAGCATGCGGCCGGCGCTCGGGCCGACCCGCCCCCGGCACCCGCGTCAAAGGGGCGGGCGAGCAGGTAGAACACCAGGACGAGACACCGTGGCAGAGCCTGGTCGGCCACCTGGTGAAGGTGGTGCTGGAGGTGAGGGCCTGGGCCGCTGCCGGCCCCTGTCCCTGGTCGTCACGCCGGGACAGGATCACGCGGCGGACCGCCACCAGGCTTCGACCAGGACCGCTACAAGAAGCGCAACACCGTCGAACGGGCCTGGCTGCGAACTCGATCGCCCGGACAAGTCCTAGCCGACGGCGCCCCGGGGGAAGGTGATCTCGACGCGGCGGTTCTTCTTGCGGCCTTCCTCGGTGCTGTTGTCGGCGATCGGATAGTCCTCGCTGTAGCCGCGGACGTCGTAGGTGACGCCGGCGTTGGTGACGGTCTTGGCCAGCTCGGCCTGGACGGCGTCGGCGCGCTGCTTGGATAGTTCCTTGCCGTGTTCGTAGCTGCCCTGGTCGTCGGTGAAGCCGAAGACTCGGATGCGGGTGGCCTTCTGGGTGTTGATCTCCTGCGCGATGGCCTGGATGCGGGACGCGGCCTGGGCGTTGAAGACGGCGCTGTTCTCGGGGAAGAGGACCTCGGATTGGAGGGCCATCATGACGTTCTGGTTGGTCTCCTGGCGGCGCTGCTCGCCGCCGAGGTCTTCGACGACTTCGGCGATGTCGAGCACCTTGATGGGGGCGAGGGTGCCGCCCTGGGGGATCTTGAGGCCGGGGGCGTTGGAGTCGATGGGCACGGGTGCGGCTGCCGATGGCTCTGTGCCGGGGGGTACCGATGGCTTCGGGTCGTCGGCGTGGGCGCTTGTCGCGCCGATCAGGTGGGTGCCGGCGATGACGAGCCCGGCGACGGCTGTGGCTGCGGCTACGCGGTGGCGTTTGGTCATGGGGTCACCCGGAGAGTTTGACGGTGGCCGTGGCGAAGGTGGGGAGGTTGAACTCGACCTCCGTGGTGGACGTCGGTGGCATTGGGAACTGCGCGAAGAAGGGCACGCTCTGACCTGGATCAACGCTTGAGATACCAGCCGTGCAGAGGCAGCGCGACTCTGTGTCCCGCAGCACGTAGTAGCGCTTCTTGCCAACCTTGTCCACCAGGGTCGCGCCCGCCACGGATTCTCCGGAACCCTTCAGCTCGATGCCGCGCCAGGCAGCGGTGTCCTTGTAGGACTTACTGCTGGTGTTCTTGAGCTGCCCCGTGACCGTGAGGAATCCGCCCGGGTCCCTCTGGGCAGAGTTGACTTCCAGCACCATGCCGTCTTGGCCGCTGAGAGTGGCGATGACCGCGACCGGCGCGGGGCTCGCCCCCTTTCCTGACGAGGGAACCGAGGTTCCGGCTCCCTGTGACTGCGGCTGCGACGACTTCGACGGGGTCTTGTCGCCGCCCTCGTCTCCGCCTCCACACCCGGCCGCAGTGAGGGCCAGGATCGCTGCAACCACAACGGCCGCTCCCCCGCGGGCCTTCACTGTCTGCCGAATGATCATCTGCACTGCTTCCCTCTCGGACGTTTCACGGTCAGTCGGTCAAGCGCACGTCGAACAGCGCTCGTCCCACGCTGCGCCACGGATCGGGCTTCGTGGGGTCGAAGTTAATTTCCTTCCCGCCCTTGCAAAGGAACTTCACCGCTGCCGGTTTGGGTGGGGAGGTCTCCTCGGGCGAGGGCGAAGGCACAGGCGTAGAGGTAGGCGTGGACGGCATGGGCGCCGGCTTAGGCGGCACCACCACTCCCAGGCGGCAGCGCGGCTCGACCACGGCGGTGGCGTCAGCCGTCCCCTTCATGTCATTGGTTCCGGGGATCACCGAGTTGCCCACTGTCCGTTTGGTACTGACAGCCACTTTGAAGCTGAGGCCGCTGGCCGTGCACGAAGCCGTGGCATCGTTACTTTCAGCGAAGTCGGAAGCCTTCTCACATGCCCCAGCGGAGTCGAGCCTGTTGCCGGCGAGGACCGCCTCCCAGTCCTTAGGCTGCAGCTCGGCAAGGATCAAACCTGGGAGCAGGTGGTCGCGTGTGTCTTGGGCCGCAGCCAGAGCCGCCGCGTCCGCCGCGCCTTGTGCGTCGCTGCGGGTCACGGAGGCTTGCCCGATCACAAAGAACGCAAGCGCGGCGAAGAGAAGGGCAGCAATCGCCACGATGTAAATAGGGAATGCCTGACCGCGATCCTGCCGGTTCCTCCTACGCTCCACCACTATCCGGCTTTGATGTCCGTCACAGCCTGCTTGATGCGCTTGGTGATCTCCGAGCCGATTCCTGTACCAATGATCGCACCGATGATCACCACGACCACCAGGATGATCCCGAGGTACTCGAACGCCGTCTGCCCCCGGTCCAGGTTCGCGTAGCGCCTGCGGATGCGGGACACCGCCGTGTCCGTCCAGCCCGCCACGCGAATCTTCGCCTCGACGGAGACCTTCAGCAGCGTGTTGTTCGACATAGGGGGTCCCTCCCGGTCCGGTTCCGCTGTCGATCTGCGGACGGTACGGGGAGTGACGAGAGATAACCAAGGGTCCCGGGGCCCAAATACGGTCCCATTGCGCACGGCGTCTACCCATGACCGGCCACCCCCGGACGGGCGGTTCCCAGCCAGCGGGCTATCGCCTCGCTGCGACTCGCGCTCTGGAGCTTCGCGAAGATGCGGTTGATGTGGTTCTTGACCGTCTTCTCGCTGATGAAGCAGGCGCCGGCGATCTGCTGGTTGTTCATGCCGGACGCGATCAGGTCCATGATCTCCACCTCCCGCGAACTCAGCCCGAAGACAACGGAGTTGTGCACGCGCTCCGTCGACTGTGCCACAGAAGGTTGCGTCTGCGAAGAGGACCTCAGCTCCGCGAGCACCGCCGTCGCCGCCGTCGGGGTGAAGTGCGCGCGGCCGTCGCGGACGTCGCGGACCGCCCGTACCAGCTCGTCGGCGGTGAACTCGCCGTGGATCAGGTAGCCGCCCGCGCCCAGCAGCAGGGCCTCCCTCACCTGGTCTGCCTCCTGGCTGTACGTCAGCATCAGGACCGGGGCCAGACAGACGAGGTGCGGCAGGGCCGAGATGCCGTCCACCCCCGGCATCCGGACGTCCAGCAGGATCACGTCCGGGGCGTGGACCCGCGTCAGGTGCAGGGCCTCCCTGCCGTCGCGGGCCTGCGCCACCACCCGGAGGTCTCCCGCAGTGGCCAGCAGCGCGCTCAGCCCGGCCCGCACCACCGGGTTGTCGTCGGCGATCAGGATGTCGATCGGGGTCATCGGATCCCCTCCAGCGGGAGCGAGAGACGGACACGGGTGCCCGGGCGGCCGGACGGGCGGGGGCCGAGGGACAGGGCGGCTCCGATCGCCGCGGCGCGTTCCCGCATGCCGCGCACGCCGAAGTGGCCCGCGGACGGGAGCTGCGCCGGCAGGCCCCTCCCGTCGTCCTCCACCGAGACGGTGAGGTGCGTGCCGGTCACCGAGACGGTGAGCAGGGTCTCGTTCGCCTCCGCGTGGCGGTGTGCGTTCTCCACCGCCTCCGCGGCGATGGACAGCACGTGCCGGGCCGTCGGGGGCGGCAGGCCGGGGAGCTCGCCCGACACGCGGACCTCCGCGTCCAGCGCGCGCAGCGCCGGCAGGAGGGGGACCGCCTCCCCCCGCAGGTCCGTCAGCAGGGCACGGGACTCGGAGGCCGCGCGGCGGGCCGCCGAAGCCACCAGTTCGGCCTGGCTGCGGACAGTGGCCGGGTCCGACGTCCGCGACAGGGCGTCGGCGGCCAGCGCCAGGCCGTGCAGGGTCTTGGAGACCGAGTCGTGCATCTCCCGCGCCAGCCGTTCCCGCTCCTCCCGGACCGCCTCGGCGGCCGCCAGCCGCGCCCGGGTCTCCGACAGGCGGAAGAGGAAGTCGCGGACCGAGGAGCCCGCCGCCCCTGCCAGCACGCAGAGGAGGGACAGGACGAGGCCGCCCCCGAGGGCCGCCACCACCACCGTCTGCGCCGCCGCGAACACCGCCGAGCCCCGCCAGCCGTACACCAGGCCGGACAGGAGCGGCGTGCCCAGGGCCACCAGGCCCAGGGGGGACGACGGGGTGGCCGTGACCAGGAGCAGGGCGCCCACCGCCATGTCCGCCGCCAGCAGCCACCGGTGGCGCAGCAGCAGCGGCCCGAAGCGCTCCCAGTCGCGGAAGAGGACGTACGACAGCATGAAGGTGAAGACGACGGAGCCCGCCACCAGGCAGGTGGGAACGCCTGGCGCCGTCCGGCCCAGGGCGAGCGGGGCGCCGAGGGGGATCATGACCAGCCGTACCGCGAAGACCTGGCGGCACAGGGCCTGGAGGGCGTTGGCTTCCAGGCGCATGGCTCAGCCGCCTCCCAGCAGCGCGCCGAAGTCGACGTTCGCGCCGTAGACGAAGCCGCAGACCAGGAGGATCAGGGTCCCGGGCAGCATGAACATCGTCACCGCGAAGGTGGCCTTCGGGACGGCCCGGGCGGCCCGCCGGCGCGCGTTCTGCGCGTCCGTGCGGCGCATGTCCTCGGCGATCGCGATCAGGGTCTCCACGATCGGGGAGCCCAGCTCCTCGCCCTGCTGGAGGGCGGTGACGAACTGCGCGACCTGCTCGGAGTCGTTGCGGCGGCGCAGCTCGTCGAAGGCCTGGCGGCGGCTGACGCCCATGTCCATCTGCTGGAGCGTGATGCGGACCTCGTCCGCCCACGGGCCCTCGTACTTGCCCGCGACCCGTTCGAGGGCCTGGCGGAAGCCGAGCCCGGCACTGACGACGACCGCGAGGACGTCCAGGAAGTCCGGCAGGGTCCGCTCGATGTTGTCCCGGCGGATCCGGATCGCCGACCACAGCCCGGCCTCGATCCAGAACAGCCCGAAGGCGACCATCAGGATCGCCGGGACGAGCTTGCCGTTCATCAGCATGGCGAGGGCGCCGAGGCCGCCCAGGAAGCCGTACACCGCGCGCCGGGCGGCGTAGCGGTCGATGGTGAGGCCGGCCGGGTTGCCCGCCATGTCGATCTGGCGGCGCTTGCGGGCCACCTGCTTGGGCCCCATCAGCCGCAGCACCAGCGGCGCCCAGCGGATCCCGAGGCGGTCGACGACCGAGCCGACGGCGGTCGTACGGGTGGCGCCGACCTCCAGGGCGAGGGCGAGGTCGGTCGGGAGTTTGACGTCGGCGCGGTAGAGCCGTACGCCGTACAGGATCCCGAAGACGGACAGGGCGGCGGCCAGGGCCAGGAGGAAGGGGAGGTAGGTGTTCATGTCGGCGGCCGGCCCCTCAGACGTCGATCTTCGACAGGCGGCGGATGAGGACGAACCCGAGGGTGAAGAGGCCGAGCGCCATCAGCACCGCCGTCTGCCCGATCCAGGCGCCGGTCATCCGGTCCAGCGCGCCCGGCATCATCACGTCGACCAGGAGGAGCGAGCCGAGGCCGATGGCGGGAACGAGGTACGCGGTCACCGTGACCTGGGAGAGCTGCGTACGGATCTCCCTGCGCGTCTCCTTGCGCTGCTCCAGGGTCACGGTCAGGTTCCGCAGGCTGCCGACGATGGCGCCGCCCGCCCGCGCGGACAGGACGAGGGTGGAGACGAGGACGACCAGCTCCCGGGACGGGAGCCGTTCGACGATCTCCCCGAGCGCCTCCTCGATGGAGTGACCGACCGCGAGCCGGTCCGCGACCCGGGACAGCTCCTCCCCCGCCGGGGCTTCCAGCTCCTCCGCCGCGATGCCGATGGCCGTGCGCAGGGCGAGCCCGGCCTGGGTGGCGTTGGCGAGGATGCGGGCCAGCTCGGGCAGCTGGTTGATGAACCGCTCCGTACGCCGGGCCCGCTGCCAGTTGAGGAAGGCGTTGGCGGCCCAGAGCCCGATCAGGCCGGCCACCGGGCCGAAGAACGGGGCGAGGAGCGAGGAGGAGACCAGCCATGTCCCGGCGACCGCCATCAGCATGTACGCGAAGAACTCGCCCGGTGTGAGGTCCAGGCCGGTGGTCGCCAGCTTCAGTTCGATGCGCCGGCCCAGTTCCGTCCTGCGCAGGCGCCGGTCGAGGCCCTGGAAGCGGCGCCTGCGGCCGGCGGCCTCGGGGGCGCCCTCCGCGGAGAGCCGGTCGATGAGGGCCGCGCGCTGGGCGAGCCCGGCCGAGTACGCGTGCACCCCGAGGGACACGAACAGGCCCGCCAGCAGCGTGGCGCCGAGGGTGAGGAGGACGAGGTTGGTCACAGCACGGTCCGGGAGGTCAGCGGGTCGAGGTAGTCCTCCGGCGGGGCGACCCCGAAGGCCTGGGGGATGGGCTGGTTGCTCATGTAGAGGCGCTCCGCGATCCGGCGGGGCAGCGGGGCGTAGGCGAAGTAGCCGTGCACGCGCCCGTCGGCCCCCATGGGCTGGGCGATGTATCGGCACACGGTGGTGATCCGGAACGGCTCGCGGCCGTGGGAGTCGAGGATGGAGATCTCCGTGATGCGGCGCGAGCCGTCGCCGAAGCGGGTGAGCTGCACGATGACGTTGACGGCGCTGTTGATCTGGTCCTGGAGCGCCTCGAAGGGGATCTCGACCTCCGACATGGAGGCGAGGGTCTGGAGGCGCATCAGGGCGTCCTGCGAGCTGTTGGCGTGGACGGTGGCGAGGGAGCCGTCGTGGCCGGTGGACATCGCCTGGAGCATGTCGAGGGTCTCGCCGCCGCGGACCTCGCCGACGATGATGCGGTCGGGGCGCATGCGCAGGGAGTTGCGTACGAGGTCGCGGATGGTGATCTGCCCCTTGCCCTCCACGTTCGCGGGGCGGGATTCGAGGCGGATGACGTGCGCCTGCTGGAGCTGGAGCTCGGCGGAGTCCTCGATGGTGATGACGCGTTCGCCCTCGGGGATCAGTCCGGAGAGGGCGTTGAGGAGGGTGGTCTTCCCGGTGCCGGTGGCGCCGGAGACGATCAGGTTCATCTTCGCCTGGACCAGCCCGGAGAGCAGGAGCAGCATCTGCTCGTCGAGGGAGCCGAGGGCGATCATCTCGTGCAGGGTGAAGGCGCGCGGGAAGCGGCGGATGGTGAGGGTCGCGCCGGTGAGGGAGAGCGGCGGGATGATGACGTTGACGCGCTCGCCGCTGGGCAGGCGCGCGTCGACCATCGGATTGGCCTCGTCCACACGCCGGTTGACGGTGGAGACGATGCGCTCGATGGTCTGCATCAGCTGCTCGTGCGAGGCGAAGCGGATGGGGAGCTGCTCGACCCGGCCGGAGCGCTCGACGAATATCTGATCGGGGCCGTTGACCATGATCTCGGAGATGGAGGCGTCTTCGAGGAGCGGTTCGAGTACGCCGAGGCCGAGCGCCTCGTCGACGACGCGGCGGATCAGCTGGGCGCGCTCGGCGGTGGAGAGGACGGGGCCCTCGCGGCTGATGATGTGCCCGAGTACGCGCTCCAGGCGCGCCCGGCGCTCGGCGGGCGCGAGCGCGGACATCTCGGCGAGGTCGATCTCCTCCAGCAGCTTGGTGCGGTAGGAGGAGACGAGCCGGCCGTCCTCGCGGGGGCTGTGGCGGTCGTCGGGGGTGTTGACCCGGGAACGCAGGCTCATGGTCACGGTCCCTTCGGGTCGTCGTCGGGCATGACGGCGGTTGCCTTGGCCGGGTCGACGGACAGACCGGGCACGATCGAGTTGATGGAGATCGTCACGGTGGCGGTGACGGCGTCGGCGCTCTTGCTGATGTCCACCTGAGCGGTGAGGCCGCCCCGGACGGCCGCCTGGCCCGCGGCCGCGCCGCCCGAGCCCTTGAGGGCCTCCACGCGCGCCGCCGTACGGGCCGCCGTGTCCGCCTGTTCGTGGACGTACGCGATCCAGCCCAGCTGGATCCCGCACAGCGCGACGAACAGCAGGATCGGCACGAAGCCGATGTACTCCAGGGCGACTTGGCCCCGGTCGGAGCGGATGCTGCGTCGGCTCACGTTCACTCCTCCCGCTCCATCGCCGCGCCGCCCGCACCCGTGATCTCGCCGAAGTTCAGACCCGGGTAGAAGACGGGGATCTTGAGCTTGACCGTCGCCTTGAAGACGTCGCCGGATTCCGTGCACTGCGCCGACATGCCCCACGCGCCCCCGATGTGCTCGGCGGCGGCCGCCTCGCACGCCCCGCCGCCCTTGACCGCCCCCGCCCGCGCCGCCTCGTCGGCCGCGTTCCCGGCCAGGGAGAACGCGTAGCCGATCAGTACGCACTCCCACACCGCCGCCACGAGCAGCAGGATCAGCGGCACCATGCCCACGAACTCCAGGGCCACCTGCCCCCGGTCCCCGCCCCTCCCCCGGCGCACGCGTCAGCCCTCCCGGCCGCGCCGCAGCCGGGCCACCGGGCCGGCCGCCCTGACGGCGAGGGCCGAACCCGTACCCCGCTGCGCCGGAACCGGCGCCTTGTCCGGCGCCGAGAGGAGCCCCAGCTCGCCCGCCACCGCCCACAGGGCCTGCTTCACCGTCGAGCGGTTGTCGAGGTCCTGCACCCGGCCCGCGTCCACCACGGCCTGGAGTTCCTTGAAGGCGGCGGGGACCGGTGTACGGACCGGCCGGGTCTTGGTGATCTTCTCGATCAGCGAGGGCTGGATCTCGGTGTGCCTGCTCCAGCGGTTGACCACCACCGCGGTGTCCTCCGCCTTGCGCACCTGGAGCCGCTCCCACATCCGGACCATCCGCTTGGCCGCTCGTACGGAGACCACGTCGGGGGTGGTGACCAGTACGGCCACGTCGGCCTGTTCCACGGCGGCGGCGTTGGCTCCGGTGACCTGGGTGCCGCAGTCGACGACGACCAGCTCGTAGCGGGCGCGCAGGGCGCCGATGACCTGGCGGGTGGCGCGTTCGTCGACCTCCTCGCCCCGCTCCCCCTCCGCCGGGGCCAGCAGCAGCGCCAGGCCGGTGCGGTCCTCGTACACGGCGTCCTGGAGGACCCGGGGGGAGATGTCCTGGATGCCGGCGAGGTCGGCGATGGAGCGGCGGAACTGCACGTCGAGGTAGGAGCCGACGTCCCCGGCCTGGAGGTCGAGGTCGACCAGGGCGGTACGCCGCCCCGAGGCGGCCGCGGCGAGGGCGAACTGGACGGCGGTGAAGGTGGTGCCGACGCCGCCCTTGGCCCCGGTGACGGTGACGACCCGGCCGCCCGGGCCGGTGAACACCTCGGCGCCGCCGCCCAGGTGGCGGCGTACGCCGACGGCCCACAGGGCGGCGGCCTGGACGCGGGCGCTCAGCTCCTCGTACGAGAGGGGCAGGGCGATCAGGCCCCGTGCGCCGGAGTCCATGGCGGCGGAGAAGAGGCCGGGTCCGGCGTCGGAGGAGAGCAGGACCACGCCCACGGCCGGGAAGCGCAGGGCGACTTCGCGGATGAGCTCCAGCGCGGGGACGGGGCCGATCCGCTCGTGGACGAGGACGACCTCGGGGAGTTCGTCAACGGACTCGGCGGCCATCCGGCCGAGCATGTCGAGGAGGGAGGTGGAGTCGGGGACGGGAGGGGCGGGCTCGGCGTCCGGCAGCTGGCTGAGCAGGGCCGTGATGGAGCGGGCGGCGTCCGGGTCGCCGGCCGCGGGGAGGATTCGAGTGGTCATCCGCGCCTCACTTGTCCCCGTCGAGGGTGTACGTGCGGTCGGTGGGGCTGGGGGCCGAGTCGGTGCCGGGGGCCACCAGGGCCAGCCGGACGTGCTCCGCGAAGGACTCGGCGTAGGCGACGCGCTGGGTGTCCTTCGTGTTCAGGGCGAAGGTGATCGGGACCGCCTCGGCGGGGCCCTTGCGGTCGCTGTCCTTGTCGAGGGCGGTGAGCTTGCCGACGCCGAGGACGCGGGCGTTGGCGACGATGATCACCGAGCGGGAGGGGTCGGTCTCCTTGGCGCCCTTGAAGGTGGCGATGATGTTGACCTTCGCGCCCGAGGTGATCTTGCCGGCCACGCCGGTGGCCGCGTCGATCATGATGGCGATCTCCTGCTCCCCGGCCTGGAGCTGCGGCTTGTCGACGAACATGTCGCTCTGGAGCAGGGAGCCCTTCTTCAGGGTGGTGAGCGCGATCTTGCCCTGGAGCGCGCCGAGGTCGTCGACGGCGGTGTCGGACAGCCACCGCTTGGGGACCTTCACCTCTTCGAACTGGCCGGCCGTCAGGGCGCTGTACGGTGCGATGTCGCCCTTGACGCGGTACGCGACGACCTCGGCTCCGACCTTGGAGTTGACGTCGCCGATGACGACGAGGACCCCGGCGAAGGCGGCGAGCGCGCACAGGACCGACAGGAGCAGCAGGATGACGCCGCGGCGCTGGCGTGAGTTCATTGGCCGTACTACCTCGCCGTTCTACGTTCGTTCGGGCGGTCAGGATCCGGATCTGGAGCGGGCGGCGGGCACCTCCGGCGGGGGTGCGGCCAGGGGGGCGGCGCAGAAGCCGCAGCGGTCGCCGATGAGCTCGAAGCCGCACCAGCCGCACTCCTCGCGGCGCACCGAGGAGACCAGCTGGTAGAGCACGGAGACGTCGGGGATGGCGGCGGCGAACTCGATGAGCTTGGGGGTGGCCCACCAGCGGGCGGAGTCGGCGGGCAGCGGGTTCTCCATGACGCCCTGCACCTGCCAGGCGGGGGCCAGTTCGGCCGCCACCCAGTCGGAGGACAGCTGGCCGCGCGCGAAGGTGAGGTGGGTGGCGAAGGCGGGGCCGGGCGGGATCACCCCGGTGGCGGCGGTGCCGAGCCGGGCCAGGTGCGGCGAGGGGTGGGCGAGTACGGCGAACTGGGCGCTGGGCGACCAGGAGCGGGCGTGCGCCTTGAGGCCGACCGGGATCCGGTCGAGCTTGGCGACGGAGCCCAGCAGGGCACCCGCGTGGATGTAGTGGGACAGCAGCCGGGCGGCGGAGGCGATCACCCCGGGGCTGAAGTCGCAGACGGTGAGCTGGCGCAGCTGACGCACCAGCACGGCGGTGCCCAGCGGCGGTAGGTCCACGTCGACGAGCGCGATCCGGTCGGTCTCCAGGATGGCCCGCACGGTGCGCACCCGGCGCACGGTGGCCGGGGGCAGCCAGGACGGCACGACGGCCACGAGGTGTCCGTGCCGCTCCAGCAGGGCGGCGGTCGCGGCGAGCGAGGCCTCCAGGCCGGCTTCGGCGGGCGGGTGCAGTACGGCGGCGCCGGGGGTGTGCCGGTCGGGGGCCGGCAGCACCAGATCGGCACTGGTGACAGCGATGGCGGTCGGCATGCGAATCCCCCCGTTCACCCTCCGCGCGACGTCCGTTCGCCCGGCCGTCGGCCTGACTTCCGCACGCGCGCATGCTGCGCGACCGCAAACGATCGGCGCCCTTCCCCCTTGCCCGAGCACCATATCCGCGACGCCCCTGGCAGGGCAGGGGCTTGAAGATTCCCGTGCCGGAAGCACTTGTCACAGGATGCGGAAAACCCGGACAACAGGGATCGGGACCGGGTCCATTTCAAGCCACATTGCAAACACTCTTGACACGGAGATTGGTCTGGACCAACTTGGCTGGCGCCGGCTTTCGGTCCCGGGGACCCCACTCCCCCCTCACAGCTCCCCCCTTCCGCTTCTCCCCTTCCTCCCCCCACGGAGCCCACGTGAACCGCATACGCTCCCTCGCCCTGCCGCTCGCCGCCACCCTCGCCGCCGGCGGCCTCACCGCCCTCGCGGCGGGCCCCGCCCAGGCCGCCGACGTCAACGTCGTCCGCAACGGCGGCTTCGAGTCCGGCCTCGCCAACTGGTCCTGCTCCAACGCGAGCGGCGCTTCCGTCTCCGCTCCCGTCCACACCGGGGCGGGCGCCCTGAAGGCCACCCCGGCGGGGTCGGACAACGCCCGCTGCGGCCAGACCGTCACGGTCAAGCCGAATTCCACGTACACGCTCAGCGCCCAGGTGCAGGGCTCGTACGTCTACCTGGGCGCGACCGGCACCGGCACCCAGGACGTCTCCACCTGGACTCCGGGCTCGGGCGGCGGCTGGCAGAAGCTGTCGACCACCTTCACCACCGGCCCGAACACCACCCAGGTCACCGTCCACACCCACGGCTGGTACGGCCAGCCGGCCTACACCGTCGACGAGTTCGGCGTCTTCGGCCCGGACGGCGGCGGCCCCACCGACCCCGGTCCCGGCCTGCCGGGCGCGCCCGCGGGGGCCGCCGTTTCCGGCCAGAGCCAGAACGGGCTCACCCTTTCGTGGAACGCGGTCAGCGGGGCGAGCGGCTACCACGTCTACCAGGACGGGGTGCGCGTCCAGACGGTGGCGAACACCTCCACCCCGGTCACGGGACTGGCGGCCGACACCTCCTACTCCTTCCAGGTGAGCGCGTACAACGCGGCCGGCGAGGGCCCCAGGTCGGCGCCGGTGACCGGCACGACCACCGGGGGCGGCGGCCCGAACCCGAACCCGTCGGTGCCCAAGCACGCGCTGACCGGCTACTGGCAGAACTTCGACAACGGCGCGACCGTCCAGAAGCTCTCCGACGTCTCCGCGCAGTACGACATCGTCGCCGTCTCCTTCGCCGACGCCACGACCACGCCCGGCGCCATCACCTTCAACCTCGACTCGGCCGGCCTCGGCGGGTACACGGTGGCGCAGTTCAAGGCGGACGTCGCCGCGAAGAAGGCGGCCGGCAAGTCGGTCGTCCTCTCCATCGGCGGCGAGAAGGGCACGATCTCGGTCAACGACTCCGCCTCGGCGACGAATCTGGCCAACTCCGCCTGGGCGCTGATGCAGGAGTACGGCTTCAACGGGATCGACATCGACCTGGAGAACGGCCTCAACCCGACCTACATGACGCAGGCGTTGCGCGCCCTGTCGGCGAAGGCGGGCCCCTCCCTGGTCCTGACCATGGCCCCGCAGACCATCGACATGCAGTCCACGCAGGGCGGGTACTTCAAGACCGCGCTGGCCGTGAAGGACATCCTGACGGTCGTGAACATGCAGTACTACAACAGCGGCGCGATGAACGGCTGCGACGGCAAGGTCTACTCCCAGGGCTCGGTGGACTTCCTGACGGCGCTGGCCTGCATCCAGCTGGAGGGCGGCCTCGACCCCTCGCAGGTGGGCATCGGCGTCCCGGCCTCGCCGAGCGGCGCGGGCAGCGGCTACGTCTCCCCGACCATCGTGAACAACGCCCTGGACTGCCTGGCCAGGGGCACGAACTGCGGGTCCTTCAAGCCGTCGAAGACCTACCCCTCGCTGCGCGGGGCGATGACCTGGTCGACCAACTGGGACGCCAAGGCGGGTAGCACCTGGTCCAACGCGGTGGGTCCCAAGGTCCACGGGCTGCCGTAGGCGGTAGAGGTGTGGGGGTGGCTGATTCGGTCCGGTGAGCCCGCCGGACACCCCCGGGGCTATTGACCGGGACATGCCACAAGAGCACGCTGTGCGCGTCCGCACGGCTACCCCCACACTCCCACCCAGGAGAACGCATGCGGCTCCACACCCGCCGAAGGGCCGCCGTCACGGCAGCCCTGCTGGCGCTCGCGCTCGGCGCACCCGCCTACGGCATGAGCGCGACGGCAGCGCCCCCGCCCACCCCGTCCACGGCGACGCAGGACGAGGCCATCGCCCAGTACGAGATCCAGGGCCCCTCCACGGCCGCCGAACGCACGGCCCTGCTGCGCACCGGGGTCTCGATCGACGAGGTGGACGCCCGCTCGGTCGTGGTCAGCGCCGACCCCATGCAGGCCAGGAGCCTGCGCGCGCTGGGGTACACCCTGACCCCGCTGCCCGGCCCGCCGGACCGCGGCGAGCGCGGCGTCGCGGCGACCCCGATGGACTTCCCGTCGGCGGACTCCAGGTACCACAACTACGCCGAGGCGAAGGCCGAGATCGACCAGCGCATCGCCCAGTACCCCGGGATCATGAGCAAGCGGGTCATCGGGAAGTCGCACGAGGGCCGCGACCTCGTCGCGATCAAGATCAGCGACAACGTCGGCACGGACGAGGCCGAACCCGAGGTGCTCTTCACGGCCCACCAGCACGCCCGCGAGCACCTGACCGTGGAAATGGCCCTGTACCTGCTCAAGGAGTTCGGCTCCAAGTACGGGACCGACACCCGGGTCACGAACATGGTCGACCAGCGCGAGATCTGGATCATCCCGGACCTCAACCCGGACGGCGGCGAGTACGACATCGCCACCGGCTCCTACCGCTCCTGGCGCAAGAACCGCCAGCCCAACAGCGGCTCCTCGTACGTCGGCACGGACGAGAACCGCAACTGGAACTACAAGTGGGGCTGCTGCGGCGGCTCCAGCACCAGCAAGAGCTCCGAGACCTACCGCGGACCGGCCGCCGAGTCCGCACCCGAGGTCAAGGTGGTCTCCGACTTCGTCCGCAGCCGGGTGGTCGGCGGCAAGCAGCAGATCACGGCCGCGATCGACTTCCACACGTACAGCGAACTGGTGCTGTGGCCGTTCGGCTACACGTACAACGACACCGCGCCGGGCCTGACGGCCGACGACCTCGCCGTGTACAAGAAGATCGGCACGAGCATGGCCGCCAGCAACGGCTACACGCCCGAACAGTCGAGCGACCTGTACATCACCGACGGCACCATCGACGACTGGCTGTGGGGAAACCAGAAGATCTTCGCCTACACCTTCGAGATGTACCCGGCGAACGGCGGCGGCGGCTTCTACCCGCCCGACGAGGTGATCGACCGCGAGACGGCGCGCAACAAGGACGCGGTGCTCCAGCTGCTGGAGAACGCGGACTGCATGTACCGCTCGATCGGCAAGGAAGCCCAGTACTGCTCATAGCGGCCGGGTGAGCCGGGGCGCCCCACCGCCAGGGGGGCGCCCCTTCCGCGGGTCCGCGTCAGCCCAGCACCGCCAGGGCGTCGATCTCGATCAGCAGCCCGGCCGGGAGGCCCACGTACACCGTGGTGCGCGCGGCGGGGACCTTGACGCCCTGCTCGTCGAAGTAGGTGTTGTAGATCTCGTTCATCTCGGCGAAGTGGCCGGTGTCGGTCAGGTAGACGCGGATCATCACCACGTCGTCCCAGCTCGCGCCGCCGGCCTCCAGCACGGAGCGGACGTTCTCCAGCGTCTGGAGGGTCTGCTCGCGCAGCGCCGGCCCGGCGGTGGTGGGCGGCTGCCCCTCGACGTGCGGCAGATACCCGACCTGGCCGGCGACCTGGAGGATGTTGCCCTTGCGGACGCCGTGCGAGAACTTCGCGGGCGGGGCGGGGTGGGACTCGGGGGTGACGGCGGTCTTCTCGCTCACGGAGGGGTCCTCTGCGTTCGTATCGGTGCGGGGGTTGTTTCCCCCCGCTGATGGTGTCAGCGGGGCGCGGCCCCCGTGGCCCCCGTTCGACCGGTTCGCGAGGACGGGCTACCGCCCGCGCTCCCGCTGCCGGTGGCCGGGTCCCCCACCCGCCCTTCGCCCGTTCCCCGGGGCTCCGCCCCGGCCCCTCCCGCGGGCTCCGCCCACCGGTGGCCGGGGGAGTTCGGGGCGACGGGCGCGCAGCGCCCGTACGGGTCCGGGCCGCGCCCGGGGAACGGCGCCAAGAAGCGGAACCGGGGGACGTTGACCCCTCGTCCTCCGCGGTGTTACACCACAGGCACCACGCGCAGCGCATCCGCACCACCCCAGGAGGACCCCATGGGCAGCGACGCAGTCCGACGGCTCGCCGACGAACCGGTCGACCACCGGTTCAAGGGCCTGCCCCCGGACGCCCAGACGGCGGGCCTCACCGTCGGGGAGCTCGCCGCGCAGCGGCGGGACCTCTACACCGGCGGGTTCACCACCCCCGTCCTCACCCTCGACGCCGACGCGCTCGCGCACAACCTCGCCGTGCTCGGCGAGTACTCCGCCCGCCACGGCCTCGCCTTCGCGCCGCACGGCAAGACCTGCATGGCCCCGCAGCTCTTCGAGCGCCAGCTCGCGCACGGCGCCTGGGGCATCACCGCCGCCGTGCCCCACCAGGCCCGCGTCTACCGCGCCTTCGGGATCGGGCGCATCTTCCTCGCCAACGAGCTCGTCGACCCCGCCGCCCTGCGCTGGGTCGCCGCCGAGCTCGTCGCCGACCCCGGCTTCCGGTTCGTCTGCTACGTCGACTCCGTGCGCGGGGTCCGGCTCATGGACCGGGCCCTCCAGGGCCACGGCGCCGTGCTGGACGTGGTCGTCGAGCTCGGGGCCGGCGAGGGGGCGCGCACGGGGGCCCGTACCGACGAGGACTGCCGGGCCGTCGCCGACGCCGTCGCCGCCACCGACACCCTGCGCCTCGTCGGCATCGCCGGGTACGAGGCCGAGGTGCCCGACGCCGACCCGGAGAAGGTGCACGCCTGGCTGCGCCGCCTCACCGGGCTCGCCGCCGAGTTCGACAAGGCCGGGCGGTTCGGTCCCGATGTCGAGGAGATCGTCGTCAGCGCCGGCGGCTCCGCCTGGTTCGACGCCGTCGCCGACGTGTTCGGGGAGCTGCCCGAGCTGTCCCGGCCCGTCCTCAAGCTGCTGCGCTCCGGGGCGTACGTGTCCCACGACCACGGCTGGTACGGCCGCCTGACCCCCTTCAACCGGGTCCCCGAGGAGGGCGGGCTGCGCCCCGCCTTCCGGCTCTGGACGCAGGTCGTCTCCCGCCCCTCCCCCACCCAGGCCTTCGTCAACGCCGGCAAGCGCGACATCGCCTACGACCTCGGCCTGCCCGAGGCCGAGCTGGTCCGCGACGCCCTCGACGGCGCCGAGCGGCCCGCCACCGGGATCCGCGTCGTCAAGCTCTCCGACCAGCACGCCTGGCTGGAGACCGGCTCCGCCGAGGACGTGCAGGTCGGCGACTGGGTGGCGCTCGGCATGTCGCACCCCTGCACCATCTTCGAGAAGTGGCCGCTGATCCCGGTCGTGGAGGCCGACGGCACGGTCACCGAGTACGTCCGGACCTTCTTCTAGCCGTGGACCTCGTCATCCGGGGCGCCCGTGTCGTCGACGGCACGGGCGGGCCCTCGTACACCGCGGACGTCGCCGTGCACGAGGGCCGGATCGCCGCCATCGGCAGGATCCCGGCCGGCGGACGGCAGACCGTCGACGCCCACGGGCTGGCCCTGGCCCCCGGGTTCGTGGACATGCACGCCCACAGCGACCTCGCGCTGCTCCGCGACCCGGACCACGGCGCCAAGGCCGCCCAGGGCGTCACCCTCGAAGTCCTCGGCCAGGACGGCCTGTCGTACGCGCCCGCCGACGAGCGGACCCTCGCCGGCGTACGGACCGCCATCGCGGGCTGGAACGGCCCCGGGGACGACGTCGACTTCGACTGGCGGACCGTCGGCGAGTACCTCGACCGGCTCGACCGCGCCCACGGCGGACGCGGCATCGCCGTCAACGCCGCCTACCTCGTGCCCCAGGGCACCGTCCGCGCGTACGCCCTCGGCTGGGACGACCGCCCCGCCACCCCCGCCGAGCTCGACCGGATGCGGCGGCTCGTCGCCGAGGGGCTTGAGCAGGGCGCCGTCGGCCTGTCCTCCGGGCTCACCTACACCCCCGGCATGTACGCCACCGGCGCCGAACTCACCGAACTGTGCCGGGTCGTGGCCCGCTACGGCGGCTACTACTGCCCGCACCACCGCTCGTACGGGCGCGGCGCGCTCGCCGCCTACGCCGAGATGCTCACGCTGACCCGCGAGGCCGGCTGCGCCCTGCACCTGGCGCACGCCACCATGAACTTCGGGGAGAACGAGGGCCGGGCCCCCGAGCTGCTGGCCCTGCTCGACGCGGCCCTCGCCGACGGCGCCGACGTCAGCCTCGACAGCTACCCGTACACCCCCGGCTGCACCACCCTCGCCGCGCTGCTCCCCGGCTGGGCCCACGAGGGCGGCCCGGAGGCCCTGCTGGCGCGGCTGCGCGACGAGGACACGGCCGGGCGGATCCGGTACGCGCTGGAGGTGGAGGGCTCGGACGGCTGCCACGGGGTGCCGGTGGACTGGGCGTCCGTGGAGATCTCCGGGACGAACGACCCCGCGTACGGCGGCCGCGTCGGCACCCGCCTCGACGGATGGGAGACCGCGCGGCGGCTGCTGATCGGGGACCGGCTCGGGCCGACCGTCCTCCAGCACGTCGGCCACGAGGAGAACGTCCGGGCGATCATGCGCCACCCCGTCCACACCGGCGGCTCCGACGGCATCCTGCACGGCGCGAAGCCGCACCCGCGCGCGTACGGCACCTTCCCCCACTACCTCGGCCGCTACGTGCGCGAGCTGGGCGTGCTGTCCCTGGAGGAGTGCGTGGCCCACCTCTCCGGCCGCCCGGCGGCGCGGCTGCGGCTGCCCGACCGGGGGCTCGTCCGCGAGGGCTTCCGCGCGGACCTGGTCCTCTTCGACCCGGAGACGGTCGCGGCCGGGTCCACGTACGAGCGGCCGCGCGCGCTGCCGACGGGGATCCCGTACGTACTGGTCGACGGACGGTTCGTCATGCGGGACGGGCGGCGGACGGACGTCCTGGCCGGCCGGGCGGTCCGCAGAACACCGGCCGCCGGATAGGACTTTGGTCCCCTCGGGCGTTCACGGCCTGCACATACGATGAACTGCATGGCCGTCTTCCTCCTCCCCGCCCTCCTCTTCCTCGCCTTCTGCGTGAGCGCCTTCAAGGACCGCCGCCGCTTCAGCAACGCGGTGCTGCTCGGCCTGACCTGCATCACGCTGTCGGCGGCGCTGCTCTTCAAGGTGACGGCCCTGCCGTCGTGGGCGGCCCTGACGATCATCGCGCTCGCCTTCACCGCACCCGTGCTCGGCACGATGGCGATCGGCGGCTTCCTGATCGCCAACGGCGTGACGATGATCCGCAAGGAGGGCCGCCGCCCGGCCAACCTGCTGTCGATGCTCGCGGGGCTCGGGATCTTCGGGATGATCGCGCTGCTGATCGCCGTCCCGATGTTCCACTCGACCGTCCTGACCGGCGTGGCCGCGACCCTGACCCTGGTCGTCGCCTACGTCGCCTTCATCTTCCTGTGCTTCCTCGGGTACGCCTTCCTCTACGGCCGGATCAAGGTGCGCGGGGACGTCGACCACGTGGTCATGCTGGGCTCCGGCCTGATCGGCGGGGACCGGGTGCCGCCGCTGCTGGCCTCGCGGCTGCGCAAGGGGCGGCAGATCTACGAGGCCCAGCTGGCCCGCGGCTCGCGCCCGCCGGTACTGCTCACCTCCGGCGGCAAGGGCTCCGACGAGAGGGTTTCGGAGGCGCGGGCGATGGCCGACTGGCTGATCGCGGAAGGCGTCCCGGCCGAGCACGTGAAGCTGGAGGAGAACTCCGCCACGACCGAGGAGAACATGCTCTTCTCGAAGGGGATCATGCTGGCGGAAAAGCCGGGCTACCGGTGCGTGGTCGTCACCAACAACTTCCACGCCTTCCGGGCCGCGATGCTGGCCCGCAAGACGGGGGTCAACGGGCAGGTGGTCGGCTCGCCGACGGCCCGCTACTTCCTGCCGAGCGCCACGCTGCGCGAGTTCGTCGCGGTGTTCTGGGAGCACCGGGCGGTCAACCTGTCGATCTGCGGAGCACTGGTCGCGATCGGCGCCCTGGCGACCCTCTCCGCCGTCCTGTGACGCACGTCGTGCGGGGGTGCCGCGACGCCCCCCTTGGTCGTCACGGCACCTGCTCGGCGGTCCTCGCGGTTACAGCTTCTGCCAGAGCGCCGGGACCACCGACGGCTCCCAGCCCGTCTGGGCCTGGTGGCCCTGGAGGCAGCGGTAGCCCGCGCCGCCGTACGTGACGGTGTCCCCGGCGGCGTAGACGGTGCCGGCCTTCCAGGTGCCGCCGGGCTGCGGGTCCTCGGGGCCGGGGCCGGGACCCGGGTCGGAGCCGGTGACCTTGAGGGTCAGGCCGTACGCGGACAGGATCGGGTTCAGCGGCTGGAAGAAGGTGGTGCCGCCGCTGGTGCAGTCGCCGGAGCCGCCCGAGGTCACGCCCTGGGCCTGACTGCCGGAGATGTAGGAGCCACCGGAGTCGCCGGGCTCGGCGCAGACCGTGGTGCGGGTGACGCCGGAGATGGTGCCCTCGGGGTAGGTGACGCTGGTGTTGTGCTGCTGGACGGTTCCGCAGTGCCAGCCGGTGGTGGACCCGGAGCGGCAGACGGAGGAGCCGACGGGCTGTAGGACGGAGCCGGTGACCTGGACGTTCGCCCCGCCGCTGCCCTTGACGTAGGGGGTGGCGGTCCAGCTGCCGTTCGCGGCGACCCAGGCCATGTCGTTGCCCTGGAACACCGACGCCTGGAACGAGCCCTGGGCGACCTGGTTGAAGCCGCTGGTGGCGGTCCCGGCACGGCCGCAGTGGCCGGCGGTGGCGAAGCCCTGGGTGGTGCCCCTGGTGATCGGGAAGCCGACGGAGCAGCGGCCCTGGCCGTTCATGTAGTACGCGTCCCCGCCGCGCAGGTCGTACAGCGGGCGCGGGGCCCGCTCCGCGGCGGTGCGCACGACCGTGGCGAGGGCGGGGTCGGTGCCGGTGGCGGCCAGCAGCCCGGCGGCCGCGCCGGGCCGGGTCTCCTCGACGACGAGGGCGTTGGCGCGCGGGTCGACGTACCGGACGGGCGTCTCGGCGGTGGCGGCCCGGTCCAGGCCGGCCCTCGCGGCGTCCAGGTCGGCCAGGGAGCGGGTGACCAGCTTCGCCTTCGCCCCGGCCGCGCGTATCGCGGCGGTGTCGGCGGCGCGGGTGGTGGCCACCGTCAGGGTGGCGGAGTCGGCCCCGTCGACCCAGGCCCCCGCGAAGGCGGCGCCGAGCCGGGCGCGCAGCCGGGCGGCGGTGGCGCCCGCCTCGGCCTCGTGGGCGAGCCGGGCCCTGGCCTGCGCGGGGGTCAGGCCGAGGTCGCGCTGGAGGGCGGTGAGCAGCTCGGCGGGTGCGTCGCCGGGGCGCAGGGTGGCCGTCGCGGACTTCTGCGGGGCGGCCGGGTCCGCGGTGGGGGTGGCGGCCCCGGCGGCGGTGGTGCCGGCCAGCACCAGCCCGGCGGCGGCCAGGGCGGTACACGCCGCGCGGGCGTGTCGCTTGAGCATGGTGGATCTCCTCGGTTCAGTGGGGGTCACCGAAACCGTAGGAATCCGAACCGGCGTGCGGGAGCTGCCGGTTGGCCCCTCCCCCGGTGTTATGGCCGGGCGACGCCGGCACCCGAGGTGCGTTCATGGGGCGGGAGACGCAGGATGGGGGCCTGGGGGGCACGGTAGGAGGTATCCGATGGACAGTGAAACCAACGAGCAGCCCACCCGGTCGGACCGGCTCTTCACCGGTGGAGAGCGCGCGTACGACCCCGAGGACCTGGTGATGGCGACCGGCCACGACCCGACTCCGGAGCGGGTCGAGAAGGCACGGAAGCTGATCGAGAAGGAGGGCCCGCAGGTCATCGAGCGCTACCTCCCGTAACGCCCGCCCGGCCGACGGCTGCCGAACCCACGACCCCGGGGGCCGCCCCCGGGGCCGCGGCCTGGTCGAGCCCCGCCCGGGGGGCATCCCAGCGGTGGCCGGGGGCGTTCGAGGTGTCCCGCCCGCCCCCGGCCCGTGGTCCCGCCATCACCCTCTGCGAAGCTGAGAGGCACGTTTCGCACCCGAAGGGACCGGACCCCCTCATGCCTCAGGTGAAGCTGACCACCAGCCTCGGCACCATCGTCATCGACCTCCACGAGGAGGCGGCGCCGGCCACGGTCGCCAACTTCCTCGCGTACGTGGAGAGCGGCCACTACGACGGCACGGTCTTCCACCGGGTGATCCCCGGTTTCATGAACCAGGGCGGCGGCTTCACCGCCGACATGCGGCAGAAGCCGGTGCGCGAGCCGGTGCGCAACGAGGCGGACAACGGTCTGAAGAACACCCGGTACTCGGTGGCGATGGCCCGCACGAGCGTCCCGCACTCGGCGACCTCCCAGTTCTTCATCAACACCGCCGACAACCCGGCGCTGGACCACACCGCCCCGACCCCGGCCGGGTGGGGCTACGCCGTGTTCGGCACGGTCAGCGGGGGTCAGGACGTGGTGGACTCCATCTCCGCCGTCCGCACCGGCCGCGCGGGCGGGCACGGTGACGTCCCGCTGGTCCCGGTGGTGATCGAGAAGGCGGCGACGGCCGGCTGACCGGCCGCGGCACCCGAGGAGCGGGCCAGCGCCTGCGCGTGCGCGGACCGGGCGTGCGCCAGTACGCCCGGCGCCCGGGCCGCGGCCGGCGCCGCCGGATGCCAGCCCAGCAGGTGCCGCCAGACGAGCGGGCTCCCGGCGAGCGGCCGGGCCACCACCCCGGGGGTGACGGGAAAGGTGGCCCGGCACAGCCCCACGGCCCGGCCGACCTGGACCAGGTGCACGCAGGAGGCGGTGTCGGTCTCGTAGACGCAGGCGGGCGTGAACCCGGCGCGGACGCAGGCCGCGGCGAAGCAGTCCCCGAAGCACCCGTCGCCGGGCACGTCGGTCCAGGCCTCGGCGGCCAGCTCGGCCAGCTCGATCTCCGCGCGGTGGGCCAGCGGGTGGTCCTCGGCCAGCATCACGTGGACCGGGTCCCGGGCCACCTCCAGCCAGGCGAGCCGCCCGGGCTCGGGCGGGGCGCTCTCGCCGCAGGCCCCGACCAGCGCGAAGTCCAGCCGGCCTGCGGCCACGCCCTGGGCGATCTCCCGTTCCGACCAGGACGTGTACGTGGTCACGGGCACCCCGGGTTCCTGGTGGGCGATCCTGTCGACGAGCCCGCCGAGCAGCGGCCCGTGGGTGCCGCCGAGCCGGTAGCCGGCGGCACCGCTCCGGACGAAGCGCACCGCCTCCTCCTGGAGCTCGGACAGCGCGGGCAGCAGTACCCGTGCCCGCTCCAGCACCAGCTCGCCGAGCGCGGTGGTCCGTACGCCGTCCCGCCCGCGCTCGAAGAGCTCGCCGCCCAGGGCCCGCTCGATCCGTTTGAGCTGGCCGCTCAGGGCGGGTTGCGCGAGCCCGAGGGCGGTGGCGGCGCGGGTCAGGCTGCCGGCGTCGGCGACGGCCCTGACGATCTTGAGGTGCCTCAGCTCCAGATCCATGGTCCGAGCTTGGTCCAGACCTGCGGGCGTGCGCTACGGGTCCGGCGCATCCAGAATCGGTAAAGGCTCGTTAGCGCTCCGGGGGACGCCCTACGGAGGTCAGATGAACAGTGTTGCCGTGCCGGTCTCCCCGGTCGCCCCGGTCTCCCCGGTCGACTGGGACCACCCGACGGACCCGCACCCCGGGCCGCGGCTCGATCACGTACGGACCTACGTGGCGAGCGGCGGCACCGACGGCCACCTGTGGCACGGGGTCCCGACCCTGCTCCTGACCACCCTCGACCGCGGCACGGGCCGGCCGGTGCGCACGCCGCTGATCTACGCCGAGGACGAGGGCCGGTACCTGGTCGTCGCCGCGAACTCGGGCGGGCCCCGCCACCCCGCCTGGTACGGCAACCTGACCGCGCACCCGGAGGTCCGCCTCCAGGTGGGCACCCGGACCTTCGCGGCGTGGGCGCACACGGCGGACCCGGTGGAGCGGGAGACGTACTGGGAGGCGCTGACGGCGCTGTGGCCGCTCTACGAGGACTACCAGGCGCTCGCGTGGCCCCGGGAGCTGCCGCTGGTCATCGTGGAGGGCTGACGGGCGGCCCCGGGGTCCCCGCGGAGGCGAATCGATCCGCCACGGGAAGCCGATCCTGATCGAGCCCGGCGCCTTCCCCGCCCGGGCGGTCCCGGCGGATCGCCCCCGACGGCACGGCCGTCGGCCTGGGAGCGGCCTCACCGGCGGACACGTGCCGGATCAGCCACCGGCACGTGTGCCCCGCAAGCCCCTGAAGCCCCTGAAGCCCCTGAAGCCCCTGACGACGGGCCACCGCGCCGGACCTCCGCCGATGAGCCGTGGCTACGCGGCCGGCTGCTCGGCCGGGGTGGCTACGGCGGTGTAGGTGCGGCCGGCGACCGTGTACTCGCCGAGCGGGGTCATGCCGAAGGCGTCGACGTGCACCCGCCAGGAGGGGGCGTTGCCCGCCTCGATGAAGGCGACCAGCGCCTCGGCGCGCCCCGCCGAGGCCTCGACCGCCATCCCGAACAGGCCCCGGGCCACGCCGTGCCCGCGGAAGGCCGCGTCGACCACGACCGGCCCGTACAGCAGCCACGGCACCTCGCTCAGGGGGCGTCCCTGCCAGGTGAGGGCGGACTGGGCGCGCAGCAGCCCGGCGACCGCCGCCGGCGGGCGGCCCATGTCCTCGGCGACCGACAGCGCGAGCAGCCCGGCCACCCGCCCGTGCCCGGCGTCGGCCACGAGCAGTTCCCCGTCCCGGGCCATGCCGCGCAGGGTGTCGATGCCGAAGGCCCCCTGCACGAAGCCCTGCGCGGCCCGCTGCTCCTCGGTGAGGGCGTCGTGGTGGTTGGCGGCGAACAGCCGGGCCATGGCGGGCGCGTCGGCCTCGGTGGCGTATCGGAAGCGCATGCCGCGATGCTGTCACGCGCGCCCCGGCCCGACCCCCGGCGACAGGCCCCGCATGTCACCTCACGCGTGGTCGTACACCGTCACGGCGACGTCCCGCGCGCAGAGCGCCTCGGTGATCAGCGGTTCGATGCGGGACCACTTGCCGCCGGCGAGCCCGCACCCGATGCGGGGCATGTGGACGCTCGCCCCCAGCTCCAGGGCGTGCTCCGCCAGCGCGCCGAGGCAGCGCTCGACGGCGTCGTAGCGGATGGGCGGGCCGCCGCTGCCGGTGCGTATCCCGCGCTGGCCGACCATGTTGGCCACCCACACGTCGGGCTGCACCCGCACCACCTGCACGGCGCCGAGGCCGAAGTCGTTGCCGCTGCGCGCCCGGTGCCAGGCCCTGAACTCGGCCTCCGGCCCGGGCCAGCGCCGGGAGAGCGCGAGCACGAAGCCCTTCCCCCAACCTCCTATGTCATTGCAGACGTGGGCGATCAGCTTGGGGCCCTTGGCCTGCGGACTCGTCGCGTCCCCGGAGACGATGGTGATCGGCTTCATCCCCCCACCGTAGGCGGGGGCTCTGACAACGCGTGCCGTCCGCCTCAGCGGTTGGTGTTGAGGAAGCCGATGACGACCGAGCCCCACCAGCAGGCCTGGGAGACCAGGGCGGTGGCGCCGCCCCAGAGCAGGAGGCCGCGGCCGACTTCTCCGGTGGCGGCCGCCTCCAGGCGGCGGCCGAGGAGGCCCGCCTGGAGGCCGTTGACGGTCAGGAGGCCGACCAGGCCGATCTTGGCGAGGGTCAGCGGCGAGTTCAGGTCCGGGTGGAGCATCAGGCCGCTCACCACGAGGCCGCCGAGGCCGGCCCAGATCGGGACGTGGAGCCGGGAGGTCGCCGCGACGACCTCTTCCAGGCCGCAGCGCCCGGTGGCCCACAGCAGGCCGTAGTAGTCGGCGGACAGCACCGCGCCGAAGCCCAGCACCAGCGAGGCGAGGTGCGCGAACAGCGCGGCGGAGTGCATGGCCGCGTCGGCCTGCATGTGGAGCGAGCACCACAGGCCCGCCGCCAGGACTACCAGCGCACAGAGGGCCCCCGCCGCGACGGTCCACCACGAGTCGTACAGGCGGACGGGGCGGGGGGCGGGTCTGGCGGCTGGGGACGACATGGCGGCAGGCTCCGGGATGAGGGGCGCGGCTCCGTCAGCCGCGTCAAAGCAAGGTAAGGCTCACCTAAAGTCACCTTGTCGTCAATCCGGGTCCACGGGCCGGAACCGTGAGCCCCGACACAGGCCCCGCCGGGACCCGGGACCCTACTCAGGGGTAGATCGGGCGCGTGTTGACGTGCCGCTTCAGCTGGTTGGCGTCCGCGTCACGGCCGCTCTCGGCGCGGGGTGATCCGCCGCCCCCGGCCGGGGTGACGAGCGCAACACCGGAGGGCGGGGGGCCGCGGCCGGTTCACCCATTCCGCAGGCCGGACGGGGGCCCGGCCGCCGTTTCAAAGGGTGGACGGGGGCGGCACCAATACATCGCGCGAAATGGGATATATCGCGCGGTGTAATTCCGCCGGAACGGCCGAGCGGGCGCGCGGCCGGGCCCGTAAGCTCCCGTCATGCAGGTGATCCAGTCAACGAAACTCGCCAATGTCTGCTACGAGATCCGCGGACCCGTCCTCGAAGAGGCGATGCGGCTCGAAGCGGCAGGTCATCGCATCCTCAAGCTGAACACCGGCAACCCCGCGGCCTTCGGCTTCGACTGCCCGCCGGAGATCCTCGAGGACATGCTCCGCAACCTGGGCAACGCCCACGGCTACGGGGACGCGAAGGGCCTGCTGTCGGCGCGGCGCGCGGTCATGCAGCACTACCAGACCAAGGGCATCCACCTGGACGTCGAGGACATCTACCTCGGCAACGGCGTCTCCGAGCTGATCCAGATGTCGATGCAGGCGCTGCTGGACGACGGCGACGAGGTGCTGGTCCCCGCCCCGGACTACCCGCTGTGGACCGCGTCGGTCTCACTGGCCGGCGGCACCGCCGTGCACTACCGCTGCGACGAGCAGTCCGACTGGATGCCCGACCTCGCGGACATCGAGCGCAAGGTCACCGACCGCACGCGCGCGATCGTGATCATCAACCCGAACAACCCGACCGGCGCCGTCTACGACGACGAGATGCTGCGGGGCCTGACGGACATCGCCCGCCGGCACAACCTGGTGGTCTGCTCCGACGAGATCTACGACCGGATCCTCTACGACGGCGCCACGCACACGAACACCGCGGCGATCGCCCCGGACCTGCTGACCCTGACCTTCAACGGGCTGTCCAAGAACTACCGCGTGGCCGGCTACCGGGCGGGCTGGATGGCGGTCTGCGGGCCGAAGAAGCACGCCTCGTCGTACATCGAGGGCCTGACGATCCTGGCCAACATGCGGCTGTGCGCGAACATGCCCTCGCAGCACGCCGTGGCCACCGCGCTGGGCGGACGGCAGTCGATCGTCGACCTGGTGCTGCCGGGCGGGCGGCTGCTGGAGCAGCGCGACACGGCGTACGACCTGCTGACCCAGATCCCGGGCATCACGTGCGTGAAGCCCAAGGGCGCGCTGTACCTGTTCCCGAAGCTGGACCCGGCGGTCTACAAGGTCAAGGACGACCGGCAGATGGTCCTCGACCTGCTGCGCGCCGAGAAGATCATGGTGGTGCACGGCACGGGCTTCAACTGGCCCGAGCCCGACCACTTCCGCATCGTGACCCTGCCCAACGCGAAGGACCTCGCGGACGCCGTGACCCGGATCGGCCGCTTCCTGGACGGGTACGGGCAGCCGTAGGGCCGGGAGCCGCGCTCCGGTGGCGCTCTACCAAGATTCGACTCAACCTTAGACCGGTTCCAATGTAGGATGGCCTCCTGACCACGCAGGAGGCCTCCTCATGTACGAACCGAGCCGCCCCAAGTCGGTCGTCCACCGAGTGGACGGCAACCGCACCGACACCGCCGCCTACCCGCAGAGCAGCCGGGGCGAAGCCCTCGACATCCAGCTCGCCGGGCACCTCGCCGCGCTGCTCGCCGTCACCGACGAGCTCGGCCTCGACGACGACGGTGCCGTACGCATCGCGGCCCAGGTGACCCGTCTGCGCGGGTCGCACCCCGTCCGCGTCGCCTACCCCGCCCTGGCCGACGACGCCGACGCCCGCACCCTCCACCGCCGCGCCCGCGACCTCGCCGCCCGCGCCCTGCTCGTCGCCGCGTCCCGCGCCGACACCGCCGCGGCGATCCTCGCGGCCCAGCGCATGGACGCCCACACCGCCGCCCTCGAAGCCCCCGACCGGGCCGGCGCCCACTGACCGGCCCCGGTCCGGGACCGCGCAGGCTCCGGACCGGGCGCCATGGTTTTTGCGGGGGGGGGGGTGGGGTGGGGTGGGGTGGGGTGGGGTTCACGCGTTGGGGTTCACGCCTCGGGCCCGCTATCTCCCCCTCGACCCCCCGGGCCCGGGCGGTAGTTGCCCACCCGCCCCCTCGTCTGCGGGCCGGTGGGTGGGGAGCGGTGTCTCCCTGGGCGGTGTCAGAGCTGGTTTGGGGGTTTCCCGTCAGTCCCATCGTCCTTCCGGTTCGTGCCGGTCCCTCAAGGGCGCTCCTTCGTCGCGTCGCTACGCGATGGCCTTCGGCCACCCTTGACCGACCGTCCCGCCCCGGAAAGACAAAGGACTGCCGGGAAGCCCCCAAAAGAACGGCACGGTCGATGGTGGGAGGGACGGGTCTCTCAGCGATGAGGCGAGGGGCCGGGCCATGCCCCGCCGGGTATTCGGCCCCTTGGAAGCCTGGTCCAGGGTCGGGGGCGCGACTACCTGCACGAGATGTTGACCAGAGCCCCCTGCGGAGCACCCAGACGCAGCAGATCGCTACGCGCTCCTCTTTTCTCGGCGTCCGGCGACCGTCTTGGGCTGATACCCGCACCACATGTTGATCAGAGCGCTGCGGGAAGCGCTTGGGCGCGACGGATCGCTACGCGCTTCCCTGATCTCGGCGGCCGACGGCCGTCCTGGGCTGGTCGCCGGCGGGTTCGACGTTGGTGACGGCAGTGGTGAATTCGCGGCCGGAGGCGCCCCGGATGTAGGCGAGCTCCATCCAGTGCTCGATGCCGGTGTCGGAGACGTTTTCGTTGATCACGGCCATCAATTCGCCTTCTGTGCCGGACGCGATGTCGCGGACTCGGCGGCGGAGGAGGCGGTGCGGGACGTACTCGTAGCACTCACTCATCGGGCGCTCCCTCGAAGGTGCCGAGGAAGCGCTCCCAGCCGACGAGCGCTCGGTCCAGGAGTTCGGCGCTGGGTTCGCCTATGGCCCTCACCCTGGGTAGGTCCAAAGTGTCGGTGCTGCATGCGTCGGGCATGATGCGGGGCTCCCTACCGTCGTCTGCGGGTGGTGCACCGACGGTAGGGGCCTCGGGAACTGACGGAGGGTGAGGGTCCTACCCCTGTGCTCAGGGGTAGGGTTTCCACCCCTTTGGCGATCAAGTCGAGATGCTGAGTGCGAGTGCCAGCTCGCGGGCATCCTCACGGACCATGCGGGGGCCGGTCTTCGCCAGTTCCGGCAGGACCATCCTGGTGTGCATGTTGAAGCGGACGGTCTCGGGCGATGTCTTGTGGGCCTTTTGCAGGAGCGCCACTGCGGCTACGCCCTCGTCCTGCATGCCGTACGCGCGGGCGGCCTCGATCATGTGGAACGAGCGGCGGGTCGCGGAGGGGACCGTGTTCAGGTCGAGGGCTGCCGCCGCATCGACCGCCTTGCCGGGCTGGACGAGGTCCAGGTGGATGGTGAGTGCGTAGGC
The DNA here is from genome assembly GCF_055602105.1 of Streptomyces sp. NPDC037421. Classification (NCBI taxonomy): domain Bacteria; kingdom Bacillati; phylum Actinomycetota; class Actinomycetes; order Kitasatosporales; family Streptomycetaceae; genus Streptomyces; species Streptomyces sp. NPDC037421. The sequence continues at coordinate 41,117 of NZ_JBVJWV010000006.1, forward strand.
GTCCACCAGCCCCTTCCCGAAGATCAGCCACGGATGTGCGTACTCGTCCCCGAGGCGGCGGGCGGCGTCCTGCGCCAGGTCCCAGTACCGCCATGCGAGACCCGCCTTGCCGATCTTCGCGAACGACAGCGCCACCGCGAGCTGGAGGAGGCCCCAACGCGCGAGGTCTTCCGGATCCTCCTGGCGGAGGAGGGAAGCGGCCTGCTCCGCCAGCTCTACCCGGGCGTCGGCGGCCTCGCTGGCATCCCGGTAGACGTGGTTCATGTACCAGGCCGCGCCCGCCATCGCGCGCGGGCTGTCGGCGTCTTGGGCTGCTGCCATCGAGCGGTCGCCGGTGAGCAGGATGAGTTCCGGCTCGGGCTGGAACGCCAGGAAGAGCTGGGTGAGGTGGTAGGCCTGCGCCTGCGCGACGAGCGCTCGGCGGCGCTCCACGCCTTCCAGGAGGCGTGCGGAATGCTGGGCGTCGGCGAGGAGGTCCGGGAGCAGTGCGGCGACCCGGGACCGGTGGTCACCGCTGCTGTGCCACAGCTTCCACGCCGAACGCACACGCGCGTTGAGCACCTCGGCGGGCTCCGGCTCACCGTCCGCCGACGTGAGGCGGTAGGTGGTCAGGGCGCGCTTGATCGCGGGCAAGTCCGTATGGGTCGCCTTGGTGTACGTCGCTGCGGAGATGCGTTCGTCCCCGGTGAGGTCCCCGAGGTCGCATTCGTAGATCGTGGCGAGTCGGATGAGCATGGGGAGCCTGGGCATCCCGATGGCGCCCGTCTCGATTCCTTTGACCCACTCCGATGACCGGCCCACGAGGCCTGCGGCCACTGGCCGGGTGAGCCCCGCTCGGTCTCTCGCGAGACGGACCCGTTGGGCGAATGTCGTATTGGCGTCGTGCTGTTCGGGCATCCTGGACACTCCGTTTCTGGCCTCGACACTCAGAAAGCTACTCCCGTTCGGTGACTGGTGAACCCCTGGACGGGACGTGACGAGAGGAGTTGGCATGTCGCGGACCGAGGGCGCACGGCTGTTCCGCGAGGCCCCTTCCGTCCTGGCCTCAGGAGACGGGTGCGGATGTCTTCGAGGCCGTCTGAGGACCGTGAAAGGGTGCTGATGGATCGATCGCCGCTGATCACGCACGTCTCGTGGGGCGAGATGGAGGTCGAAGGGCTGCCGGCGGCAAAGGACTTCGTGCTGTACCCCGGTGGCGGGAAGGCCTGGGACTGGAACACGCACGGCACCCGGCACGAGCCGGGGATCCAGGCCGGGGACGTGCGGGAGCTGGTTGAGCGGGGGTGTGCGGTCGTCGTCCTCAGCCAGGGCATGGAGCGGCGGCTGAAGACGACGGCGGAGGCGGTGCGGGTGCTGCGGGAGGCGGGGGTCGCCGTGCACGTCGACGAGACCAGGGGCGCCGTCGAGGTGTACAACCGGCTGGCCGGGGCCGGGGAGGCCGTCGGCGGGCTGTTCCACTCCACCTGCTGAAGGCGCTCACGGCCGTGGACGCCGAGCCCCGTGGCCACGGAGCCGTGCAGCTCTTGACGGCCAGGTTCCCGGATGCCGTCCGCGGTGGCTCAGGCGAGGGCGGTCGCCAGCAGGGCGAAGGCGGCGATGATGACGGCGACGCGGACGTAGTGGAAGCGGTCCCAGCGGTTCGACTGCTCCTTCCAGTCGGCGGGCCGGTTCTCGGGGGTCCACGTCTTGCTCCGGTTGTTGATCGGGACGAGCAGCAGGAGCGACATGATCACGCTGAGGAGCAGCAGCGCGCCGGCGGTGACGACGAGGCCGGTGCCGGGAAGGTGCCATCCGGCGATGGCCCAGACCGCGACGAGGACGAGCGAGCCGATGTACCAGACCGGCATCACGGCGCCGAGCATCCGGCCCCCGTGGGCGCGGCCGAGTTGGCCGCTGTCCTCGGGGAGTGCGGCGAGGATCGGGTTGACGACGAAGGCGACGGAGAACTCCACCCCCACCATCACGCCGACGACCACGGTGGTGATGACCTCAAGTGCGTTGAGCATGACGACCCCTCCGATATCTAGCGTTGCTAGGTGATGAGGCAACGCTAGTACTGCTGCCGCTCTCTTGTCTAGCGGTGCTAGGATCGAATCATGTCGGTACAGGAACGCAAGCAGCGCGAGAGGGCGGTCCGCGAGCGCCTCATCGTGGCGACGGCCCGCGAACTCGCAGAGCAGCAGGGCTGGGACGCGGTCACCACCCGTCGGCTCGCCGAGCGCATCGAATACAGCCAGCCCGTCCTCTACAGCCACTTCCGCGGCAAACGCGAGATCATCGGCGCCGTCGCCCTCGAAGGCGCCGCCGAGATGGCCGCGGCGGTGCGGGCCGCGACCTCCGGCGCGGGCGGCCCGCGTGAGCGGGTCACCGCCCTCGCCCGCACCTACCTCGACTTCGCCGCCCGCAACCCCGCGGTCTACGACGCCTTGTTCCAGCTCGACGGCGGCCTGGCCTTCGCGGTCGAGGACACCCCGGAACCCCTCAAGGACGCCTTCGCCGCGCTGCTGGAGAGCCTGGGCGAGGTCGCCGGGGACGGCGTCAGACCGGAGCTGTTCACCGAGGTGTTCTGGGCGTCCCTGCACGGCCTGGCGACCCTGACCCGGGCCGGCCGGCTGCTGCCGGAGGACGTCGAGCCGAGGGTGGAGCTGCTGGTGGACCGGCTCGCCGTGGTCTGACCCCCGTCGCATGCGGGGGCCAGCCCCAGGCCCTTCAGGGGGTCCGCCGGATCGGCCCTTCCCCGGGGCCGGTCTAGCGTGTGGCCATGACTTCGCACAAGCGCCTCGCCGTGGCACTGGCCACCGCCGTGCTGCTCGCCTCCGGGGTGACCACCGCCGCCGCCCGGCCCGCCCCTCCCACCCCGGCCGAGCAGTTACGCAAGGACACCGAGGCCCTCCACGCCCTCGGCATCAGCGGCGTACAGGCCCGCATGATCGGCCCCGACGGCCGTCAGTCGGTCGCCACCAGCGGCACCGCCGACCTGAACACCGGCCGACCGGTCCCTCCCGACGGCTACTTCCGCATGGCCAGCACGTCCAAGACTCTGGTCGCCGTCGTGGTCCTCCAACTGGAGGCCGAGGGCAGGCTGTCCCTGGACGACACGGTCGAGCACTGGCTGCCGGGCATGGTGCGGGGCAACGGCAACGACGGCAGCCGGATCAGCATCCAGCAGCTGCTCCAGCACACCAGCGGCATCCAGGACGACCTGCCCGGATACACCACACCTGCCGAGTACTACCAGCAGCGCCACCAGGTGCACAGCCCCGAGCAGCTGGTCGCCCGCGCCATGGCCCACACACCGGTCGAGGGCTGGGCGTACTCCAACACCGGCTACGTCCTGCTCGGCATGATCATCCAGAAGGCCACGGGCCACCCCGCGCACCAGGAGATCGAGGCCCGCGTCCTTCGTCCGCTCGGACTCGACCGGACCCGGTGGACGGGAACCTCACCCACCCTGCCCCGGCCGCACGCCCGGTCCTACGAGTTCTTCGGCCCCGGTTCCCGCGTGGACGTCACCGACCAGATCCCGGTGGACCACGAGAACCTCGGCTGGGTCACGACCACACGGGACGAGAACGTCCTCTTCCGCGCGCTGCTCTCGGGCCGCCTGCTGCCGGCGCCCCAGCTGGCGAAGATGAAGCAGACCGTCGCGGTCAGCAGCGAGGCCCAAGAGCTCTGGCCCGGAGGAAGGTACGGGCTCGGCCTGGTCGAACGCCCCCTCGAAAGCTGCGGCGGAAGCTACTGGAGCCACGAGGGCGGGGACGGCGGCTACATCACCCTCAACGGCGTCACCGACGACGGCACGCGCAGCGTCGTGGTCTCCATGTCCGAGGCCCGCGGCGACACCAAGGACCACATGCTGGAGCAGGAGAAGGCGGCCGGCGCCCTGATCGAGCACGCATTGTGCGGCCGCACTCACGCCGGCGCGGGCTGACCCCGCCCGCCGGTGGGGTCGACGGCCGGTGATTCGTCGCCGTCGTCCCCGTCGTCGCAGTACGGGCACCACGGCGCCAGGCGGTTGTGGGTCCGGGTCGTCCAGTTCATCCCGACGCCGATGACCAGCAGGAGGCCCAGGAAGAAGTCCGCCCTGCGCGCCGCGCCGTCCATGCCGGCAGTGGCGTAGAGCAGGCCGGGGCTCAGGGCCAGGAGGGTGAGCAGCACGATCAGGAGCAGGATCAGCCGCAGCTTCGATCCGCCCGTGACGTGGAACAGGCGCAGGGCCCGGTGCGACCAGCCGGCCCGGGCCGATTCCGCCGGGTTGAGCGGCAGCTCCATGACGCACTCCGCGCACGGAGGCCCTGACCGGTGCCGGGCTCGCATCAGGGTGGGGACGAACAGCAAGAACTGGCCGGCGGTGCCGACGACGAAGTTCGCGTACGTCCCGTGGGTGACCGTCAGCGCGACGACCACGACGGCAACGCCGACCGCCTCCAGCGCGTTCCCGTAGTGACGGTGCCTCAGTCTGGAGGCCCGTCCGAGCCAGGTCGTCATGGGGCGATCACCTCGGCGGCCTGCCGGGACGCGGCTTCGCGGGGTACGAGGCACACGGTCAGGTCGGTGCCCATCGCCTCCGCGACCCGGTGCAGGACATCGAGGCTCGGCAGGCTCCTGGCCGCCTCCAGCCGCGAGACGTGCGGCTGCCTCATGCCGGCCGCCTCCGCCAACTGGCGCTGTGACCAGCCGAGTTCCATCCGCCGGTCGTACACCGCCTGGGCGATCCGGTAGGCGAGGTCCCGCTCTTCGAGCTCGTCGGACTCATTCTTCCTTGGCATACCCCCAATGGTATGTATACCTTGAGCGGGATACCAGTGGGTGCCGCATCACCCCGGCGTACAAGCCGAGTTGGCGGGTGTCCCGCCCGACGGAAGGAAGACAGATGCTCGGATTCTTTGCTCGGAACCCCTTCCTGCGCCCGCTGTGCACCACCGTGGGCCTCGTAACCGCGATCACGATGGCGGCGTCACAGCCCGACCACCACACGCTGTGGATCGTGGCGGCGGTCCTCGCGGGCATCGACCTGGCCCTCCAGGGCTTCACGGCCCTGCTCGGACGGCAGAAGACCCCCGGTGCCGCATGACCATCGACCTGCTCGTCATCTACACGCACCGGCTCGAAGAGTGCCGCGACTTCTACGCCGGCCTCGGCCTCGACCTCGTACCGGAGCGCCACGGCAACGGCCCTGACCACTACGCCGCGACCCTCGCCGACGGCAGCGTCCTGGAGCTCTACCCCGCCACCCGCCGCCCCGGAACCGGCTACCTGCGCCTCGGCCTGACGGCCCCGACAGGCCTCTCCTCCACCACCCTGACCGACCCCGACGGCCGCACGGTCGTCCTGACCGCCCCGGAGCCCGGCATCGACGAGCAGACCACCCGCGAAACCGTCCGCCGCATCCTCGGTGACGTCCCCCGGACCGACGTACAGGTCCACCCCGTCGGCAACGTGTCGGTCGGCATCACCATCGGGGACGACTTCGCGGTGATCGACGGCAAAGACGCCACGGGCTGGGGCTGGAGCCTCAACCCGGCCCCCCACGAAGGCTTCACGGGCCACGACCACACCACCAAGACCTTCGAGGAAGCCCTCCAGGGCGTACGCGCGGAGATCGCCGCCGCCAACGCCTGACCATCGACCGTGCCGTTCCTTTGGGGGCTTCCCTGACCCCGGTCAAGGGGCTACCCCTCCCCCGCCTCCCCCACCACCCCCGCGACCCCGCACCACACGCCCGCCCCCGCCGCCCACACCGGCCCGACCGCCTCCGCGCGGGCGGCGGGAGCATCGGGCGTCAGGCCCGGGAGGCGGACCAGGGTGCGGGCCTCCCGGGCGTCCGGGAGCTCCGGCTGCCGGTCCCGGAACTCGACCGTGGCGACGTACGAGCCCTCGCCCCGGGCCTCCAGGACCGCCACCACGCGCCGGCTCGGCGGGTCGATCCGGCACCCGGTGACCCGTACCTCCGGCGGGGCGGCCGCACGGCCCTCCGGGCCGGCAGGGCTCCCGCTGGCCCAGACGTACAGCCCCAACGGGGCGAACACCAGCAGGCCGGACAGGCAGACCATGCCCACCACCCACCCCTGCCACCTCAACCCGCACGCTCTCACACCCATGCCCCAGATCCTCCCGCCGCCCGCCCCCGCCCACCAGCACCCGCCAACCCACACAGCATTTCGAAGCGGGACCGTCTGGACACCCGGCGTTCACCCAACGCCGCGCGGAATGTGGGTTTCCGTGAGCAGGCTGCCCCCGTGAGACGCATCCTAGGAATCGCTCTGGCGGTCCTCCTGATAGGCGGCGTAGTCGCCGTCATCGTCCTCGGGGGAACCGGAACATCAGAGGGCACGGCAACGAAGACCGTGCGTGGCGTCATCGGATCGGAGAAGTCCGAGTTCTTCCGCGATCCCGACGTCGTCAAGGCCCTTGCAGCCAAGGGCTACACCGTGAAGACCGAGACCTCGGGCTCCTGGGCCATGGACCAGCTGGCCCTCAAGGAGTACGACTTCGCCTTCCCCAGCAGCAGCGAGCCCGCCGACGAGATCGCCGCGAAGGCCGGGGTGAAGGGCGCGCAGAGCGCGAAGCCCTTCTTCTCCCCGCTCGTGGTCATCGCCCGCGCCAACGCGGCGCGCGTCCTCGCCGACAACGGCCTCGCCAAGATGAACGGCAAGAACACCGGCACGCTCCTGATGGAACCCTTCCTCAAGGCGGCCGGCGAGGACCGCACCTGGCAGCAGCTCCCCGGCTCCTCGGCCCACACGGAACTGACCGGCACGGTCTTCATCAAGACCTCCGACCCCACCACCTCCAACTCCGGCGCCCTGTTCATCGGAGCCACCTCGAACGTGGCCAACAACAAGACGGTCGTCTCCGACGACACCGGCATCGAGCGCACGACCCCGCTCCTGCGGAAGCTGATCTCCGTCCAGGGCTCCCTGGAGCCCAGCACCGACGGCCCCTTCCGCTCCTTCATCAGCGGCAGCGGCGAGCCGCTGGTCCTCGCCTACGAGGCCCAGGTCGCCGCGCTGCTGCTGCAGAAGCAGCCCACCGGGGAGGCCGCGAGCATGGTCGTGCTGTACCCGGACACCACCGTGAACTCCCCCCACACCTTCGTACCGCTCGGCGAGAAGGCCAAGGACCTCGGCACGCTCCTCGCCACCGACAAGAAGCTGCGCGAGCTGGCCGTGCGGCACGGCTTCCGCCCCCAGGAGGGCACCGCCGAGTTCTCCGCCGCCACCACCCGGTACGCCGGGTACCTCAACCCGGAGCTGACCGGGATCCGCCAGGTCAGCGCTCCGACCGTGAAGGTCCTGACGGCGCTGGCAGGCCGCGCCAAGGGACAGGGGGGCACGCCGTGACACTGACACCGCCCGAGGACGGCCCGCTCGTGCTGACCGCACCCGAGCCGGTACCCGCCGTGAAGCGGGAACAGGCCTCCGGCCTCGTCCCGCTCCAGGACGGCGTCCAGGAGGAGATGGCCCGCCGGGCCGGGGAGTACGTCGGCCAGCTCGCCGGCATCGACGTCCGCTCCCCGGAGTTCGCCGCCCGCATCGGCGACGTCACCGCACTCGGCTCCGCCGACATGCGCACCGCCGCCAACCAGTCCAACAGGATGCTGGAGCGGGCCGTACGCTCCCTCGGCCCGGACGGCGGCGGCGACGCCCAGGCCCGGGTGGCGGGGTCGCTGGTCGAGCTGCGCCGCACCGTCGAGGACCTCGACCCGCGCGACGCGCCCGCCAAGGGGGCCCGCAGACTGCTGGCGAAGCTGCCGGGCGGCAACAGGTTCCGCGACCACGTGGCCAAGTACGCCTCCTCCCAGGCGACCCTGAACCGGATCGTCGGCGCGCTGCGCGGGGGCCAGGACGAGCTGCGCCGCGACAACGCAGCCCTGCACACCGAGCGGGCCCGGCTCTGGGAGACCATGGGCAAGCTCCAGGAGTACGCGGTCCTCACCGAGGCCCTGGACGCGGCCGTCGAGCAGCGGATCACCCGGACCGGACACACCGACCCCGCCCAGGCGGACGCGCTCCGCGCCGACGTCCTGTTCCCCGTGCGCCAGAAGCACCAGGACCTGCTGACCCAGCTGGCCGTGTGCGCGCAGGGCTACCTGGCGATGGACGTGGTCCGGCGCAACAACGAAGAGCTCATCAAGGGCGTCGACCGGGCGGCCACCACCACCGTCTCGGCGCTGCGCATCGCGGTGATGCTGGCCTCGGCCCTCGACAACCAGCGCAAGGTGGCCGAGCAGGTCAACGCCCTGCGCGGCACCACCGAGGAGCTGATCCGGGGGAACGCGGAGATGCTGGCCACCCAGAGCGGCGAGATCCAGCGGATCGCCGCCGACCCGGCCGTCGGCGCGGAGACCCTCCGTACGGCGTTCGCGCAGATCTACAAGACCCTCGACGCGATCGACACCTTCAAGGTCCAGGCCACGGAGAACATGGCGGCGACGGTGGAGTCCCTGACGGGCGAGCTCCAGGCGGCCTCGGCCCACCTGGCCCGCACCCGCACCGCGAACGCCCTGGAAGGCGGCGAGCGATGAAGGCACGCACCACGAGGACGGCACTGCGCACGGCGCGGGTCCGCAGACGCCTGGCCGCGGCCGTGGTCCTGGCCGCGACCCTGCTGGGCGCCACCGCCTGCACCTCCGACGAACCCGCCACGAGCAGCGGCGGCTCCGCCGGAGGCCCGAAGCCCCAGGAGTACAAGGAGGGCCGGCTGCGGGTGCTGGCCTCCAGCGAGCTCGGCGACATGGCCCAGGTCCTGAAGGACGCCAAGACGGCCACCGGGGTCTCCGTCGACTTCACCTGGTCGGGGACGCTGGACGCGGCCGAGCAGGTCGCCTCCGGCAAGGCCGACGGCAAGTACGACGCGATCTGGCTGTCCTCCAACGACTACCTGCGGCTGCGGCCCGAGGCCGCGGCCAAGCTCGCCAACGAGACCCCGGTGATGTCCTCGCCGGTCGCCGTCGGCGTCAAGCCGGAGGCGCTGGCCCGCCTCGGCTGGAAGCCCGAGGAGGTGACCTGGTCGGCGGTCGAGGAGGCCGTGGCGGCCGGGAAGCTGACGTACGGGATGACGGACCCGGTGCGCTCGAACTCCGGCTTCTCCACCCTCGTCTCGGTGGCCTCGGGCCTGTCGGGCGCGCAGTCCGCGCTGACCGACGCGGACGTGCAGAAGGCCCGGCCCCGGCTGAAGGAGTTCTTCAAGGGGCAGAAGCTGACCTCCGGCTCCTCGGGCTGGCTCGTGACGGCGTACGCCAAGCGGGACGACGTGGACGCGCTGGTCAACTACGAGTCGGTGCTGCTGTCGATGAACGACCGCGCGAAGGCGCCGCTGAAGGTGATCCGCCCGAAGGACGGGGTGGTCACCGCGCACTACCCGCTGACGCTGCTGACCTCGTCCCCGGCGGGGGCGCGGGAGTCGGGCCGGCTGCTGACGGAGTACCTGCGGGGCGACGCGGCGCAGAAGGCGATCACGGAGAAGACGTTCCGGCGGCCGGTGGCGGCCGGGGTGGCCCCCGCGGCCGGGCTGGACTCCTCGGTGCGCCGCGAACTGCCCTTCCCGGGCGCCCGGTCGGTGGCGGACGGGCTGCTGGCCTCGTACGAGAACGAGCTGCGCCGGCCCTCGCGGACGGTGTACGTGCTGGACACCTCGGGCTCGATGGAGGAGGCGGACCGGATCGGGCGGCTGCGCTCGGCACTCACCGACCTGACGGGGACGGGGAGTTCGGGGACGGGCCGGCGGTTCCGGGACCGCGAGGAGGTGACGCTGCTGCCGTTCGGCGACAAGGTCAAGCAGGTGCTGACGCACGTCGTCGAGCCGGGCAATCCGGGTCCGGCCCTGGACGCGATCCGTGATGACGTGAAGTCGCTGCGCCCGGAGGGCGGCACGGCCGTCTACGCCAGCCTGAAGGCCGCGTACCAGCACCTGGGGCAGGGCAACGCCGACGCGTTCACCTCGATCGTGCTGATGACGGACGGGCAGAGCGGGGACAAGGTGAAGGACTTCGACTCCTTCTACGCCGGGCTGCCGGAGGCGCAGAAGCGCACCCCGGTCTTCGCGGTGCTGTTCGGGGATTCGGACCGCAAGGAGCTGACGCACATCACGGAACTGACCGGGGGCCGGCTCTTCGACGCGACCGGCGTGGGGGGCGGCCCAGCGGTAGCCGGGGGTTCGCTGGACGGGGCGTTCGAGGAGATCCGTGGCTACCAGTAGAGCGCTCGCGTACCTGGAGTCGAAGAAGAACCTGTGGGGCAGCGCCTGTGGGCTCCTCGGGCTGGGCCTGACCCTGGCCGGGGTGGCGGGCGCCTACTGGCCGGCGGTGGTCGCCGGTCTGTACGGGGCCGGCGCGCTGATCGCACCGCCGGACCGGACGCCGCCGCCGCCCTTCCCCGGTCCCGCCGAGCAGCTGGACCTCGTAAGGGAGGACCTGGGCCGGCTGCGCGGGTACGTGGCGGAGGTGGAGCTGCCGCCGGCCGCCGAGGGGAAGCTGAGCGAACTGCTGGACCTGTACGCGGCCCTGCTGGACCCGGGCTGGCCGGCGCAGGAGCTGGCGGCGGACCCGGAGGCGGTGCACTCGCTGGCGCGGGCGGTCCGGCTGGACGTGCCGGAGTGCGTGGACACGTACAACCGGACGCGCTGGTGGACCCGGCTGACGCCGGGCGGGGAGTCCCCGGAGCGGCACCTGGAGCGGCAGCTGTCGCTGCTGTCGCAGGAGGCGGAACGCCTGACGGCGGACCTCCAGGACAGGGAGGCCCGCCGTCAGCAGACGCACACGGCCTATCTGGAGGAGCGAGGACGCTCCTGAGGCGGGCGGCGGCCGGGACAGTGGCGCCGGCCCGTCGGCCAGTCAGGCGTGTGCTGCGATGGGAAAGCCTTGGTCGGGGATTCCCACAGCGGTGGGAGCACCTTGGTCGGGGACTCCCACGTTCGTGTGCCCTGTCGTGTCAGGGCGGGCCCGGTCGGACCGGGCGGGCGGTCAGCCCAGGCGCTCGACGAGCGCGTGGTACTGGTCCCACAGCTCCTTGGGGGTGTGGTCGCCGTAGGTGTTCAGGTGCTCGGGGACCAGGGCGGCCTCCTCGCGCCAGACCTCCTTGTCGACGGTGAGGAGGAAGTCGAGGTCCTCGTCGGCGATGTCGAGGCCGTCGAGGTCGAGCGCGGCCTTGGTCGGCAGGACGCCGATGGGGGTCTCGACGCCCTCGGCGGTGCCGTCGAGGCGGCCGACGATCCACTTCAGGACGCGGCTGTTCTCGCCGAAGCCGGGCCACACGAACTTGCCCGCGTCGTTCTTGCGGAACCAGTTCACGTAGTAGATCTTCGGGAGCTTGGCCTGGTCCTTGTCGGCGGCGACCTTGACCCAGTGGGCCATGTAGTCGCCCATGTTGTAGCCGCAGAACGGCAGCATCGCGAAGGGGTCGCGGCGCAGTTCGCCGACCTTGCCCTCGGCGGCGGCGGTCTTCTCGGAGGCGATGTTCGAGCCGATGAAGACGCCGTGGTTCCAGTCGAAGGACTCGGTGACCAGCGGGACGGCGGAGGCGCGGCGGCCGCCGAAGAGGATCGCGGAGACCGGGACGCCCTTGGGGTCCTCCCACTCGGGGGCGATCGTCGGGCACTGGGCGGCCGGGACGGCGAAGCGGGCGTTGGGGTGGGCCGCCGGGGTCCCGGACTCCGGGGTCCAGGCGTTGCCCTTCCAGTCGATGAGGTGCGCGGGCGCCTCTTCGGTCATGCCCTCCCACCACACGTCGCCGCCGTCGGGGGTGAGCGCGACGTTGGTGAAGACGGTGTTGGCGTACATGGTCTTCATGGCGTTGGCGTTGGTGTGGTCGCCGGTGCCGGGGGCGACGCCGAAGAAGCCGGCCTCGGGGTTGATCGCGTAGAGGCGGCCGTCCTCGCCGAAGCGCATCCAGGCGATGTCGTCGCCGATGGTCTCGACCGTCCAGCCGGGGATCGTGGGCTCCAGCATGGCGAGGTTGGTCTTGCCGCAGGCGGACGGGAAGGCGGCCGCGACGTACTTGGCCTCGCCCTCGCCGGCCGGCGGGGTCAGCTTGAGGATCAGCATGTGCTCGGCGAGCCAGCCCTCGTCGCGGGCCATGACGGAGGCGATGCGCAGCGCGTAGCACTTCTTGCCGAGCAGGGCGTTGCCGCCGTAGCCGGAGCCGAAGGACCAGATCTCGCGGGTCTCGGGGAAGTGCGAGATGTACTTGGTGGTGTTGCAGGGCCACGGCACGTCGTCCTGGCCCTCGGCGAGCGGAGCGCCGAGGGTGTGGACGGCCTTGACGAAGAAGCCGTCGGTGCCGAGCTCGTCGAGGACGGCCTTGCCCATGCGGGTCATGGTGCGCATGGCGACCGCGACGTAGGCGGAGTCGGTGATCTCGACGCCGATCGCGGAGAGGTCGGAGCCGAGGGGGCCCATGCAGAAGGGGACGACGTACATCGTCCGGCCCTTCATGGAGCCGCGGAAGATGCCCTTCTCTCCCGCGAAGATCTCCTTCATCTCCGCCGGGGCCTTCCAGTGGTTGGTCGGGCCCGCGTCCTCCTCCTTCTCGGAGCAGATGAAGGTGCGGTCCTCGACGCGCGCGACGTCGGAGGGGTCGGAGGCGGCGTAGTACGAGTTCGGGCGCTTGGTCTCGTCGAGCTTCTTGAACGTGCCCTTGGCGACGAGCTCCTCGCACAGGCGCTCGTACTCGGCCTCGGAGCCGTCGCACCAGACGATGCGGTCCGGCTGGGTCAGGGCTGCGATCTCCTCCACCCAGGAGACGAGCTCCCGGTGGGTCGTCGGGACGGAAGTGGGAGCCGCGTTGTCGCGCGCCACGATTGCTCCTTGTTGAGGGGTTTGTTTGGTGTATGCCCCGTGGGGGCTGCGACCCGGACGCTTCGCGCTCCGCTCATCCGGTGCCGACCGCACTCATCTGATCATCCGGTGGATGTGCGCATATGTCCAGGGGGCCTCTCACGTGAGCATCGCCACGTCCGTCAATCTTCCGTAAAGAGGAAAACCGAAACCTACGGACCCGTAGGTAGCATGTGGACCATGACTTCAGACGCCGCCGCCGTGCCGGCTGTACCGGTCGTTCCGGCAGCTCCGGAGGCCAAGCCGCTGATGCGCGGCTGGCTGCACACCGGGATGTTCCCCGCCGTGGTGATCGCCGGCCTGGTGCTGATGGCCTTCACCGACTCGACGAAGGCCCGCGTCGCCTGCGGGGTGTACGTCCTCACCGCCTGCCTGCTCTTCGGCGTCAGCGCCGTCTACCACCGCGGTACGTGGGGGCCGCGCGGCGAAGCCGTCCTGCGGCGGCTCGACCACGCGAACATCTTCCTGATCATCGCGGGCACCTACACCCCGCTCGCGGTCCTGCTGCTGCCCGACTCCACCGGCAAGCCCCTGCTGTGGGCGGTGTGGATCGCGGCCGCGGCCGGCATCGCCTTCCGGGTCTTCTGGGTCGGCGCCCCGCGCTGGCTGTACACCCCGTGCTACATCGCGATGGGGTGGGCGGCCGTGTTCTTCCTGCCCGACTTCATGCGCACCGGCGGGATCGCCGTCCTCGTCCTGGTGATCGTCGGAGGTCTGCTCTACAGCGTGGGCGGGGTCATCTACGGGATGAAGCGCCCCAACCCCTCCCCCCGCTTCTTCGGCTTCCACGAGGTCTTCCACTCCCTGACGCTCGCCGCCTTCGTGGCCCACTACGTCGGCATCTCGCTGGCCGCGTACCGGCACGCGTAGGCGGCCCCCGGGCCCCCGGGCCTCAGCGGCCCGAGACGGTGGTGCGGGCGGTCACCGCGTTGTTCCCGGTGGCCGGGTCGAACGTGGCGGCGGTGACCCTGGCCGCAGCCTCGACCGCACCCTTGTTCTTCAGCCGCACCACGACGCGGAAGGTGCGCTTCTCCCCCGCGCGCAGGGGTCCCACGGCCCAGGTCAGCTCGTCCGCGGTGGGGCGCTTGGCCTGCGGAGTGGCCGACACCGTGTAAGCGCCGCGGGGCTTGGCCAGCCGCACGACCGTGCCGGCCGCGGCGGAACGGCCGTGGTTGGTCACCGTCACCGTGCAGGTGTACGCGTCGCCCGCGCGGGCCCTGCCCGGGGCCGCCAGCCGGACGGCCAGATCGGCGGCCCGGCCCCCGACCTTCACCCGCCCGATCCGGTTGCCGAGCATCTCCGTGAACCACATGTTCCCGTCGGGGCCGGCGGTGATGTGGAACGGCGTGCTGTCCACATCGGGGGTGGGCACGGGGAACTCGGTGACCTGGCCGCCCGGGGTGATCCGCCCGATCCGGTTGATGTTGGACTCGCCGAACCAGAGGTTCCCGTCCGGGCCCGCCGCGATGCCGACCGGCCCGCTGTTACCCGTGGGCAGGGGGAACATCCTGACCTGGCCGTGCCGGGTGATCCGCCCGATGGCGTTGGAGTTCGGGTCGGTGAACCAGAGGTTCCCGTCCGGTCCGGCGGCGATGTTGAAGGGGGCGCCCTCCGCGTTCGGCAGCGGGTACCCGGTGACCTTGCCGGACGGGGTGATCTTCCCGATCCGGTTGGTGGCGGGCTCGGTGAACCACAGGTTCCCGTCCGGTCCGTTCGTGATCCGGTACGGGGCGCTCTCCGTCGCGGGCAGCGGGAAGTCGGTGACCTTGCCGGACGGCGTGACCCGCCCGACGCGGACGGCCCCGGAGTCGGCGAACCACACGTTGCCGTCCGGCCCCCCGGTGATGCCCACCGGGTAGGTGCCGGCCCGCGACAGCGGGAACTCGGTGATCCTGCCGGAGGTCGTGATGCGCCCGATCCGCTTGCCGGAGGGCGCCGTGAACCACAGGTTGCCGTCGGCGGCGGAGGTGATGTCGTCCGGGAGGCTGCCGGCGGTGCGTACCCGGAACTCCTTGATCTTCCCGTCCGGGGTGATCCGCCCGATCCTGTTGGTCGCGTTCTCGGTGAACCACACGTTGCCGTCGGGCCCCGCGGTGATGCCGACCGGCCCGCTGCCCGCCGTGGGGGGCGTGAACTCCTTGATGCTGCCGATGCCGTCCGCGGCCCGCGCCTGCCCCGCGAGCACCGGCGGACCGAGCAGGGCGCAGGCCAGCAGCACGGCGGGCCAAGGACGGCGCGGAGTGGACGGGGCGGTCACGGGCATGGGCGCGGAACCTTTCGACCGGAACGGGGCGGGCCGGAGAAACCGACGCCCAGCGTAGGAGGACGGCCCGCCTCCCACAGGGGACGACGGGCCGTCAAACGGGTGCACTTGGGGCGTTACGCGCTCAGCAGGCGTAGCCGTCCCTGTCCGGGTCCAGCCGCAGCGGGTCGCTGCCGTTGACCTTCATCCGCTTCGGGAACTGGTGGGCGGCCAGCCACTCGCAGCGGTCCTTGGTCGTCTTCTTCACCTCCGCCGGGAAGGTGCCCGGTACGCAGATGCTCGCCGTTCCGTAGTGCCGGTCGCAGCCGGCCACGGTGGGCGCGACCGGGGCCGCGTCCCGCTGCGCGGGGTTGGCCTTGGGCGCGGCCAGCTTGTCGGCGAAGGAGTGCTCGTGCGGGGCGGGCAGCTGCTTCCCGTCCGCCTTCGCCGCCGCCGCCAGTGCGGGGGCCCCGCCCAGGTGGACCCAGGTCGCGACCGACGGGACGCCGTTCGCGTCGACCCCGAACAGCATGTACCAGCCGGGCGGCGCCAGGTTGGGGTTGCTCGTGACGTTGAGGTCGATGGTCTTGTTGTCGATCACCGTCATCGGCAGGTCCACGAACCGCTGGTTGGGGTCGGAGGAGTGGGTGACCGCCGCCGGGCGGATCAGTTCCGCCTTGGCGATCGGCCGGTCGACGGTGATCCGCTGCGTGTCCCCGTACACCCACTCCGTGTCGATCACCGAGGTGAGCTTCGGGCGCGGCCCCTTGAACAGGTAGGGCGGGGTGTAGACGGACACCGCGTGGTTGTACGTGCCGTTGCCCGGGTTGTCGCCGACCGACATGACCCGACCGTCGGGCAGCAGGAACGCCCCCGAGTGGTAGGTGCGCGGGATCGGGTCGGTGGCGAGGCCCGCCTGGTAGGTGTTGTTCGCCGGGTCGAAGAACGAGGCCTCGAAGACCGGGTCGGCCCGGTCGTGGAGGCCGCCGCCGGTCTCCAGCACCTTGCCGTCGGGCAGCAGCACCGCGGAGACGTACATCTTGCCCTCGGCACCGGTCTGGGGACGCTTGCCCGTGCCGGTGTCGACGAGGCCCTGCGGGAGGTCGGGGCCCGCCGTGTAGGCGGGGCTCGGCTTCTTCAGGTCGATGATGTCGGTGAGCCGGTTGGCCGCCGGGTTGGTCTCGTTGTTGCCGCCGCCGACGGTCAGCACCCGCTGGTCCTGAGCCGGGGGCAGCAGGACGCTCGCCGACTCGTCCCGCTCGTCCTTCTTCCGCAGGCCGGGCACGTCCGTGATGGTGTTGGCGTCGTAGTCGTAGACCGAGGCGCCCGAGCCGGGCGTGCCGTTGCCGAAGGTGTGGCTGCCGGAGTAGAAGAGCCGGCCGTCCTGCATGAGGATCATCGACGGGTACAGGCCCCAGTACGACCAGGTCTGGTTGACCTCGTTCATCGGCAGCCACTTGTTCTGCGCCGCCGAGAACTTCTCCGCCGTGACGTTGCCCGTGGAGTCCTCCTTCAGCCCGCCGAAGGAGATGACGTCACCGTTGCCGAGGATGGTGGCGGACGGGTACCAGTGGCCGCCGTTCATGTCGTTGGTCTTCGTGTACTGCTCGGTCGCCGGGTCGAAGACGTACGAGTCCTTCAGCCCCTGGTATCCGATCTTCCCGTCGGCGGACGGATAGCCCTTGTTGCCGCTCATCACCAGCACCCGGCCGTCGGCCAGCTGCACGTGCCCGGAGCAGAACATGTCCACCGGCGTCGGGATCGTCTTGACGCTGCCCGCCACCGGGTCGTAGACGGCGGAGGTGAAGGTCCCCGCGTTGAACTGGGAGATGTCGTTGCCGGAGCCGGCGATCAGGAGCACCTTGCCGTTCTTCAGGACCACGGCGTGCATCGAGCGCACCGGGTTCTGGGCCGCCATCACCTCCCACTTGCCCTTGGCGCACTGCTCGGCCGTGCCCGTGCAGGCGGGCTGCGGCGGGACCGCGCCCACCTCCTCCAACGCGTAGTCGTCGGTGGTGAGGGTGCCCACGCCGTAGACGGACAGACCCCACGCGATCTTGTCGGTGTTCGGCGGGACGGCGGGCGTACGGACCTCCGTACGCGCCCACGCGGCGCTGACCGGCGGGTTCTGAAGGTCGGTCCAGTACTGCCAGCCGGCGGTGGTGTCGTGGCGGAACACCGTCACCGACACGTCAGGGGTGTCCGACTTGTACCAGGCGGACAGGTCGTACTGCTTGCCCGGCACCACGGTCGGGGCACAGGCGGCGTTCTCGGTGACCAGGGCCTTGCGGTCGCCGCTGACCCGGCGGGTCACCGAGACCTTCATGGCCTTGGTGCCGCTGTGGGAGTCGGCGACGGTGGCGAAGGTGAAGTCGTTGTCGCCCCAGCCCGATTTCGACCAGCAGGCGGGCATGTCGGAGCCGGCCGGACCGGCGGTCTCGAAGCCGGGGTTGGTCAGCAGGTTCGGCGCTCCGGCCGTGGCCTGCTGGGGTGCGGTCAGGAGCAGGCTGGCGGTCATCGCGCCGACGGCGACCAGAGCGGCCCGGCGCCCCGCCCCCCGTCGGATCTTCCTACGCATACGTGGGTCCTTTCGGTACGGCTCAACTCCTGGTGGTGCGCTCCGCACGTGGCCCGCGCGGCAGGTAGACGAGCGCTTCGGTGGCGGCGAAGCGCAGGACGAACGTGGTGACCAGCGCGAGGGCGGTCGCGGGCAGCACCTCCATGCCGAAGCGGCCCACGAACAGCGCGATGACCGGGATGCGCAGCAGCAGGTCGGCGTTGGCGAGGAGGGCGAAGCGGCCGAGGCGGTCCGCCCAGTGGCGGTGGCGGCGCCGGTCGCGGAAGAGCAGCGTCTCGATGAACAGGAAGTTCCACAGGACCCCGGCCTGGTTGGCGAGCACCTCGGCGGCGAGGTACTGCATCCCTGCGCGGGTCAGCAGCCAGAGCGCCAGCAGGTTGGGCACGAAGCCGGAGAGGCCGATCAGCCCGAAGCCGATCATCCGGGCCAGCGGGCTCGCCGAGCGCAGCGCCGCGAGGTGCGTCAGGAAGCGCAGCCCCTCCCGGGCGGTGGACTTGGACTCCCCGGCGAAGCGGTCCTGGAAGACGAAGGGGACCTCGGCGCGCCGCTCGGGGCGGCAGCGGACGGCGAGCTCCAGCAGGATCTTGTAGCCGAGGGGCTGGAGCACCGCACCCGCCACCGCCGTGCGGCGGACCGCGAAGAAGCCGCTCATCGGGTCGCTGATGCCGCGCAGGGCGCGCGGGAAGAGCCCCTTGGCCAGCCAGGTCGCGCCGCGCGAGACGGCGACGCGGTAGCCGCCGGCGAGCCCCGCGCGGCTGCCGCCGGGCAGGTAGCGGGAGGCGACGACGAGGTCGGCCCCGGTGCGCTCGCCCTCGCCGACGAGTTCGGGGACCAGGTGGGGCGGGTGCTGGAGGTCGGCGTCCATGACGACGACCCAGTCGGAGCCGACCCGCTCGATCCCGGCGACGACGGCCCCGCCGAGGCCCCCGTCCGGGCTGTCGCGGTGCAGTACGGAGACCGGGAAGGGGCAGCCGGCGGCCTCCTTCTCGATCACGGCGGGGGTGTCGTCGGTGGAGTCGTCGACGAACAGCACCTCGAAGGGCTGCCGGCCGGGAACGGCCGCGCGGAGCCGGCCGAGCAGCTCCGCCACGTTCGCGGACTCGTTGAAGGTCGGGACGATCAGGGTGACGCTGCCGCCGGCCGCCCCCGGCGGAGCGTCGACTTCCGGATCATCCAGGGCATGCGGGGGCCACAGGTCCTCGCTCATCGTGGTTCAGCTCCCACTCTCGCGGTCGGTCCGGCGGATCTCGATACGGTCCTCGCCCGTACCGAAGACGGCGACCGCGGTCGAATGCTCCAGAGCAGCCTTCACGTTGGGCAGGTCCGCCGCGTCGCGACGCACGGTGGGCGAGGAGACCACGTAGTCGATGTCCCGCCACCCCCGCGGCAGGGTCTTGGTGACGGCCGGGTCGAGGTCCGCCTTGTAGAACCAGATTGCCCCGTCCCCGGGTGCAAAACCGTGGTGAACGGCGTCGAGCCAGAGCGCGTCGTCGACGAGGACGCGGGTGTTCGCCGGATCGGCCACCTCACGTCCGAGCCAGGCCGCCGCCTGCCGGTAGGGGGCGTTGGCGTCGACGGTCAGGGCGGTCCGGTTGCCCTCGTACCAGCGCGGCAGTACGAACGCGGCGGCCGCTACGGCGAGTACGCCGACCAGCGCACGGCGCGCGTACACCACGCCCCGGCGCTCCCCCGGCGCACGGCGGCGGCGCAGCACGGCGTGCGTGACGCTGGCCGCGCCCCCGGCGAGGACCAGGGCGAGGAACGGCAGCGCCTGGATCACGTACATCGCCGGGAGGTAGCCGGAGGGCCGCATCGCGACCACGGCCAGGATCACGACGGCCAGGGCCGGCCCGGCGAGCGCGCGGGCGGTCACCGACCAGCGGTGGGTGGCCAGCAGCAGCACGGCACCGGCCAGCCCGCCGAGCGGCAGGACCGCGTCGTAGTACAGCCACGACCGGAAGACCCCGTTCGAGCCGGTGCCGGATTCGAGGATGAAGCCGGAGCCGGGGCGGCTCATCTGGTAGGTGATGCCGTCGATCAGCGAGACGTGCCCGGCGCCGGGCAGCAGCTCGTTGTTGAGCAGGGCGTACAGCGGGTAGGACAGCCCTATCAGCGCGCAGGCGGTGATCGCCCCGGTCACGGCGAACTTGCGGGTGTCGCGGTGGCTGTGGCGCCACATCGTCACCAGCAGCGCCGGGAGCACGACCAGCATCGTCTCCTTGGTCAGGACGGCGGTGGCGGCCGCCAGGCCCGAGCCGAAGTGGTGCCACAGGTGGCGGCTGGGGGACGCGGCGAGGCAGAAGGCCAGCAGCATCCACATCACGGCGAGGTTGTCGAGGAAGATCTCCCGCTGGAGGACCACCGACAGCGGCGACAGGCCGAAGAGCCCCATCGCCAGCCCCGCCGCCCAGCGCGGCAGCCACAGCCGGCGCGCCAGCACGTACATCAGCACCGAGCTCGCGGCGGAGACGGCCAGCATCGAGAAGCGCATCGGCGCGACCGTCATCCAGTCGGGCACGAAGAGGGCGGGCAGGTACGTCAGGCCCGCGACCTGTATCCAGCCCAGCGGCGGATGGTCGTACCAGTACGTGTAGTGGGCCAGCCCGTCGCCCTGCTGGACGGCCCACGCCTGGGCGAGGTACGTGCCCTCGTCGTCGCTCAGGGTCGGGAAGTTGGTGATGTTCCAGCCCTGTACGAGGAGGATCGCCAGCAGGATCGCACCGCAGAGCAGCAGGTCCGGGCGGGAGGAGCGGAAGCGCACCATCGGGCGCGCGAACGCCGCCGGGCGCACCCCGAGGCCGCCGCCGCGGCCGCCGGGGCCCGCGGAACCGGCACCGCCGGAGCCGGGCGGACGGCGTACGGGCAGCAGCTGGGCGGTGTCGGTGGTGTCAGCCGGCTGGGGATCAGTGGCCGTGGGCAGGGTGGCGGTCACTGGAGGCTGTCCTCTCGGATCGGAGTGGCGGAGGCGGCGGAGGTGGCGGAGGTCAGGTGGGCGCCGGTGTGGCTGGTCAGCTCCCACTCGTTGCGGCCGCGCTGCTCGCGCCAGACCGCACGGATCGCGGCGCCCGCCAGCAGCACCTGGTAGAAGGGACCTCCCACGATGAGCTTGAGGTAGTGCGTGAACCGCACGCGCAGGCCGTACTGGCGGCCGAAGTCGTGCAGGCCGACGATCTCGAAGACGAACGTCACCATCGCCGTGATCATGGGGAGGAAGGTGATGATCGCGATGCCCACGGGCACGTCGAGGAAGACCGCCACCGCGAAGTTGAGCGGGATGATCACCCCGGTGGCCGCCTGCATGAACGGGGTCATCAGGGTGTAGCGGGCCAGCCAGCGCTGCCCGCGGCCGGGCAGCTGCTGCCAGTCCTTCTTCCGGTAGACCTGGAGGAAGCCCTGGTTCCAGCGGGTGCGCTGCTTGAGCAGGCTCATCAGCGAGCCCGGGGTCTCCTCACGGGTGACCATGTCGGAGTCGTACGCGACGACCACCTTCTTGCCCACCGACGACAGCCGCACGCCCAGGTCGCAGTCCTCGGCGAGGCAGTTCTGGTCCCAGCCGCCGGCCTCGCGCAGCACCGCGGTGCGCACGAAGACGGTGTTGCCGCCCAGCGGGATGAAGCCCTTCTCGGCGTGCAGGTGCAGGCGGGAGCGGAACCAGAAGAAGTACTCCAGGCAGTTGCGCAGGCTGTACCAGCTGGAGTGGAAGTTGATCAGCTGCACCCCGCCCTGGACCACGTCCGCGCCGGTGGAGCGGAAGGCGTGGTCGACGTGGGTGAGCAGCTCGGGGTGGACCTGGTCCTCGGCGTCGAAGACCCCGACGATGTCGCCCCGGCAGTGCGGGAGGGCGGTGTTGAGGGCCTTCGGCTTGTTCTTGGTCTCGTTGTGGTCGACGACGACGCGTACCCGCTCGGGCGCGCGTACGGCGGCGCGCTCGGCGACGGCGGCCGTCTCGGGGTCGTCGTGGCCGACGATGACGATGATCTCGTAGTCGGTGTGGCTCGATTCGAGCAGCCGGTCGATGGTGTGCTCCAGCACGGCCTGCTCGTGGCGGGCGGGCAGCAGCAGCGAGAAGGCCAGCCGTCCCCCGCCGTCAGGGCTGTCGAAACGGGTCGAGGCGAGCGTCTCGGGCGTCCGCCAGGCGTGCATCTGCCACCACAGCGTGAACGCGGCCATCCAGAAGAGCGCCAGAGAAATGGCGGCAATAAAGACAGAGGTGAGCAAACTGTCCCCCACAGCCGAGCCGCAACCCCAGGCGGCGATCGAAAACCCCCCGGAGACGGCCCGGCCCCCCGGCCTGCCGCCCCCGCATCCCCCACACGCGCGCACCCCCCAGTGCGCCGTCTCGTTACTCCCGAAGACACGAGACTAGACAGTGAAAATGAAACTCAGGCGCCACTCGAATAAAAACCACGTTTCCAAGTGGTAGTGCGGCAACCGGAATTGACGCCACTCTGCCACAATCAGTGATGAACCACACCCAACTGCTCAGCCAGTGAGACGAGTTCCGTCGTAGGCCGCGCGCAGACGAAATGACGGCACACATACGCCGTCGGAAGGTCGTGCACGAGTGTGCGCTCGGCCAGAAGTGGGAACTCCCCACCGCTCCCGTCCGCCTTGCGCGGCAGCCCGACCGCCACCACGGCCCCCGGAGCCGTCGCCAGCAACGCCGTCCGGTGCAGCGCGGCCGTCGCCGGATCCTCCGGATGACCCACCACGGCCACCTCCCGCGGCCCGTCCACCAGCGCCTCCGCCACAGCCAGACCGTGCCCGATGAACCGCGGGGCGCGCGGCCCGAGGGCGTGCACCACCCCGAGCGCCCGCTCCGCCGCCTCCCGGTGGGCCTCAGAACCGGTGTGCGCGGCGTACGAGAGCAGCGCGCCGGCGGCAGCCGTCCAGCCCGAGGGGGCCGCGGTGTCGGTGGGGTCCTGCGGCCGGCGGATCAGCTGCTCGGCGTCGTGGGCGGTGTCGTAGAGCGAGCCGTCCTCGGCGGTGAACCGGGCCATGACCAGGTCGACGAGGAACCCGGCGAATTCCAGCCACACCCCCTCCCCGGTGACGGAGGCCAGCGTCAGGAACCCCTCGGCGACGTCCCCGTAGTCCTCCAGCACCCCGGCATTGGCCCCGACCCGCCCGTCCTTGCTGGTCCGCGCCAGCCGGGCCCTCCCGTCCATGTGCACCCGCACGAGCAGGTCGGCGGCCTCGATCGCCCGCTCGACCAGGTCGGGCCGCTCGAAGAAGGCCCCGCACTCGGCGAGCGCGGAGACGGCCAGCCCGTTCCAGGCGGCGACGACCTTGTCGTCCCGCCCGGGCGCGGGCCGCCGGCCCCGCGCTCCGAGCAGCCGTTCCTTGATCGAGGCGACCCTCTCCCCCTCCACCACCGGCCCGTCCTGCGGCAGTTGCAGCACCGACTTGCCGTGCTCGAAGGTCCCCTCCTCGGTCACCCCGAAGTACGCGGCGGCGAGAGCGCCGTCGTCCTCCCCCAGCACCTCGGCCAGCTGCGCGGGCGTCCAGGCGTAGTACGCCCCCTCGACGTGCTTGCCGCTCACCGGATCCTCGCTGTCGGCATCGAGCGCGGAGGCGAACCCGCCCTGCTCCGTCCGCAGTTCCCGCACCATGAAGTCGGCGGTCTCCAGCGCGACGCGCCGCGCCAGGTCCGAACCGGTGGCCCGCCACAGATGCGCGTACACCCGGCACAGCAGCGCGTTGTCGTACAGCATCTTCTCGAAGTGGGGTACGACCCACTCCCGGTCCACGGAGTACCGCGCGAACCCGCCCCCGAGCTGGTCGTAGATCCCGCCCCGGGCCATCGCCTCACAGGTGTCGGCGGCCATCTGAAGGGCCCCCTCGGACCCGGTCCGGGCGTGGTGGCGCAGCAGGAACTCCAGCACCATGGACGGCGGGAACTTCGGCGCCCCGCCGAACCCGCCCCGCGCGGCGTCGTACTCCCGCGTCAGCCCGAGCAGCGCCTGCCCCAGCTTCTCGGGCCCCGGCAGCCCGGCCTTCCCGTAGTCCAGCTGCCGCCCGGCCAGATCCCGCACGATCCGCTGCGCGACCTCGGCGACCTCCTCGCGCCGCCCGACCCAGGCGGTCCGCACGCCTTCGAGCACCTGCATGAAGGAGGGCATCCCGTGCCGGGGCTCGGGCGGGAAGTAGGTCCCGAAGTAGAAGGGCTCGGCCTCGGGCGTGAGGAACACGGTCATGGGCCACCCGCCCTGCCCGGTCGCGGCCTGCACGGCCTCCATGTAGACGGCGTCGATGTCGGGGCGCTCTTCGCGGTCCACCTTGATGTTGACGAAGTGTTCGTTCATGTAGGCGGCCGGCAGCTCGTCCTCGAACGATTCACTGGCCATGACATGACACCAATGGCACGAGCTGTACCCAACGCTTAGCAGAACGGGTACGTTGCGCTCCCGCGCCTCCGCGAAGGCATCCGAGGACCAGGGCCACCAGTCGACCGGATTGTCGGCGTGCTGGAGCAGGTACGGCGAGGTCTCGTTCGCGAGGCGGTTCGGCATGCGCCCATACTGCCGCACCACCTCACGTGTACCTCATGACCGGGCCATCAGGCAGCCGGATCCGGCATCACTGGGAACGGTGCCTGAGCAGGGGTGCGAGGGCGCGGGTCCAGGTGTCGCGGACGGTGGGCCAGGCGGGGGTGCAGCCCTGGGTGCGGGCGGCGAGGGAGGGGTGGCGTTCGGGGGCGGCGCCGTGCAGCAGGCAGAGGTGGGCGGCGGCGCGCTCGGCGGGTGGGGCGTGCTCGTCCGGGCCGGGGCCGGGGGGCGGTGCGAGGCGGTAGGCCTCGGCGGCGGCGAGCAGGGCGCGTTCGCCCTCGGGGCCTTCGCGGATGAGCATGAACGCGGCGAAGGTGTCGGCGGCGTCCTCCTCCGCGCGGTCGGAGGCGACGGGCAGGCCGAGGATGTCGATGAGGGCGTGGCCGGCTTCGTGGTGGACGGTTTCGGCGGTGACGTCGGCGGCGGCCGCGTCGTCGCCCAGGAGGTCCCGGTCGTCGGCGAGGTCGTCGTAGCAGAGTTCTATGCGGCGGGCGGCCGGGTCGTAGCCGGTGCCCTCGCCGGAGCAGGAGCGGGCGAGGACGGTGACGGGGGCCGGGAGGCCGAGGTGGGCGTTGAGGGCCGCGACGGCGCGTTCGGCGGGCTTGTGGGCGCGCAGCAGGGCGGCGTGGTCCTCGTCGGCGGGGTCGGGGGTCTCGTAGCGGAGGGTGAATCCGTGGGCCGACGGCTGCTGTTGGCAGGCGGCCGAGGCCGCGAGGAGGGTCGCGCTGAGGGCCAGGACCGTCCACCGTGGGGTCATGCGTCCAGCCTAGGCCGCTTCTGGGCGTACATATATGCACGCGGATGTCCGTCGAGCCCCCAACTCCCTCTGAAATAGCTCAGATTCCTCGCGCTCCGGACTGTCCCGCAGGACACTTGGCGCACGTTTCCGGAGCTCTCCGAGGAGGATGCCGATGCGGGACAGCCATCGTGTCGAGGCCGAACGGGTGCTGGCCCGGGCCGTCGAGGAGGAGGTCCGGCGGGCGGGCGCGGGGGATCCCGAGGCGTTGCTCGCGCGCGGGCGGGAGGCGCTGGACGGGATCGCGGCGGCGGCCGCCGAGGAGTACGCGGCGTACGTGGCGGCGCTGGACGAGGCCGCCGCCGGGGAGCAGTCCCTCGGGGAGGCCTTCCGGCGGGGCAACACCGGGGCGTCGCTGTTCGTGACGGGGGTCGCCGCGGCCGCCGCCGTCGGGGCGGACCTGGCGTTCGGGGTGGAGGCGGGGACGGCGTTCAGCGCGGGGATCGTCGTGGGCGTCGCGGGGGCGGCGGCGACGGTGGCCAAGGTGACGGCGCTGCACGTGCCGGCGGCGAACCGGCGGGCCGGGGCGGCGGGCCGGCCGGGCGGGCCGGAGCAGCTGCGGCTGCAGTGGCTGACGGCGCTGGAGGTGCGCGGGATCCGGCCGTTCCTGGAGCAGGAGCGGGCGGTGGCGGCGGCCTCGGTACGCGGTCCGGTGCGCGGGCGCGTCGCCAGCGGGGCGCCGGTCAACGGCAACGGTGTGGCGCCGAAGGTGCGCGGTGGCGACCGCAGCGCGGAGGCCCGGCGGCGCAACATGCTGGAGCAGTCGTTCGGGCAGCTCCCGGACGCGGACGCGCTGTTCACGGGCCGGCGTGCGGAGCTGACCCGGATCGCGCAGTGGGTGCAGGCGGCGCGGGCCAGTACGGAGACCCGGCCGGTGGTGGTGGTGCTGCACGGCGAGCCGGGGGTGGGGCGTACGGCGCTGGCGCTGCGGGCGGCGCACGCGCTGCGGGACCAGTTCCGCGGGGCGTGCGTGGTGGACCTGCGGGGCGGGGCCACGGGTGCGGGCGAGGCTCCGCTGTCGACGCGGGAGGCGCTGCTGCACCTGCTGAACCGGCTGGGGGCGCCGCGCGAGCAGTTGCTGTTCCGCGAGGGGGCGTCGGCGGAGTCCCAGGTGCGCCGGCTGACCGAGCTGTACCACCAGCACCTGCAGGGGTTCCCGGTGACGGTGGTGCTGGACGACACGGTGGACGCGCGGCAGGTGCGGGCGCTGGTGCCGGAGCGCTCGGAGAGCCTGGTGCTGGTCACGGCGCGGGAGCCGCTGGAGCTGCCCGGGGACCTGGGGGCGTGGGTGTACCAGCTGCCGGTGGTGCGGCTCGCGCGGGAGGAGGCGGCCGAGGTGCTGCGCGCCGGGGCGCGGGCGGCGGGTGAGGCGGCGCCGGAGGGGGCGGCGCTGGAGGGGCTGCTGGAGCTGGGTGCGGGGCTGCCGCTGGCGTTGCGGGTGCTGGCTCCGCTGGGGTCGGCGCGGGCCTCGGACGGCGGTGGGGGCGGGGGTCTGGAGCACGCCCTGGAGCTGGCCTACGTACGGCTGCCGGAGGAGCGGCGCCGGCTGCTGCGGCGGCTGACGCTGGCGGGGCGGGCCTCGCTGGGGGCGGCCGCGGCGGCGGCGCTGGCGGGCGCGGACCGGGTGGAGGCCGGGCGGCTGCTGGGCGAGCTGGCGCGGGCGGGTCTGCTGGACCTCGTGCGCGGGGAGCGGTACCGGATGCACGACGCGGTGCGCTCGTACGCGGCGGCGCGGCTGGCGGCGGACGAGGACCGGGCGGAGGCGGCGGCCGCGCACGAGCGGCTGGTCCGGGACTACGCGCAGCTGGCGGACTCGGTGATCCGGATGGTCGACGGGAAGATGTCGACGCGGGCGAATCACT
Source organism: Streptomyces sp. NPDC037421 (assembly GCF_055602105.1). NCBI lineage: Bacteria > Bacillati > Actinomycetota > Actinomycetes > Kitasatosporales > Streptomycetaceae > Streptomyces > Streptomyces sp. NPDC037421. Next base: position 67,978 of record NZ_JBVJWV010000006.1, read on the forward strand.
TCGGGGGGCACGGTTTCGCGTCGCTGGACGCGGCGCTGAGATGGCTGGACGACGAGTCGAGCTTCATCACGGCGGCGCTGCGGCATTCGGAGGGGGTGGACCAGCAGGCGGTGCTGGACCTGCTGGGGGCGCTGTGCGATTTCTGTCTGCTGCGCGGGGACCTGTACCGGCTCGGTGAGATCAACGAGCTGACGCGGGCGGTGGACCAGGGGCGGCTGAACCGTTCGGTGCAGTGGCGTACGGGTATCGCGGCGCGTCAGCTGGGCGAGCTGGACAAGTCGCGTACGACGCTGACGTCGCTGGTGGACCAGTACCGGGAGGCGCAGCAGGAGGCGGGCGCGGGGATGGCGCTGGTGTCGCTCGGGATCACGCTGCACCACCAGGGCAATCTGCCGGAGGCGGCGGCTCGGATCCGGGAGGCGCTGGTGCTCCAGGAGCCGGAGGAGCTGGCGGGCGACCGGGCGTGGGCGCTGCACGCGCTGGGGGCGGTGGAGCGGGACCGGGCGCGGCTGGGGGAGGCGGTGGCGCTGCTGGAGCGGTCTTTGGAGCTGCACCGGGAGAGCGAGAGCGTGCACGGTGAGGCGTGGGCGCACTTCCAGCTGGGGCAGGTGTACCTGCGGACGGGTGAGGTGGCGCGGGCGGAGGAGGAGCTGCGGCTGGCGCTGGGCCTGTACGGGCGGACGCGGGACGACCGGGGTGAGGCGTGGGCGCTGACGCAGCTGGGGCGGGCCCGGGTGGTGGACGGTGATCCCGAGGCGGCGCTGGCGCGGCTGCGGGACGCGCTGGCGCGGCACCGGCTGGCGGAGGACGCGCGGGGTGAGGCGTGGACGCTGTACTACCTGGGGCAGGCGCTGGAGGAGGACGGTGAGCGGGACCGGGCGGTGCGGGAGCTGGAGCGGGCCCGGACGATGTTCTCGCGGATGCGGGACGTGTACGGGCTGGCGCACGCCCGCTACCACTCGGGGCGGGTGACGCGGGACCAGCGGGCGGCGCAGACGGGGAACCTGCGCAACTCCGGGTTCGCGCGGCAGCTGCTGGTGGACGCGCGGGCGGACTTCCGGCGGATCGGGCTGGCGCACGGCGAGGGGTGGACCTGTGTGGAGCTGGCGGTGATCGACGCGGGGAACGGGCGGGTGCCGCAGGCGGTCGGGCTGTGCGAGGACGCGGTGCGGCTGTTCGTGTCGTACGGGGACCGGCGCGGGGAGGACTGGGCGCGGTTCCTGCGCTGCACGATGCTGCCGTACGCGGGCGCGGGCGATTCGGCGCTGGAGGAGGCGCGGGCGGAGCTGGCCCGGCTGGCGGCGGCTCCGCATCCGCTGCGGGACGGCCGGCTGGAGGACTGCCTGGAGACGTACGGGGTGGTGCTGGCGCGCGAGGTGGATCCGGCGGAGGGCTGGCAGGCGTGGCGCCTGGGCCTGGTCCCGAACCTGCGGGCGCGGGAGGTCATGGGCGTGCCGGTGCCGAGGCCGTAGCGGCGCGCGCGTGAGCGCCGTCCCGCCCGGGGCGGGACGGCGCTGCCGCGCCGTGCTGTGGTCCTACGCCTTGGAGGCGTCGGCTGCCGGGGTGGCGGCCGGCGCGGGGGCTTCCTCGAAGTCGACGCGGCCCATGTGCTTGCTCATCGACTTCATCAGGCCCCACACGCCGAGGGCGAGGGCGGCGAACACGATGAACCCGAGGAGGCCCGGGGTCACCTTGTTCTTGTCGAAGGTGTCGGCGGCCAGCGGAAGGAACTGGGTGATTGCTGCCTGGGTAGCGCTCATGGCTAAGCATTCTCCCGGATGCCCGCGAAGAGGTCGGACTCGGGGAGGGAGGTGTCGACGAGCGACTTGGCGAGCTCGTACTCCTCGGTGGGCCAGACCTCCTTCTGGATCTCCATGGGGACGCGGAACCAGCCGCCGTCCGGGTCGATCTGCGTGGCGTGCGCGATGAGGGCCTTGTCGCGGATCTCGAAGAAGTCGGAGCAGGGGACGTGGGTGGTCAGGGTCCGCTCCTTGCGCTCGAACTCCTTCCAGCGCTCCAGCCATTCGCCGTAGGGGGATTCCAGGCCGCGGGAGAGGAGCGCCTCGTGGAGGGCGATGGTGCGCGGCTTGTTGAAGCCCTGGTTGTAGTAGAGCTTCTGCGGCTGGTACGGGGCGCCGTACTCGGCCTCGGGGAACTTGTCGGTGTCGGCCGCGCCGTCGAAGGCCACCATCGTGATCTTGTGGGTCATGATGTGGTCGGGGTGCGGGTAGCCGCCGTTCTCGTCGTAGGTGGTGATGACCTGCGGCTTGAAGGCGCGGATCTTCTTCACCAGCTCGCCGGCGGCCTCCTCCACGTCCGCGAGGGCGAAGCAGCCCTCGGGCAGCGGCGGCAGCGGGTCGCCCTCGGGGAGGCCGGAGTCGACGTACCCGAGCCATTCCTGGTCGATGCCGAGGATCTCGCGGGCCTCGTCCATCTCCTTGGCGCGCACCTCGTGGATGTTCTCCTCGATGTACGTGTCGCCCTGGAGCTTGGGGTTCAGCACGGAGCCGCGCTCGCCGCCGGTGCAGGTGACCACGAGCACCGGCACCCCCTCGGACACGTACTTGGCCATCGTGGCCGCGCCCTTGCTCGACTCGTCGTCGGGGTGGGCGTGAACGGCCATCAGTCGAAGCTGCTCGGTCAAGACAGGATCCTCTGTGATTCGGCGCGACGGTCAGCCTCTATATTGACCGAATCGGGGGTTGGAAAATTCCTGGGTGCCCCACCCCTCCCCGACGAGAGGAATCGATCATGAGCGCGGTGCGCGAAGGGCTCCCCGAGGGCCGGTACGGCCGGTCGGCGGACGAGCGCGCGGACCGGAAGCTGAAGATCGTCGGGTCGGTCCTCGGGGTCGGGCTGCTGGCCGTGGTCGGCTGGATCGGCTGGGACTACGTCGGCGGGCAGAGCGTCAGCGCCGAGGTGATCAAGTTCCAGATCGTCTCCGACAGCGAGGTCAAGGTGCACCTGGAGGTCCGCAAGGAGGCCTCGGTCACCGGCGTGTGCACCCTCAGCTCCCAGGACGAGCAGCACGGCGAGGTGGGCCGCGCGGACTTCACGTTCGGGCAGGACGCGAAGCGGGTGGACGAGATGGTCACCCTGAAGACCACGGGGCGGGCCACGATGGTGGAGCTGGTCGGCTGCCAGCCGGCGGGCACGACGGGCTGACGCCCCTCGGCGCCCGGCCCTCGGAACCCGGGGCCCGGGGGCTGGAGCCGCGGGCCCCTGCCGCCGACCGGCCCGGCCGGTGGCGCGTGCGGCCGCGGGCTCAGGAACCCGGGCGGCGGAAGGCTCGGCGGAAGGCCCCGGCGCGGCGGAATCCGGCCCGGATGACCCGGCCCGGCTTCTTTGATCATGGCCATCGGTGCCGCCTAGCATGGACATGCCACTCCCCCGCGCCCCTGTCCAGCCCGACGGAAGACACCCATGCGCCTCCAGCGGATATCCGCCGCGACCGCGGCCCTCGCCGCGCTCACCACCCTCGCCACCGCCTGCGAGGACCCCGCCAAGCCGGGCCCGCCCGCCGCGAGCGCCGCCGCGACCGCCGGGGCCTCCGCCCCGGCCTCCCCCACGGCCGCCGGCTCCGCGCCCGCCACGCTGGCCGGGGCGCAGGCACACGTACAGCAGTACACGTCCTGCGAGAACCTGAGCACCGACCCGAACGACGGCCGGGTGCCGCTCAGCGGGTTCATCGGCGCCGGGGACTGGTCCATCACGGAGCGCGGCGTCTGCACGGACAAGAAGGCGCGGGGCGAGATCGTCCTCTTCCTGACCCCGGACATGAAGGCCTTCCAGCAGGCCGCCAAGGACCACGCCGCGAAGCTGCTCGCCGAGGGCCGGGACGACACCGACCTCGCCAGCCGCACGGTCGTGGGCAAGACCTTCGCGCTGACCGCGCTCAAGACCGCCACCGCCGTGTCCCTGGTCGACCCGCCCAACTCCGACCTGCGCATCCTGAGCTGCAACCCCAACGTCTACGTACCGGAGGGCTTCAAGAAGGAGAAGGCCCTGGTCGAGGGGTGCTTCCTCACCGACTACGTCAACAGCCCCGACGGCCAGGGCAGCCCCCACCGCGGGGCGGTCCGCGACCCCTCCACCGAGGGGAGCGCGGAGCCGGGCCAGCCGGCCACCGGCAGCCTGGGCCTGCCGAGCGCGGGCAGCATCGCCGAGCTGAAGAAGCTCGTCAGCCCGCACACGGTCGACTGCACGAAGATGACCGTCACCGACGAGCACGTGCAGTCGATCGACTACATGCCGGTCGTCGACGGCAGCCCCCGCTCGTGGGGCGTCAAGCAGCGGGCCGTCTGCGGCGAGCTCGGCGGGGAGCGGCGCGCGCACAACCTGAACTGGCTGGACACCGTCTCCGACATGAAGACCCTCCAGACCAAGGCCAAGGCGGCGCAGCTGGCCGACCTGAAGGACGACGGGCGCCTCAAGGCCACCGCGAGCAAGCTGCTGGTCGGTACGAACATCGCCGTGGAGACCAACAACAAGAACGTCCGCGGCGGTCTGTACCAGCTCCAGTTCCTGTACCTGAACTGCGAGACCGGCTTCACCGCGCCGGCCGGCTACCGGCTGGAGAAGGCACAGGTCGAGGGCTGCGTGCTGACCAACTTCGAGCGCCCGGGAACGTGACAGACGGCCGCCCGGGGCGTGCGCCGCGCGCCCCGGGGGGTATCGACTGGGGTGTTCCGTCATCCGAGCACCAGGAGCACCAGGAGCCGACATGTCACTCTTCATCCCGGATTTCGACGACTCCGTGGTCGTCCGCGCCGCCGAAGCGGAGGAGATCCACTACGGGCCGGACTCCTCCCTGCGCCTGCTGGCCGACAGCTCCACGGGCGGCGGGTTCCTGTCCACCATGCGCGTGAGCCTGCACGCGGGCTCCGACGGCGCCCGCCCGCACCACCACGGCCGGTCCGCCGAGATGTTCTACATGATCGACGGGACGGCCCAGCTGCTGGCCGGTGACAAGGTGGTCACCGCCGAGGCCGGCGACCTGGTCATCGTGCCGCCGGGGCAGCAGCACGCCTTCGCCGCCGCGCCCGGGGAGAGCGCCGAGATGCTGGTGGTCATCACCCCGGGGGTGGAGCGGTTCGAGTACTTCCGCCACCTGGAGCGCATCAGGTACGGAAAGGTGCCGCCGGAGAGCCTGCTGGAGGTCCAGGACCTGTACGACACGTACTTCGGCACCAGTGCCGCCTGGGAGGCCGTGCGCGCCCCCCGGACCCAATGACACACTTCATACACATGGTGTCCTCCCCCTTTTCTTCCCGAATTGTTAGGCTCGTGGTTTCGCCCGCCGCTGGCGGCTTTGTAGTCCCCTGTACCGACGAGGAGCACCCGTGACCCAGACGAGCGAGAGCGTCACCTGGCTGACCCAGGCGGCGTACGACCAGCTGAAGGCCGAGCTGGACTACCTCTCTGGTCCCGCCCGCACGGAGATCGCCATGAAGATCGCGGCTGCCCGCGAGGAGGGCGACCTGCGCGAGAACGGCGGTTACCACGCGGCCAAGGAGGAGCAGGGCAAGCAGGAGCTGCGCGTGCGCCAGCTCACGCAGCTCCTGGAGAACGCCAAGGTCGGCACGGCCCCCGCCTCCGACGGCGAGGTCGCGCCGGGCACCCTCGTCACGATCGCCTTCGACGGCGACGAGGACGACACCCTGGAGTTCCTGCTGGCCTCCCGCGAGTACGCGTCCTCCGACTTCGAGACCTACTCGCCGCAGTCCCCGCTGGGCGCCGGCGTGAACGGCAAGAAGGTCGGCGACGACGCCCAGTACGAGCTGCCGAACGGCAAGAAGGCCACGGTCAAGATCCTGGCCGTCAAGCCCTTCAACGGCTGATCACCCCCCTACGCACACCTGTGCGCGAGCCCCCGCCGGACCGGGTCCGGCGGGGGCTCGCGTGCGTCCCCGGCGTCAGTCCATGACCCGGTAGCCCGCCGCGTGCAGGGAGCGGGCGACCTCCGCGCAGTGCTCGGGACCCTTCGTCTCCAGTTGCAGTTCCACCTCGACCTCGGTCAGCCCGAGCCGCGGGTCGGTCCGTACGTGGCTGACGTCCAGCACGTTGGCGTCCACCGTCGACAGCACCGCCAGCAGCCCCGCCAGGGCCCCCGGCCGGTCCGCGACCCGCAGCCGCAGCGACAGGTAGCGGCCCGCCGCCGCCATGCCGTGCCGCAGGATCCGCTGGAGCAGCAGCGGGTCGACGTTGCCGCCCGACAGCACGGCGACCACCGGGCCGCTCCCGTACAGCTCCGGCTCGCTCAGCAGGGCCGCCACCGTGCTGCACCCGGCCGGCTCCACGACCAGCTTGGCCCGCTCCAGGCAGAGCAGCAGGGCACTGGACAGGGCGTCCTCGGACACGGTCCGTACGTCGTCCAGCAGCTCCCCGATGATCGCGAAGGGGACGTCGCCGGGACGGCCGACCTTGATGCCGTCCGCCATCGTGTTCGGGTTCTCGATCGACACCGGGTGCCCGACCCGCAGCGAGGGCGGGTACGCGGCGGCGCCCGCCGCCTGCACGCCGATCACCTTCACGTCCGGGCGCAGCGCCTTGACCGCGACCGCGACGCCGGCGGCGAGCCCGCCGCCGCCGATGCCGACGAGGATGGTGCGCACCTCGGGGCACTGTTCCAGGACCTCCAGGCCCACCGTGCCCTGGCCGGCGATGATGTCGCGGTGGTCGAAGGGGTGGATGAACACCGCCCCGGTGCGGTCGGCGTACTCCTGGGCGGCGGCGAGGGTCTCGTCGACGACCTGGCCGTGCAGGCGCACCTCGGCGCCGTACTCCCGGGTGGCGGCCATCTTCGGCAGCGGGGCCCCGACCGGCATGAACACGGTGGAGCGGACCCCGAGCAGGGAGGAGGCCAGCGCCACGCCCTGGGCGTGGTTGCCCGCGCTGGCGGCGACGACCCCGGCGGCGCGCTGTTCGGGACGCAGGCCCGCGATGCGCACGTACGCTCCGCGCAGCTTGAAGGAGCCGGTGCGCTGGAGGTTCTCGCACTTGAAGTGGACGGGGGAGCCCGTGAGGGCCGACAGGTGCCGGCTGCCCTCCATCGGCGTCACCCGGGACACGCCCGACAGCATCTTCTGGGCCCCCCGGACGTCGTCGAGGATGACCTGCGGAACGGGCACGGGCACGCGGTAGTTCATGCGGCCAGTCTCGCAGCCCGCGGGGGCCCCGGCTCAGGGACGGACGGAGCGCGGGCGGGGCGGCGCGCGAGGGGCGCGCCGTGCCGGGGCGGCGACCGCGCGGGGCCTCGCGAGGGCCTCACAAGGGGCGCATAAGGGGCACACAAGCGGCGAAATCTCGCCATGCGGGACACACCCCCGGCGGGCGCCACGACGGGCCGTATCAGTTATCAAACGCGGCGTACGAGGCGCCGCAGGGCCGCGTACTCTGTCCCCCATCCCTGTCGGCCCCATGCGAAGAGAGCCCACGGCCATGCCCTCGATCCCGGCCAGTTCCGACCTGCCCACGGCGGCCGAAGCGCCCGCCGGAGCCGGACTCCTCGACGCGCTCCAGCACCAGGTGGCCGTCTTCGCCCGCCGGGCCGAGCAGACCCGCCTGGGCGGCGTCGGCCAGGCCCGCAACTCGATGGACCGGGCCGCGTACCTGCTGCTGAACCGGCTCGACCTGGAAGGCCCGATGGGCGTGAAGGCGCTCGCGGGCGGGATGGGCATCGACTCGTCCACCGTGACCCGCCAGGTCGCCCCGCTCGTCGACAGCGGCCTGGTCAAGCGGACCTCGCACCCCGAGGACGGCCGGGCCGTGGTGCTCGCGCTGTCCCCGCGCGGGCTGGCCCGCCTGGAGGAGGTCCGCTCCTCGCGGCGCGAGCTGATGGCCCGGGTGACGGAGGGCTGGGCGGAGGACGAGCGCGAGGTGTTCACCGCCTTGCTGACCCGTTTCAACGGCTCGCTGTCGGAGCTGATGTCCGCCGCCTCCGAGGGTGGCCCGGCCTCCTGACCCGGCGGGCGCCGACGCGTCGGATCCGGCCGTGTCCGACCCCTTGACCCGGGTGGTGGCACCGGCCCCACCATGTGTGCTGTGGACCGGCGTTCGGGGCGGGATGCGGAGTTCGAGGCCTTCGTCGCGGGCGCGGCGGGGCGGCTGCTGCACGTCGCCGCCCTGCTGACGGCCGAGCCCCCGGACGCGGCTCCCGCCGCCCGGCGGATCCTCGCGGGCGCGCTGGCCCGTACGTACGCGCACTGGGCGCGGCTGCGCGACGACGACCCGTACGACCACACCCGCGCCGAGCTGTGCGCCGCGTACGCCCGCGCCGCCCGCCGGCTCCCCGCGGGCGGCGGGGTCCTCGCGCCGCTGGGCCCGCTGGAGCGGCTGGTGCTGGTGATGCGGATCTACGAGGGCGTCGCGGAGGAGGTCACGGCCGCGCAGCTGGGGCTGCCGCCTGAGCGGGTCGAGGCCGTGTGCAACCGGGCGGTGGCGGTCCTGCGCTCCGAAGCCGCCCCGGAGGCGGCATGAGCCCCCTCGACCGCAAGGAGGCGCAGGTCAGGCAGCTGCTCGACGGTCCGCACCCGGCGGTCCCGGCCGACCTCGCGGCGGCGGCCCGGGCGCACGGCAGGCGGCTGCTGCGCCGTCGGCGGGCCCTGCGCCGGTTCGGCTGGGCACTGCTGTGGGCGGCGGCGGTGGCCTTCACGGTGTGGGCGGCGCTGACCCGCCCGTGGGTGGTCCCGCCGAGCGACGTGTCGCCGCCCCTGGGCTGGTAGCGCTCCAGGGGCGGCGGCGGGGGCGGAGCAGTCCTAGCCGAGGGCCTGGACGAGGTCCGCGACGAGGTCGTCGGCGTTCTCGATGCCGACGGAGACGCGGATCAGGTCCGCGGGGACCTCCAGGGCCGAGCCGGCCACCGAGGCGTGGGTCATCCGGCCCGGGTGCTCGATGAGGGACTCGACGCCGCCGAGGGACTCGGCCAGGGTGAAGATCTTGGTGCGGCCGCAGACCGCGACGGCCTCCTCCTCGCCGCCGGCGACCTGGAAGGAGACCATGCCGCCGAAGTTGCGCATCTGCTTGGCGGCGATCTCGTGGCCCGGGTGCTCGGGCAGGCCCGGGTAGAGGACCTTGGTGACCTTCGGGTGGCGCTTGAGCGCCTCCACGACCTTCGCCGCGTTCTCGGCGTGCCGGTCCATGCGCACGGCCAGCGTCTTGATGCCGCGCAGCACGACCCAGGAGTCGAAGGGCCCGGCGACCGCGCCCATCGCGTTCTGGTGGTAGGCCAGCTCCTCGCCGAGGGCCTCGTCGGCCGTGACCAGGGCGCCGCCGACGACGTCGGAGTGGCCGCCCATGTACTTGGTCAGCGAGTGCACGACCACGTCGGCGCCGAGCGCCAGCGGCTGCTGGAGGTAGGGGGAGGCGAAGGTGTTGTCGACGACCAGCTTCGCGCCGGCGTCGCGCGCGATCTGGGAGACCATCGCGATGTCGGTGATGCCCAGCAGCGGGTTCGAGGGGGTCTCGACCCAGATGACCTTGGTCTTCGGGGTGAGGGCGGCGCGCACCGAGTCCGCGTCGGAGGTGTCTGCCACCGACCACTCCACGCCCCAGCGGGAGACGACCTTCGCGAAGAGGCGGAACGTACCGCCGTAGGCGTCGTTGGGGATGACCACGTGGTCGCCCGGGGAGAGCAGCGTACGCAGCAGGCAGTCCTCGGCGGCGAGCCCGGACGCGAAGGCGAGGCCGCGCCGGCCGCCCTCCAGCGCCGCGAGGTTCTCCTCCAGCGCGGTACGGGTCGGGTTGGCGCTGCGGCTGTACTCGTAGCCGCCGCGCAGTCCGCCCACGCCGTCCTGCTTGTAGGTGGACACCTGGTAGATGGGCGGTACGACCGCGCCGGTCTGCGGGTCCGCCGTGTTGCCCGCGTGGATCGCGCGGGTCTCGAAGCTCTGGTGCTCGTGGCTGTCGTCGCTCATGAGGCAGATGCTATGCCCCGTCAGCCCCGCGGTCCTCTCCTGGCCTGACCGTGCGCTGACCTGCGCGCGGACGGGGTGGGCGGAGCGGGCCGTTCGCCATTCGGCCGCCGGGTCTGGTTCGCTTGGCGGTATGCAGATTATCTGGGTCCTGATGGGGCTGGCCCTGGCCGTCGCCGTGTTCTTCTCGTTCAGACGGGCCGGGCGGGGCGGTCTGACCCTGGTCGCGCCGGGCAGCCCCGACGCCGCCGACCCCGCGGACTACGGGTTCGCACGCGAGGAAGAGCTGGACGTCCGGGTGCCCGGGCCCGACCACGACCTGATGGACGCTCTGGAGAACGTCCAGCGCACCGGCCACTGGCGGGCCGCGTCCGCGCTGCTCGCCGGCACCCCGAAGGACGGCGAGCGGCGCTGGCAGCGCGTGCAGGCATTCGGCGGCGCGGCGGCCCTGGAGCTGGCGCAGCGGCCGGGGGCCGGCGCGCAGTGGCTGAAGGCCTGGCGGCTGGAGGCGGAGAAGGACGCGGGCGGTGCGCAGGTGCACGCGGAGCTGCTGGTGCAGCAGGCGTGGCGGTCCTCGGGCGGGGTGGGCTCGCAGGACCACCGGATCATCCTGGAGGAGGCCCGCGACGCCTGCCGAAAGGCGTCGCTGCTGGCGCCCGGCGACCCGGTCCCCGTCATCACGGAGCTCGCGATCGCGCGGGGGCTGGGGTACTCGGAGGCGGAGTTCGACGCGCTGTGGGCCCGGGTGATCGACGTGGCGCCGGAGCACATGGGCGCGCACCTGGCCGCCCTGCACTACTGGTGCGAGAAGTGGCACGGCTCCCGGGAGAAGGCCGACGCCTTCGCGCAGACGGCCGCGGCCCGCGCCCCGCAGGGCTCGCTGCTGGCGGCGCTGCCGCTGTTCTCGGTGTACGAGAACATGCCCGACATGGTCATGGTGAGCGACTTCGGGAAGACCGCGGTGGTCTCGCGGGCAGTGGAAGGGGCCCTGTACGCGGTGCACCAGGCGCGGGCGGACGACCCGATGCTGGCGCACGTACGGCACCTGCTGATGTGGTTCCTGGTGAGCATGGGGCGCTGGGCGGAGGCCATGGAGCAGGTCCGGCACGTCGACGGGTACGTGGGCGCCCTGCCCTGGTCGGCCTCGGAGGAACCGGCGGCCGCGTACGCGGTGGCCCGGGCGATGGCGGTGGCCGGCTACGAGGCCAACGGCGGCTCCCCGGCGACGCTGCCGAACTGACCCGCGACGGTGAGGGGCGGGGCGGCGTGCGCCCCTCACCCCTCGCCCCCGCTGCGGATACCGGCACCCCCGCTCCCGGCCCGTCGGCGCCGGGCCATAAGGTGCGCGTAAACATTGCACCATGTGCGCGTCAAAAACCGCACCATCCTGTGGGGGACCCCATCCATATGGGCGCTTCGCTGCGCGCTCTGCGCGCCCTCGTCCTGCTCGCCGGCTTCTACCTGCTCAGCGTGTTCCTGCTCGCCATCCTCGGGCTGATCGACTGGGCGGTCTTCAGCTGGCTGCACGGCGGTATCGCCGGCAAGATCCTGATCGGCACGGTGGTCCTCGCCATCCCGATCGTGCGCGGCATGTTCATGCTCCGCACCCCCAAGGCCGACCCCATGCCGGGCGTCCGCGTCACCGAGGCGCAGGAGCCCGCCCTGTGGCGGGCCGTACGCGAGATCGCCGACGAGGTCGGCACCCGCGCCCCCGACGAGATCCTCCTGATCGACGAGGTCAACGCCGCCGTCTCCGAGGACTCCAGGCTGCTCGGGCTGGTGTCCGGCACCCGCCGCCTCTACCTGGGCCTGCCCCTGATGACGGGCCTGGACGAGATGCAGCTGCGCGCCGTGCTCGCCCACGAGATGGGCCACTACGCCAACTTCGACACCCGCCTCACCCCGCTGATCGCCCGCGGCCGCGCCCAGATCGTGCGCACCATCCGCCACTTCGAGGAGCGCGCGGACAACACCGAGGCCAAGGAGCGCGCCAAGCAGGAGAAGCGCGCCGAGAAGCGGATCGCCAAGGGCAAGAAGGCCAAGGAGATCGACACCGACGGCGCGGGCTTCTCGTACCGCGCCATGGCGGCGGTCTACACCTTCTACGCCGCCTTCTACATGCGCGCCACGCTGTCCTCCTCGCGCCGCCAGGAGCTGGCCGCCGACCTCGCCTCCGTCCGCGTCGCCGGCCGCGACTCCGCCGCCTCCGCGCTGCGCGAGCTGAACGCCCTCGACTCGGCGCACGGCTTCTACATGAGCTCGTACGCCACCCTCGGCGTCGGCGCCGGCCTGCTGCCGCGCCCCGGCCAGGTCTTCGGCGGACTCCGGCAGCTGCTCGACGCCCGCTCCGGCGAGCTGGAGGACCTGCGCAGGGACCTGTCCACCGAGCCCGCCTCCCCGTACGACTCCCACCCCGCGCTCGCCGAGCGCGTGGCCCGCATCGAGGCCCTGCCCGACGACGGCCGCGCCGGCCAGGCGGCCCGCCCGGCCCTGGAGCTGCTCGCCGCCCCGCAGGAGGCGCTGGCCGCGCTGGAGCAGGTCGTCCTCACCCCCGAGGCACTCGCGCTCACCCGCGTGGACTGGGACGAGCTCGTCCACCAGTCGATGACCACCTACGTCGGCCGGGGCGCGGAGGAGATCCGCGAGGCCCTCACCGCCGAGGGCGCCGGCCCGGGCCTCGGCGACCTGCTGGACTCGATCGACGCCGACCCGGCGGTGCGCTGGCGGATCGCCGACCGCTTCCCGAAGTCCGAGGAGGCGCAGGCCGCGACCGGCCGCACCGCCCGCGAGTTCGCCCGCCCGGTCGTCCGGCGGGCCCTCGGCCAGCTCGTCACCGTCGAGCTGCTGGCCCGCGGCGCCGCCCGCTGGGAGCTGTCCTGGTCGGACTCGGCCGCCCTGTCCTACCCCGTCCCCGGTTTCGAGGACGAGCTCGGCCCCGCCCTGGACGCGGCCGTCGCCGACCTGCCCGACACCGAACTCCTGCGGAAGCTGGTGCTCGCCCCGTGACCGTCGTACTCGTCGTCATCGGCGTCCTGCTGCTGGCCGCCGCCTGCTGGGTCCTGCGCGGGGTGTACCTCATCCGCAAGGCCAAGCGCCTGGAAGCCGAGATCGGCACCCTGAACGCGCAGACGGAGGCCGTCGAGGCCGACGCTGAGGCCCGCAAGGCGGCCGCGGTCGTCGCGCTGGGCTTCGTCGCGGAGGCCGACCTGGACACCGAGAACCCGGCGCCGGTCCCGGCCGGGCGGCTCGCCGTCCTGGAGGCCGTCCGCTCGGGCGACTGGGAGGCGGCCGCCGCGTACGTCGAGGACGCCGGGCAGGACTGGCAGGAGCGGCTGGAGCGGGTGCGCCCGCTGGCCGAGGCGGCCGCCGAGGACGACGCCTGGCTGCTGGCCTGGCGCGCGGCCCGGCCCGGGGACGCCACGGCGGCCCTCGTCAACGCCGACACCAGCGTGATGGTGGCCTGGAACGTACGCGGCAGCCAGTCCGGCAGCCGCACCACCCAGGAGCAGTTCCGGCTCTTCCACCAGCTGCTGACCAAGGCCCAGGCCGACGCGCACGAGGCGCAGAAGCTGGCCGCCCCCGCCGACCCCGGCCCGTACGTCGTCGAGCAGGCCATCGGCATGGGCCTGGGCTACTCGCACGAGCGCTACCGGGAGCTGTGGGAACGCATCACCGAGCGCGCCCCGCGGGTGCTGTGGTCGCACGTCGCGGGCCTTCAGTACTGGTGCGCGAAGTGGCAGGGCTCGCACGAGCTGGCCATGGCCTTCGCCCGCGAGTCGGCGGCCGCCGGCGAGCCGGGCGACCTGCTCACCCTGCTCCCCCTGATGGCGTACTTCGAGCAGGAGACGTACGAGGACGACCTCCTGCCGGAGACGTACTACAAGGAGCCGGAGATCGTCGCCGCGGCCGACGCCGCACTCGCCGACCTGGCCGCCGCCGGCAACGAGCACCCCGGGACCCCGCGGATGCGGCACATGCTGGCCTACCTGCTGTTCTGGCAGGACCGGGACGCGGAGGCGGTCGAACAGTTCCGCCACGTCGACGGGCACATCGGCGCCGTGCCGTGGACGTACGCCGGGTCGCCGAAGCAGCGCTACCTGTACGCCCGCGACTGGGCGGTGAACGTGACCACGCCGGACGCGTAGTCCCCGGCGGAGGCGGGGGGGGGGGGGGGGGGGGGGGGGGGGGGGGGGGGGGGGGGGGGGGGGGGGGGGGGGTGGGGGGGGGGGGGGGGGGTGGTGGGAGGGGGGGGGGGGGGGTCTGTGGGTCCCCCCTCCTCCCCCCCCCCCCCCCCCCCCCCCCCCCCCCCCCCCCCCCCCCCCCCCCCCCCCCCTCCTCCCTCCCCCCCCCCCCCCCCCCCCCCCCCCCCCCCCCGACCGTTGTCCCTCCCACAAGGAGGGAATCCATGTTCTCGTACCGCCGCACGCCCGAGCTCCCCACCCGCGAGGAGGCCCTGAAGGGCCGCGCCGAAGCGCCGTTCTCGCTGCCCGAGCGCCACACCGTCCTCGGCAACCCGCTGTCCGGCCCCTACCCGGAGGGCCTGGAGGTCGCCGACTTCGGCCTGGGCTGCTTCTGGGGCGCCGAGCGCAAGTTCTGGCAGACCCCCGGGGTGTGGACCACCCTGGCCGGCTACCAGGGCGGCTACACCGAAAACCCGCTGTACGAGGAGGTGTGCTCCGGCCAGACCGGCCACACCGAGGTCGTCCGCGTGGTCTTCGACCCGGCGCAGGTGGCCTACTCCACCCTCCTCAAGCTCTTCTGGGAGTCCCACGACCCCACCCAGGGCTTCCGCCAGGGCAACGACGTCGGCACCCAGTACCGCTCGGCCGTCTACACCCACTCCCCCGCCCACCAGGCGGCCGCCGAAGCCTCCCGCGAGGCCTACCAGCGCGTCCTGACGGCCTCGGGCCACGGCGACATCACCACCGCCGTCCTCCCCGCCGAGGACCGCCCCTTCTGGCCTGCGGAGCCGTACCACCAGCAGTACCTCGACAAGAACCCCGGCGGCTACTGCGGCATCGGCGGCACGGGCGTCTCCTGCCCGATCGGGGTGGCCGCGGCGGAGTGACGGCCCTGCGCCACCGCCCGGACCGCCCCGGGCTTGACCTTGCCGCTGGCGGCAGGGTTGTTCCATCGGGGCATGGAGAACAGAGCGAGTGAGCAGCGGGTCGTCCTCGTCACCGGCGGCGGGACCGGGATCGGGCGGGCCACCGCGCGGGCCTTCGCGGCCGCCGGTGAGCGGGTGGTGGTGGTCGGACGGAGGGCGTCGGCACTCACCGAGAGCGCCGGCGGCCATCCCGGAATCCGGCCGCTCGCCGGCGATGTGAGCGCCCCCGGCGGGCCGGAGCGGATCGTGGAGCGGGTCCTGGCGGAGCACGGCCGGCTCGACGTGCTCGTGAACAACGCCGGGATCGTGCGCGCCGGCGCCCTCGGCGGGGTGAGCGGCGGCGACGTCGCCGCGCAGGTGGGCACCAACCTCGTCGCGCCGGTGCTGCTCACCCAGGCCGCCCTGCCGGCGCTGGAGGCCGCCGGGGCGGGGGTCGTCGTCAACGTCAGCACCGCCGTCGGGCAGCGGGGCTGGCCCGGCGCCTCCGTCTACGCCGCCACCAAGGCCGCCCTCGACACCCTCACCCGCAGCTGGGCCGTGGAGCTCGCCCCGCGCGGCGTCCGGGTCGTGGGAGTCGCGCCCGGCGCGGTGGACACGCCGATCGGCGACCACCAGGGGCTCAGCCCCGAGCGGGCCGCCGAGGTGCGGGCGTGGCAGGTGGCGCGCACCCCGCTGGGGCGGGTCGGCCGGCCCGAGGAGGTCGCCTGGACGGTGTGCCGGCTCGCGGACCCGGCCGCCTCGTTCCTGACCGGGGCCGTGGTCCCGGTGGACGGGGGCGCCTCGGCGGCCTGACAGCATGACCGCATGCTGATCGGGGAACTCGCCGCGGCCGCCGGCACCACCGCCCGCGCCCTGCGCCACTACGAGCGGGCGGGGCTGATCTCCTCCGAGCGGGCGCCGAACGGCTACCGGGTCTACGAGGAGCGGGCCGCCGTACGGGTCCGCAACATCAGGGTGCTGCTGGAGGCGGGGCTCACCCTGGAGGACGTACGGGTGTTCCTGCCGTGCCTGGACGGGGACGTGGCCGCCGGGCCGCCGTCGGCCAAGGGGCTGGCGGTGGCCCGGGAGCGGCTCGCCGTCCTGGAGGCCCGGATCGCCGTGCAGACGGCCGCCCGGGACAGGCTGCGGGAGGCGCTGGGGCGGGCGGCGGATCAGATGGTCGAGGCGTCGATGACGAACCGGTAGCGGACGTCACTGGACAGGACCCGCTCGTAGGCGTCGTTGATGTCCTCGCCGCGGATCACCTCGATGTCCGAGCCCAGGCCGTGCTCCGCGCAGAAGTCCAGCATCTCCTGCGTCTCGGCGATGCCGCCGATCATCGACCCGGCGAGGGTCTTGTTGCCGCCGATGACGGAGAACAGGTTCAGCTCCACCGGCTCCTCGGGCGCGCCCACGTTCACCAGCGCGCCGCCGACCCGCAGCAGGGACAGGTACCGGTCCAGGCCGAGCGGCGCGGACACGGTGGACACGATCAGGTCGAAGCGGCCCTTCAGCTCCTCGAAGGTGGCCTCGTCGCTGGTCGCGTAGTAGTGCGCGGCGCCCAGCCGCAGGCCGTCGTCCTTCTTGCGCAGCGACTGGGACAGGACGGTCACCTCGGCGCCGAGCGCGGCGGCGATCTTCACTCCCATGTGGCCGAGCCCGCCGAGGCCGACGACCGCGACCTTCTTGCCGGGGCCCGCCTGCCAGTGCTTGAGCGGCGAGTACAGGGTGATGCCGGCGCACAGCAGCGGCGCGGCGACCTCGAGGGAGAGCCCTTCGGGGATGCGGACGGCGTAGTTCTCGTCGACGACGAGGTGCGTGGAGTAACCGCCGTACGTGGGCTCGCCGTTCCGGTCGAGGGCGTTGTACGTGCCGGTCGCGCCCCGGACGCAGTGCTGCTCCTGCCCGGCGAGGCAGTACTCGCACTCGCGGCAGGAGTCGACCAGGCAGCCGACGCCGACCTGGTCGCCGACCGCGAACTTCGAGACGCCCGAGCCGACTTCGGTGACGACACCGGCGATCTCGTGGCCCGGGACCATCGGGAAGATGCCCTCGCCCCAGCCGTCGCGGGCCTGGTGGATGTCGGAGTGGCAGATGCCGGCGAACTTGATCTCGATGAGTACGTCGTGCTCACCGACCGGGCGGCGCGGGACCGTGGTGCGCTCCAGCGGAGCCTTGGGGGCGGGGGCGGCGTAGGCGGCTGCCTGGGTGACGGACATGGGGTGCTCTCCTCGGACGAGGACGCCCGGCGGGGCGGTCCGCTGTGTGGCGGGCGGGCCGGGGCGTCCGTTCTGCGACGTCCCCACGATGCCCCTCCCGGCGCGGCCCACCCAGCCCCCTGTCGAGCCTAGGACTGCTGGACCTACCCCTGACGGGGTCAGGCTGAGCCCCGCTCGGGGCGCGCGCGCCGGGGATACTTGCGGTATGGACCAGCTTGATCAGCGAGCCGAACTCGGGGACTTCCTGCGCAGCTGCCGAGCCCGGCTGCGCCCCGCGGACGTGGGCCTGCCCGACCACGGGCGTCGGCGCCGGGTGCCGGGGCTGCGCCGGGAGGAACTGGCGCAGCTGGCCGGGGTGTCGGTGGCGTACTACACCCGCCTGGAGCAGGGGCACGGCCAGAACGTGTCGGCGGAGGTGCTGGACGCCATCGCGCGTGCGCTGCGCCTGAGCGGCACCGAGTCGGCGCACCTGAACCACCTCGCGAGCCCCCGCACCCGCCGCGCCGGCCGCCCGGCCCGCCCCCAGCAGGTCCGGCCGGAGCTGCGCACGCTGCTGGCGGCGATGGAGGGCGTACCGGCGTACCTGGTGGGGCGGCGGCAGGACGTGATCGGCTGGAACCCGCTCGCCGCGGCCGTCTTCGGGGATTTCGGGGCGCTGCCGGCGGCGGAGCGGAACCTGGTGCGGCTGGTGTTCCTGGATCCGGCGACGGCCGAGCTGTACGCCGACTGGGAGTGCCGGGCCTGCGAGGTCGTCAGCAACCTGCGGCTGTACGCGGGCCAGCACCCCGACGACGAGCGGCTGTCCGCGCTGGTCGGGGAGCTGTCGGTGAAGAACGAGGAGTTCCGCCGGCTGTGGGCGGCACACACGGTGGCCGACAAGACGCACGGGGTGAAGCGGCTGCGGCACCCGATCGTGGGCGAGCTGGAGCTGGCCTTCGAGACGCTGACGCTGCCCGACGACCCGGCGCAGTTCCTGGTGACCTACCACGCCGAGCCGGGCTCGCCCTCGGCGGACGCCCTGCGGCTGCTGTCGTCCTGGACGGCTCCGCCGGTGTCCCCGGTGTCGGCCCAGCGGCCCGCCGAAGACCGGGCGTAGGGATCAGAGGGCGTAGGGATCAGAGCGTGAGCTGGAAGAGGCCCGCGCCGCGTTCGCGGCGGTAGCCGAGGGACTCGTTCACGGCCAGCATCGGGGCGTTCTCGTCGGCCACCGTGGTGCCGATGCGGCGCAGCCCCGGGAGGTGCTCGGCGGCGTACGCCTCCATGCGCAGCTTGACCGCGCGGCCCAGGCCGTGGCCCCGGTGGCCGGGGACGACGACGGTGTCGTACTGGAGGGCGCGCGGGCCCTGCGGGTCCGGCCGCACGAGCACCGTGTACGCGGCCACCTCCCCGGCCGGGGTGACCGCCGCGACCATGGCCATCTCCCCGCCGCGGTCCAGGACGAGCCGCTGCGCGCCCCTCAAACGCCGGACGGCGGGGAGCCCTTCCGGGCTCCCCGCCGTCCGTCCGTACCGCTGCCGTGGCGTCAGGCCGACGGGCCGGCCTTCCACTCGGCCCACGACATGTTCCAGCCGTTGAGGCCGTTGTCCGGCTTGATGGTCTTGTCCGGGGAGTTCACCACGGTGACGACGTCGCCGATGAGCGAGTTGTCGAAGAACCAGGCGCCGGGCTGGTTCGGGTCGTTGGCGCCCTTGGCGTCGTTCAGACCGACACAGCCGTGGCTGGTGTTGACCTTGCCGAAGATCGAGTCGGCGCCCCAGTAGTTGCCGTGGATGAAGGTGCCGGACGTGGACAGCCGCATCGCGTGCGGGACGTCCTTGATGTCGTACTCGCCCTTGCCCTCCTTGTTCGTGAAGCCCACGGTCGAGCCGTCCATCCGGGTCTCCTTGAACTTCTCGGAGATCACCATCTGGCCGTTGTAGGTGGGGTTCTCGGGGGAACCGGCCGAGATCGGGATGGTCTTGAGGACCTGTCCGTCACGGGTGACCGTCATCGTCTTCGCCTTCACGTCGACGGTGGAGACCTGGCTCCGGCCGATCTTGAAGGTGACGGTCTTGTTCTGCGCGCCGACGATGCCGGGCGCGCCCTGGACGCCCTGGAGGGCGAGCTTCAGGGTGACGGTGGAGTTCGCCTGCCAGTACTGCTCGGGGCGGAAGTCCAGGCGCTGGTTGCCGAACCAGTGGCCGACGACCTCCTGGCCGCTGCTGGAGGTGACGCTGATGGCCGCCTGGACGGCCTTCTGGTCCTTGATCGGCTTGTTGAAGGTGATCGAGACCGGCATGCCCACGCCGACCGTCTCGCCCTCCTCCGGCACGAAGGAGCCGACGAAGCTGTTCTCCGGGGAGAGGGTGGTGAAGGAGGCGTTCTCGTGCGCCTCGCGCCCGGCCTCGTCCTTCGCGGTCGCGGCGAGGGCGTACTTGGTGGAGCGCTTCAGCGCGGCGTCCGGCTTCCAGCTCTTGCCGTCGGCGGCGATCTTGCCCGTGACGGCCGAACCGTCGGAGCTCTTCAGCTCGACCTTCGTGAGCGTGCCGTCGGTGACGGCGACGTTCGTCCCGTCGTTCAGCGGGACATTGGTGGAGCCGTCCTTGGGCGTGATGGCTATTCGGGCCTTGGAGGCGTCCTTGGCCGCAGCCGCGTCGACCTCCGCCTGCGACTTGCCCGCTTCCGAGCTGCCCTGAGACTTTTCGCCGCCCCCGTCATTGCAGGCCGAAAGCATCAGTACGCCACCGAGTACGGCGGACACGGCCACCAGGGACCTTCTCCGCCGCATGCTGTACGTCCTCACACGTCACTCCATCGTTGCCGTGAAACCCCGGGCTGCGATCCCGGGATCGGGCCGGGCAGGGGGCGACGCCCCCTGCTCGTCCTGACAACGCGTTAACGACGCGGTTCGGTTCCACATTCCGTTCGAATGTGTGCAACCCCACGGTCAGGCGTTGTCGGCCCCTTCTTCGAAAGCACCATCTTCCTCGTCGAGGTCCCACTCCAGGGACTCGGGGTCGTATTCGACCGGTTCACTGCTCCAGGAGGCCTGCGCCAGCTCGACTCCGGTCAGCTCGGCGACCAGGTCGGTGGGGTCGACGAGGTAGGCCAGGGCCTCCGATTCGTCCTCCATGACGGCCGACTCCGCGTGCGCGCGCTCCTCGTCCGGCATGAACTCGTCGGCCTTGATGTGCGCGAGGGCCGCGCCGATGAGGGCGTCGGAGTCCGACACCTCCAGCACCAAATCCACCCGAAGTCGTACGTATCGTGATGCATCAGAAGGGTTCATACGACGGAGAGTAAGCCCGCGACAGCCTCGACTTTCCCGCGACCCGCCCCTTTCACTAGCATCTGCGCACACGGCCAATTCGCTGCTTCCGCAAGGGGGATCGCACCGTGTCCGCACGTCGACCTCTGCTCACCGCCCTCGGGGCGACCACCCTCCTCGCCGCCCTCTGGTTCGTCCCGTCGGCGAACGCCACCGCCCCCGGCCTGTCCGAGGGCACCCCGGGCGCGCCCGCCGCCGCCAACACCGGAACCGTCTCGGGCACCGGCACGGACGACGGCGACGCCGACCCCGGCACCGGCACCGGCACCGGCACCGGTACGGGCACGGGGACCATCGCCGGCGTCTCCGACGAACGGCCCGCCGGCATCACCGTCCTCTCGCTCGCCGACACCGGCAGCGTCGACACCACCCCCTACGTGCTGGGCGGCACCCTCTGCCTGGGCCTCGGCGCGGGCTTCGTGGCCTTCTCCGTACGCCGCTCCCGCAGCCTCTAGACACAGCGGAAGGGCCGCACCCCCCAACGGGGTGCGGCCCTTCTCCTGCCCTTGCTCCCGCTCCGGATCAGGCGAGGGGGCCGGTCACCGGCTCGACGGCCGCGACGAGCCCGCCCGCGCGCACGAAGGCGTCGGCGGCGGCCAGGTCCGGCGCGAGGAAGCGGTCCGGACCGGGGCCCTCGACGCCCGCGGCCCGCACCGCCGCGATCGCGGCCTGACTGGCCGGCGCCGGGGTGAGCCCGTGGCGCAGCTCGATGGCGCGGGTGGCCGCGTACAGCTCGATGGCGACGATCCGGGTCAGGTTGTCGACCGCGGTACGCAGCTTGCGCGCCGCCGACCAGCCCATGGAGACGTGGTCCTCCTGCATGGCGGAGGAGGGGATGGAGTCGGCGGACGCCGGCACGGCGAGCCGCTTCATCTCGCTGACCAGGGCGGCCTGCGTGTACTGGGCGATCATCAGACCGGAGTCGACGCCGGCGTCGTCCGCGAGGAACGGCGGCAGACCGTGGCTGCGGTTCTTGTCGAGCAGCCGGTCGGTGCGCCGCTCGGCGATGGAGCCGAGGTCCGCGGCGGCGATGGCCAGGAAGTCCAGTACGTACGCCACGGGCGCGCCGTGGAAGTTGCCGTTGGACTCCACGCGGCCGTCGGGCAGCACGACCGGGTTGTCGACGGCCGAGGCCAGCTCCCGGGAGGCGACGAGGGCGGCGTGCGCCATGGTGTCGCGGCCCGCGCCGGCGACCTGCGGGGCGCAGCGCACGGAGTAGGCGTCCTGCACGCGCGGGGCGGACTCCTCCTGGAAGTGCCCGGTGAGCCCGGAGCCCTTCAGCACGGCGGCCATGTTGGCGGCGGAGGCGCCCTGGCCGGGGTGCGGGCGGATGGCGTGCAGCTCGGGCGCGAGCACCTTCTCGGTGCCGAGCAGCGCCTCCAGGGTCAGCGCGGCGGTGATGTCGGCGGACTTGTACAGCGTGTCGAGGTCGGCGAGGGCCATCACCAGCATGCCGAGCATGCCGTCGGTGCCGTTGAGGAGGGCGAGGCCCTCCTTCTCGCGGAGCTCGACGGGCTCGATGCCGTGCTCGGCGAGCAGCTCGCCGGCGGGGCGGACGGTGCCGTCGGGGCCCTCGGCGTCACCCTCGCCCATGAGCGCGAGGGCGCAGTGGGAGAGCGGCGCGAGGTCGCCGGAACAGCCGAGGGAGCCGTACTCGTGGACGACGGGGGTGATCCCGGCGTTGAGCAGGTCGGCCATGGTCTGCGCGACCGAGGGCCGCACGCCGGTGTGCCCGGAGGCCACCGTCTTCAGACGCAGGAACATCAGGGCGCGGACGACCTCCCGCTCGACGCGCGGGCCCATGCCGGCGGCGTGCGAACGGACGATGTTGCGCTGGAGCTGCGCGCGCAGCTCGGGGCTGATGTGCCGGGAGGCGAGCGCCCCGAAGCCGGTGGAGACCCCGTAGACGGGCTCGGGCTTGGCGGCGAGCGCGTCGACGATCTCGCGAGCGCGGCCGAGCGCTTCCAGCGCTTCGGCGGACAGCTCGACCCGCGCGTTGCCGCGGGCGACGGCGATGACGTCCTCGGCGGTGGTCCCGGACGTCCCCACCACGACAGTGTGCATATCCATATTCAGCACCCTACGGACTGAATCCCTTCATGTCACCCCTCCATTTCCAACCCGCCGCACCCACGGTCCACGGCCTGGCGCCCGGGTGCGGTGCGGGCGCGGCGCCACGCACTCTGCGGCGCGGGCCCGCCCCCGCCCCGCCCCCTACTGCCGACCCCGGAAGCGGCGCCGCTCCCCGCGGCCCTCGCGGGCGGCCGCGGCGTCGGCCAGGCGGACCACCGCCGTGTCGCGCCCCGCGACCACCGGCTCCGCCGACCGCGCCGCCTTCGCCTTGTACTGCGCCGCGTCCGCCAGCCGGAACAGCCGCCGCGAGGACTTCACCGGCCCGATCGGGTCCCCCGTGGAGGCGACCCCGCACGCCACCCCCTCGCCCAGCTCCAGCTCGGCCGCCCGTACGCACACCTCGCCGGTGACCCGGACCACCTCGTCCGCCGACGGCCCCGCGCTGACCAGGCAGAACTCGTCCCCGCCCAGCCGCGCGACCAGCGCCCCCGGCAGCATCGCCCCGCACAGGCTCAGCACCGACCCGAACCGCTCCAGCAGCCGGTCACCCGTCGCGTGCCCCAGGGTGTCGTTGACCCGCTTGAGGCCGTTCAGGTCGCACACCACCAGGCTCACCACCGCCCCGCTGCGCCGGTGCTCCTCCAGGGCCTCGTCCAGCCGCATGTCCACGGCCCGCCGGTTGGCCAGGCCGGTCAGCGGATCGGTGAAGGCGAGGCGCCGGGCCTCCTCCAGGCGCTCGTTCTGCGCGAGCCCGGCCGCCACCACCGCCGCCAGCACCGCCGCGAACTCCGCGTCGTCCTCGTCGAAGTCCGGCAGCCCCTCGTCCCGGGCCACGTACAGCTCGCCCCAGGCCCGCCCGCTGAGCACGACCGGCGCGACCACGCACGTCCCGCGTCCGCGCCGGCGCAGGGCGTCGCCGCGGCGGCCCGGGCGGTCGCCGACGGCGCTCTCGACCCAGGCGTGCGGGCCGCCGCCGCCCGCCCAGCGCTCGTGCAGGAACTCGGTGATCTCGGGGAAGTCGTGCACGGGATAGGACTCGTCCTCGGGGAACTCCTCCTCCCCGGCCCGCCGCTCGCCCTCGTTCACCAGGACCCGCAGCCGCCCCCGCTCGCGCTCCCAGGCCGAGATCGCGGCGAACGAGCCGTCCATCGCCAGCCGGGCACCCCGCGCGGCTGCCCGGACGCTGTCCCGCGGCGCGCTGGCCGCCGCCATGGCCTGCGCGAGTGCCACGACGGCCCGAAGCCGCCCGTCAACTCCCATCACCCCAGACTAGGGAGTTTTATCCGATTTAGTGATAGTTAGCCCCGCTTGGGGTGACCGAAGGTCACCCCAAGTAGCCGCTCCGGGCAGCCGCCGACTACTCCCCCGGCCAGTTCGGCTTGCGCTTCTCGTTGAAGGCCGCCACTCCCTCCGCCCGGTCCCCCGAGAAGGCCACCGTCCGCCAGGCCGCGTCCTCGATCTCCAGCCCCGCCGCAAGGTCCATCCCGTGTCCCAGCCGCAGCGCCCGCTTGGCGGCGCGCAGCCCGACGGGGGAGTTCGCCGCCATCGCCGCGGCCAGCTCCAGGGCCCGCGCGCGGTCCCCGCCCGCCGGGGCGACCTCGTCGACCAGGCCCAGGGACAGGGCCTCGGCCGCCTCCACCCGGCGGGCCGTGAAGATCAGCTCGGCGGCCCGCGCCGCGCCGACGCGGCGCGGCAGCAGCTGCGTACCGCCGCCGCCCGGGATCACTCCGACCGACACCTCGGGCAGCCCGACCACGGCCGTCTCGTCGGCCACGATCACGTCGCAGGCCAGTGCCAGCTCGAAGCCGCCGCCCAGCGCGAAGCCGTGCACCGCCGCGACCGTCGGCATCGGCAGCTCCAGCACGCCCCCGTACGCCCCCCGGGTGGTGGGACGCTGGCGCACCAGATCGGCGTCCGAGAAGGAGTTGCGCTCCTTGAGGTCCGCGCCGACGCAGAACGCGCGCTCATGGGTGGAGGTCAGTACGACGACCCGTACGCCGGGGTCCGCGGCGAGCGCGGCGCACGCGGCGGAGATCGAGCGCGCCATCTCCGTGGAGACGGCGTTCATCGCCTTCGGCCGGTCCAGCACGAGCTCGGCGACCACGTCGCCGTCACCGTGCCGCCGCACCGCCACGAACTCTCCGAAGCGCTGCTCAGACATCCTGCCACCCTCCCGGTTAACGATCGTTACCCGGGGATCTTAGGTGTCCTCCGCGTCAGCGACCAGGGCTCGACGACCCCGAGGCCGCGAACCGGCCGCTGCCACATGGGCTGGAGCGCGAAGCGGTACGCGCCGCCGCCCTCCTCGTTCTCGGCGTCCTTCTCGGACTTCGGCGCGGCGCCCGTCCGGCTCAGCTCCTCGGCCATCGCCCCGTCGACCAGCACCGCGTCCTTGGGGGCTATGGAGGTCAGCCGGCTCGCCAGGTTCACCGTCGTCCCGAAGACGTCGCCCATCCGGGTCGTGACCGTGCCGAAGGCGATGCCGACGCGCAGTTCCGGCATCTGCGGGTCCGCCTCCATGGTCTCGATCAGCCGCAGCGCGATCTCGGCCGCCGTCGCCGCGTCGTCGGCGCAGTACAGCACCTCGTCGCCCAGCGTCTTGATCAGCCGGCCGCCGTGCGCGGCCACCAGGTCCGCCGCCGTCGTCTCGAAGGCCTCGACCAGCTCGCCGAGTTCCTCCTCCTCCAGCCGCCGCGTCAGCCGGGTGAAGCCCACCAGGTCCGCGAAGCCCACCGCGAGGCGCCGGTCGACCATCTCCTCGTCGTCCGCGACCTGCACCACCCGGCCGGTCGCCGCCGCCAGCTGGCGGCGCCACACGTAGACGAGGAACTCCTCCAGCTCCGGCAGCAGCAGCTCGACCAGCGGGTACGTGACCTCCGTACGGGTCATGCCCGGCTCGGGCGGCTCCGTCAGCCCCTCCAGGAAGGAATCGATCTGCCATTCGGCCAGCCGGGCGGTGGTCTGCCCGGTGGACCGGGCCACCTGCACCGCCATCGGCTCGCTCAGCAGCCCCGCCTCCACCAGACCGGCCAGGCGCCGCAGCGCCAGTACGTCGGCCTCCGTCAGGGCCTTGGCCTGCCCGATGTCCGCGAAGCCCATGGCCCGCCAGAACCGCGAGGCCAGCTCCATCGACACACCCGCGCTCCGGGCCGCCTGGAACGGCGTGTACCGCCGCTCGGCGCCCAGGATCAGCTGCTCCAGCCGGATGGCGAGCGGGTCGGCCGTCGGCTGCGCCGCGTGGTCGACCTCGTGGAAGGGCGTGTGCTGGTCCCGCCCGATCGGGGTGCCCGGATTCCCGCCGGAACCGGACGCGGAGCCGGACGCGGAACCGGACGCGGAACCGGAACCGGACGGGGACGCGCTGGACGTAGAGTCGTCGACGGTCAAGGGCCGCCTCCTGTCCATTCCGTGCGCGCTGCCGAACCGGGTGATCACCGGGAGGACCGGGATCGCCTAAACCATACGGCAGGTGTGCCGTAGCTCACTCCCCCAGTTCCGGCCCCGCACGTGCGGGCAACGCCGCGGAGGTCCGGGGGCGGACCCCCGGACCTCCGGTGTCACCTCACCGACCTCAGGTGCACCACGTCCCCCGCGCCCACCGCCTCACGGGCGTCGTCGGCCGTACGGATCACCAGCCGCCCGTCCGCGTCCAGCGCTTCGGCCGTTCCGGTGAGCTCGCGCCCGCCCGGCAGGTCCGCGCGGACGTGGCGGCCCAGCGTCGCGCAGCCGGCCGCGTAGGCCTCCTGGAGGCCGCTTTCCGCCGGGTCGCCCGCCGCGTCGCGCCAGCGCCCGTACCACTCCTCCAGCGACCGCAGCACGGCCTTCAGCAGCGGCTCCCGGTCGGTCACCGACGCCTTGGCCAGGGCCAGCGACCCGGCCGCCGGTACGGGGAGCTCGTCCTCCGTCAAGGTGACGTTGAGGCCGATGCCGAGGACCACCCCGTCCTCGACCCGCTCCGCGAGGATGCCGCCGGCCTTGCGCTCCTCACCCTCCACGTTCACCAGCAGGTCGTTCGGCCACTT
This sequence comes from Streptomyces sp. NPDC037421, assembly GCF_055602105.1. NCBI lineage: Bacteria > Bacillati > Actinomycetota > Actinomycetes > Kitasatosporales > Streptomycetaceae > Streptomyces > Streptomyces sp. NPDC037421. Next base: position 94,596 of record NZ_JBVJWV010000006.1, read on the forward strand.
GAGCGCGGTGTCCACGCCCGCGCCCCGCGACAGCCCGGCCGCGGTGGCCACCCCGGCCAGCAGCGGCAGCCACCCCCACCGCTCCTGCGGTACGCCCGCGCCCGGCTTGAACAGAACGGAGAAGAACAGCCCCGACCGGGCCGGCGCGACCCAGCTGCGGTCCAGCCGGCCGCGCCCGGCCGTCTGCTCCTCGGCGACCAGCACGGCGCCCTCGGGCAGTTCCGCGGCCCGGGCCGCGAGATCGGTGTTGGTGGACCCGGTGGCGGCGACGACCTCCAGGGAGGTCCACAGACCGTCCGGCGTGACGAGCGCCCTGGAGAGCGCGGAGGCGTTCAGGGGCGGGCGGTCCAGGCTCGACCAGCGGCCCTGGCCCGCTCCGGCTGAAGCATCTTGTGGAGTCATGCAACCCAATGTAGGTGTGTCAAACGCCGCACTGCCGAGCGCCATGCCCGCCGATACGCTACGCACCAGTAGCCAGCAGCAGTCAATCAATTGACCAGGCAGTTGACACCACACAGGGAGCCGCGACCCCGATGTCCCAACCCTCAGAGCCGATCGACATGCACACGACCGCGGGCAAGCTCGCGGACCTGCGGCGCCGCGTCGAGGAAGCCACACACGCCGGTTCCGAGCGTGCCGTCGAGAAGCAGCACGCCAAGGGCAAGCTGACGGCACGTGAGCGAGTGGCGTTGCTGCTGGACGAGGGGTCCTTCGTAGAGCTGGACGAGTTCGCCCGGCACCGGTCGACCAACTTCGGACTGGAGAAGACCCGCCCCTACGGCGATGGCGTCGTCACGGGCTACGGCACGGTGGACGGCCGCCCGGTGGCCGTGTTCTCGCAGGACTTCACCGTCTTCGGCGGGGCCCTCGGCGAGGTCTACGGCCAGAAGATCATCAAGGTGATGGACTTCGCCCTGAAGACCGGCTGCCCGGTCGTCGGGATCAACGACTCCGGCGGCGCCCGCATCCAGGAGGGCGTCAGCGCCCTGGGCATGTACGGCGAGATCTTCCGCCGCAACGTCCACGCCTCGGGCGTGATCCCGCAGATCAGCCTGGTCGTGGGGCCCTGCGCCGGCGGAGCCGTGTACTCCCCGGCCATCACCGACTTCACGGTCATGGTCGACCAGACCTCGCACATGTTCATCACCGGCCCGGACGTCATCAAGACGGTCACCGGCGAGGACGTCGGCTTCGAGGAGCTGGGCGGGGCGCGCACGCACAACAGCACGTCCGGCGTCGCCCACCACATGGCCGGTGACGAGAAGGACGCGATCGAGTACGTCAAGTCGCTGCTGGCGTACCTGCCGTCGAACAACCTCTCCGAGCCGCCCGCCTTCCCCGAGGAGGCGGACACCGAGGTCTCGGACACCGACCTGGAACTCGACGTCCTGATCCCGGACAGTGCGAACCAGCCGTACGACATGCACACTGTCATTGAGCACGTGCTGGACGACGCGGAGTTCCTGGAGACCCAGTCCCTGTTCGCGCCGAACATCCTCACCGGCTTCGGCCGGGTCGAGGGACACCCGGTGGGCGTCGTCGCCAACCAGCCGATGCAGTTCGCCGGCTGCCTGGACATCAACGCCTCCGAGAAGGCCGCGCGGTTCGTCCGGACGTGCGACGCCTTCAACATCCCGGTGCTGACGTTCGTCGACGTCCCGGGCTTCCTGCCCGGCACCGACCAGGAGTACAACGGAATCATCCGGCGCGGCGCGAAGCTGATCTACGCGTACGCCGAGGCCACCGTCCCCCTCATCACCGTCATCACGCGCAAGGCCTTCGGCGGCGCCTACGACGTCATGGGCTCCAAGCACCTCGGCGCGGACCTGAACCTGGCCTGGCCGACCGCCCAGATCGCCGTCATGGGCGCGCAGGGCGCGGTGAACATCCTGCACCGGCGCACCATCGCGGAGGCCGCTCCGGAGGAGGTGGAGGAGACCAGGGCACGGCTCATCACCGAGTACGAGGACACCCTGCTCAACCCCTACACGGCCGCCGAGCGCGGTTACATCGACGCGGTGACCATGCCGTCCGAGACCCGCGCCCACGTGGTGAAGGGGCTGCGCCAGCTGCGTACGAAGCGGGAGTCGCTGCCCCCGAAGAAGCACGGCAACATCCCCCTCTAGGCCCTCCAGGAGGACTCTGTGGTGATCAAGGTCGTCAAGGGCAACCCGACCCCCGAGGAGCTGGCCGCCGCACTGGCGGTGGTCCAAGCGCGCGCGGCGGCGCTGGCCTCGGCCCCGTCGGGCGCGCCCCGGATCCCGGACGAGTGGGCCTCGCCGAGCCGGGTGGCCCGGCGGCGCCAGATGCTGCCCGGGCCGCGCGCGTGGGGCCGTACGTACTGGCCCGGACGGGGCTGAGCCCCGCGTTCCGGAAGATGGCGCGAACGGACGGTGGCGCCTGAGTACCCGTACTCAGGCGCCACCGGCGTACCGGGGGCCAGGATCGGAGCATGCTCTGGTCAGACCCGAAGAACGAGCCCCCGAAGGACATGCGCGACGCCCAGGCGATGCTCCGGCGGATGCTCGTGGTCCTCGTACTGGCGATGGTGATCGCGGTGTACGTCCTCGGCGTGCCCCCGTTCTAGGGGGTGCCCGGCGGACCCGGGCCCGGCCGTGATCCGCCGGACACCCCCTGGGGCGGCCCGGCGACGGTCCCGGCGGCCGCCCTACGATGGCCCCCATGACCGTACGCACGCTCGTCCTCGCCTCCGCCTCGCCCGCCCGGCTGAACCTGCTGCGGCAGGCCGGGCTCGCCCCGCACGTGATCGTCAGCGGCTTCGACGAGGACACCCTGGACCACGACGAACCGGCCGGCCTGGCGCTGGCCCTGGCCGAGGCCAAGGCGGGCGTGGTGGCGGGCCTGGAGGAGGCCGCGGGCGCGCTGGTGATCGGCTGCGACTCCGTGCTGGAGCTGGACGGCGAGGCGCTCGGCAAGCCGGCCGACGCGGCCGACGCCACCGCCCGCTGGAAGTCGATGCGCGGCCGGGCCGGGGTGCTGCGCACGGGCCACTGCGTGATCGACACGGCCACCGGCCGTCAGGTGTCGGCGACGGCCTCCACGACGGTCCGCTTCGGCGAGCCGACGGACGCGGAGGTGGCGGCGTACGTGGCCAGCGGCGAGCCGCTGCACGTGGCCGGGGCGTTCACCCTGGACGGCCTGTCGGCGCCGTTCATCGACGGCATCGACGGGGACCCGGGCAACGTCATCGGCCTGTCGCTGCCGCTGCTGCGCTCCCTGCTGGGCGAACTGGACGTCTCCATCACGGACCTGTGGGCCTGAGGCTCTCACCGGGCCGCTCGGCCGGCCCGGCCGCCGGCCCGGCGTGGAGCATCAGGGTCAGCACGAGCAGGCACAGGATCACCATCGTCGCCGCGAAGGCACCCCAGCCGACGAGTCCCACGGCGAGGGCGCCGAGCACCCCGTGGGTGACGGCGGCGACGACGAGCACGACGCGGGCGGCACGGCCCGGCGGGCGGTCCCGCAGGGCGGCGACGGCGGCCAGGACGGCGCACAGCAGGAGGAAGGCGCCCATGCCGGCCCCCATCCCGTAGGTTGCCGTGGCCATGACATCCGAATCCATGCCCGCGATGGACATCGACTGGGCTTCGGTCGCCCGGCCCAGCACGAGGTGGACGAGCACGAGTACGGCGGCCTCCGCGACGAGCGCGATCGCGGCCAGCCCCGCCACGAGTCTGCGCAGCACGACGCCCCCATCCCTCCCACGCCACAAGCGTGTTCGACGCCTGGGAGGCTACTAACGAGTAAACCTTCGGACAAGAGTCCGGGCCCGCTTCGTTACGGGAAGGCGCCGCGCGGGCGACCGTGACGGCTCTCACTCAAAGAATGCATAGGCCGTTCGTAGGGACTCCACAAAGAATCAGCGGGGGCCGCTGACCCGCCGAACAGAGACCTTCCCCTCTCCACGGGGTTACTGTGCAGTCGGGGATCACCCTGACCTGGGGCGACACACGGGATTTCGCACTCAAGGGGCACTCGAATCACGCTCCGTGTGGGCAAGGTCACCACCGGGGAAGGGTCGTAAGGCCGTGTCGGCAGTCCCTAAACTCAGCTTGTTTCAAGGAGGGAGCCATCGTGCGCAAGGTGCTCATCGCCAACCGTGGCGAAATCGCTGTCCGCGTTGCTCGGGCCTGCCGGGATGCCGGAATCGCAAGCGTAGCCGTCTACGCCGATCCGGACCGGGACGCCCTGCACGTCCGCGCGGCAGACGAAGCTTTCGCGTTGGGCGGTGACACCCCGGCAGCCAGCTACCTCGACATCGCGAAGGTCCTGCAGGCCGCCGCGGACTCCGGTGCGGACGCCATCCACCCCGGATACGGCTTCCTCTCCGAGAACGCCGACTTCGCCCAGGCCGTGCTCGACGCCGGCCTGACCTGGATCGGCCCGCCGCCGCAGGCCATCCGCGACCTCGGCGACAAGGTGGCCGCCCGCCACATCGCCCAGCGCGCCGGGGCCCCCCTCGTCGCGGGCACCCCCGACCCCGTCTCCGGCGCCGACGAGGTCGTCGCGTTCGCCCAGGAGCACGGCCTGCCCATCGCCATCAAGGCCGCCTTCGGCGGTGGCGGCCGCGGCCTCAAGGTCGCCCGCAACCTCGAAGAGGTGCCGGAGCTCTACGAGTCCGCCGTGCGCGAGGCCGTGGCCGCCTTCGGCCGCGGCGAGTGCTTCGTCGAGCGCTACCTCGACAAGCCGCGCCACGTCGAGACCCAGTGCCTCGCGGACTCGCACGGCAACGTGGTCGTCGTCTCCACCCGCGACTGCTCGCTCCAGCGCCGCCACCAGAAGCTCGTGGAGGAGGCCCCGGCCCCCTTCCTGACGGAAGCCCAGAACGCCGAGCTCTACGCCGCGTCCAAGGCCATCCTCAAGGAGGCCGGCTACGTCGGCGCGGGCACCGTCGAGTTCCTCGTCGGCACCGACGGCACCATCTCCTTCCTGGAGGTCAACACCCGCCTCCAGGTCGAGCACCCGGTGACCGAGGAGGTCGCCGGCATCGACCTGGTCCGCGAGATGTTCCGCATCGCCGACGGCGAGGAGCTCGGCTACGGCGACCCGGAGCTGCGCGGCCACTCCTTCGAGTTCCGCATCAACGGCGAGGACCCGGGCCGCAACTTCCTGCCCGCCCCCGGCACCGTCACCCTCTTCGCCCCGCCGACCGGCCCCGGCGTCCGCCTGGACGCGGGCGTGGAGACCGGCTCGGTCATCGGCCCCGCCTGGGACTCGCTGCTCGCCAAGCTGATCGTCACCGGCGCCACCCGCGAGCAGGCCCTCCAGCGCGCCGCGCGCGCCCTGGCGGAGTTCAACGTGGAGGGCATGGCCACCGCCATCCCCTTCCACCGCGCGGTCGTCGCCGACCCGGCCTTCGCCCCGGCCGACGGCACCCCGTTCAAGGTCCACACCCGCTGGATCGAGACGGAGTTCGTCAACGAGATCAAGCCCTTCGCCGCTCCGGCGGCCGAGGAGACCGAGGACGAGCCGGGCCGCGAGACGGTCGTCGTCGAGGTCGGCGGCAAGCGCCTGGAGGTCTCCCTCCCGTCCTCGCTGGGCATGACCCTGGCCCGCACGGCCGCCGCGGGCGGTGCCAAGCCGAAGCGCCGCGCCGCCAAGAAGTCCGGCCCGGCCGCCTCCGGCGACACCCTCGCGTCCCCGATGCAGGGCACGATCGTCAAGGTCGCGGTCGAGGAGGGCCAGCAGGTCAACGAGGGCGACCTGGTCGTCGTCCTGGAGGCGATGAAGATGGAGCAGCCGCTGAACGCGCACCGCTCCGGCACCATCGTCGGCCTCACCGCCGAGGTCGGCGCCTCCCTCACCTCGGGCGCCACGATCTGCGAGATCAAGGACTGACGCCCCACCCGCTCACGCGAAGGCCCCCGCCCGGAACCCCGGACGGGGGCCTTCGCCCTTCCGGCCTCGCAGGGCCCCGGCACCCCCGGACAGGGCCTAGCGGCGCCGCATGTCCGCGACCCGCGCCCGCTCCCCGGCCTGCTGCTCCAGCAGCGACGCGGGGGCGCTGCGCAGCTGGGCGGTGGGCCCGCCGCGCCGCTGGACCGGCAGCGGGGCCTCCCGGCGCGGCCTGCGCCCCGGCATGCCCTCCCCGGCGCCCCCGTGGCCCCCGGCCACCGGCGCCGACCCGGCCACGGTGATCTGCACGCCCTGGTCGGCCAGTGCCTGGAGCTCGGTCGCGGCCCGTTCGTCGTGCTGCGGGGGCTCGTCCGTCACCAGCCGAGTCATCACGTCGGTCGGCACGGTCTGGAACATCGTGTCCGTGCCGAGCTTCGTGTGGTCGGCCAGTACGACGACCTCCGCCGCCGCCTGCACCAGCGCCCGGTCCACGCTCGCGGAGAGCATGTTGGACGTGGACAGCCCGCGCTCGGCGGTCAGGCCGCTCCCGGACAGGAAGGCCCGGGAGACCCGCAGCCCCTGGAGGGACTGCTCGGCGCCGCTGCCCACGAGGGCGTAGTTCGAGCCGCGCAGCGTGCCGCCGGTCATCACCACCTCCACCCGGTTGGCGTGCGCCAGCGCCTGGGCGACGAGCAGCGAGTTGGTGACGACGGTCAGACCGGGCACCCGCGCGAGCCGGCGGGCCAGCTCCTGGGTCGTGGTGCCCGCGCCGACGACGACGGCCTCGCCTTCTTCGACGAGGCCGGCCGCGACATCGGCGATGGCGGTCTTCTCCGCCGTGGCGAGATGGGACTTTTGCGGAAAGCCGGACTCCCGCGTGAAACCGCCCGGCAAGACCGCACCGCCGTGCCGGCGGTCGAGGAGTCCTTCTGCCTCCAGTGCCCGCACGTCCCGCCGTACGGTCACTTCGGAGGTCTGGACGACACGGGCGAGCTCACGGAGCGATACCGCACCGTTGGCCCGCACCATTTCGAGGATCAATTGGCGACGTTCAGCAGCGAACACGAAACTGACAGTAACCCCAACGACCGTCTGCTTTCAGCTCCTTGCGCCGGAATACCGAAGTTGTCCATACGGCGGCCCGGCAAGTGGTATACGCGGTCGGCCCGCTGCCGACCCCCGCCACCACGCACCCCCGCCCCACCTCGGCCTCCGCCCCAACCCGCGTACGGGAAGGGGCGGTTGGGCATCGGGGCGGGGCCGCCTACGCCTCGCCGCCCGCCTTGCGGGTGTGCAACTGGCGGGCCACTTCGGCGATCGAACCGGACAGCGAGGGGTACACGGTGAACGCGTTTGCGATCTGCTCGACGGTCAGGTTGTTGTCGACGGCGATCGAGATGGGGTGGATCAGCTCGCTCGCGCGCGGCGAGACGACGACGCCGCCCACCACGATCCCGGTGCCCGGACGGCAGAACAGCTTCACGAACCCGTCCCGGATGCCCTGCATCTTGGCGCGCGGGTTGCGCAGCAGCGGCAGCTTCACCACACGGGCGTCGATCTTGCCGGCGTCCACGTCGGCCTGGGTGTAGCCGACGGTGGCGATCTCGGGGTCGGTGAAGACGTTCGAGGAGACCGTCTTCAGGTTCAGCGGGGCCACCGCGTCGCCGAGGAAGTGGTACATCGCGATGCGCCCCTGCATGGCGGCGACGGAGGCGAGCGCGAAGACCCCGGTCACGTCACCGGCGGCGTAGACGCCCGGCGAGGACGTGCGCGACACCTTGTCGGTCCAGATGTGCCCGGACTCCTTGAGCCGGACCCCGGACTCCTCCAGGTTCATGTCCTTGGTGTTCGGGATCGCGCCGACCGCCATCAGGCAGTGGGTACCCGTGATCACACGGCCGTCGGAGAGGGTGACCTCGACCCGGTCGCCCACGCGCTTGGCGGACTCGGCGCGCGAACGGCCGATGACGTTCATGCCGCGGCGGCGGAAGACGTCCTCCAGGACGGCGGCCGCGTCCGGGTCCTCGCCCGGCAGCACGCGGTCGCGCGAGGACACCAGGGTCACCCGGGAGCCCAGGGCCTGGTACGCGCCGGCGAACTCGGCACCGGTCACACCGGAACCGACCACGATCAGCTCCTCGGGGAGCTCCTCCAGGTCGTAGACCTGGGTCCAGTTCAGGATCCGCTCCCCGTCGGGCATCGCGTCCGGGATCTCGCGGGGGTGCCCGCCGGTGGCGATCAGCACGGCGTCGGCGGTGAGGATCGTCTCGGTGCCGTCGGCGGCGGTGACGATGACGTCCCGCGTGCCGTCGATGCCCTGCGGGCCGCCGAGCTTGCCGCGGCCGCGCATGACGCGGGCGCCGGCCCGGGTCACGGACGCGGTGATGTCGTGGGACTGGGCCAGCGCGAGGCGCTTCACGCGCCGGTTCACCTTGCCGAGGTCCACGCCGACGACGCGCGCGGCCTGCTCGATGTGCGGTGTGTCGTCCGCGACGACGATCCCCAGCTCCTCGTACGACGAGTCGAAGGTCGTCATGACCTCGGCGGTCGCGATGAGGGTCTTCGAGGGCACGCAGTCGGTCAGCACCGAAGCCCCGCCCAGACCGTCGCAGTCGACGACGGTCACCTCCGCGCCGAGCTGGGCGCCCACCAGGGCCGCCTCATACCCACCGGGTCCGCCGCCGATGATCACGATCCGGGTCACGAAAAGTCCGCCTCACGTCTACCCGGCCGGCTGCCGCCCCGGCCGGCGGTCCGGGGGTCCTCCCCGGGGGATGCATTCCGTGCCCCATTGTCCCGCACGCATCAAGGTGCTCGCACCATCCGGACACGCGTGCCGGGGCGACCCTCCCGTACCCTCGACCTCATGTCGCTCTACGCCGCGTACGCCGGCAACCTCGACCCGCGGCTGATGACGCGCCGCGCTCCCCATTCCCCGCTGCGCGGCACGGGCTGGATCAACGACTGGCGGCTGACCTTCGGCGGCGAGCAGATGGGCTGGGAGGGTGCCCTCGCCACCATCGTGGAGGCCCCCCGCCAGCAGGTCTTCGTCGCGCTCTACGACATCGCCCCGCTGGACGAGGACTCCATGGACCGCTGGGAGGGTGTCGGGCTCGACATCTACCGCCGCATGCGGATCCGCGTCCACACCCTGGACGGCGAGGAGGCGGCGTGGTGCTACGTCCTCAACGGCTACGAGGGCGGCCTGCCGTCGGCGCGCTACCTGGGCGAGATCGCGGACGCCGCCGAATCGGCGGGCGCGCCGCACGACTACGTCATGGAACTCCGCAAGCGCCCCTGCTGAGGCCGGCCCGCGCGGGCGGAGGGGGACGATTCGGCGGAAACGACAAGGCAACGATCCGAACACCGTGAGCTGCGCCATCTACGCGCGTAGGCGATAAGCGGCTACGCTCGTCTGCGTGAACGCATCTGTTACCGACCCCTTCGCCGCCGCCGACGCCGCCGCCGCCCGCCTCCGCGAGCTCACCGGCGTCGAATCCCACGATGTCGCCCTCGTCATGGGCTCCGGCTGGGCCCCCGCCGCAGAGGCGCTCGGCGCCCCCGAGTCCGAGTTCCTCGTCACCGAGCTGCCCGGCTTCCCCCCCGCCGCCGTCCAGGGCCACGGCGGCAAGATCCGCTCGTACAAGATCGGCGACAAGCGCGCCCTGGTCTTCCTCGGCCGGACCCACTTCTACGAGGGCCGCGGCGTCGCCGCCGTCGCCCACGGCGTGCGCACCGCCGTCGCCGCCGGCTGCAAGACCGTCGTCCTGACCAACGGCTGCGGCGGCCTCCGCCAGGGCATGGCGCCCGGCCAGCCGGTCCTCATCAGCGACCACCTCAACCTGACGGCCACCTCGCCGATCGTCGGCGCGAACTTCGTCGACCTCACCGACCTGTACTCCCCGCGCCTGCGCGCGATGTGCAAGGAGATCGACGAGACCCTCGAAGAGGGCGTCTACGTCCAGTTCCCCGGCCCGCACTACGAGACCCCGGCCGAGATCAACATGATCCGCGTAATGGGCGCCGACCTGGTCGGCATGTCCACCGTGCTGGAGGCCATCGCCGCCCGCGAGGCCGGCGCCGAGGTGCTCGGCATCTCCCTGGTCACCAACCTGGCCGCGGGCCTGTCCGGCGAGCCGCTGAACCACGAAGAGGTCCTCCAGGCCGGCCGCGACTCCGCCGCCCGCATGGGCACGCTGCTGACGCAGGTCCTCGCCCGCATCTGATCGACGACCGACGATCGACGACGACGTACGAGAGGTAAGGCGGAAGCAGTGCAGGAACAGGACGACCTCCTCGCCCGGGCCCGGACCTGGCTGGCCGAGGACCCGGACCCGGAGACGGCGGCGGAGCTCGCGGCCCTGATCGACGCGAACGACACGGCCGAGCTCGCGGACCGCTTCTCCGGCACGCTCCAGTTCGGCACCGCCGGACTGCGCGGCGAGATCGGCGCCGGGCCGATGCGGATGAACCGTTCCGTGGTCATCCGGGCCGCGGCGGGCCTCGCGGCCTACCTGAAGGCCCAGGGCCACGCCGGCGGCCTCGTCGTCGTCGGCTACGACGCGCGCTACAAGTCGGCGGACTTCGCCCGCGACACCGCCGCCGTGATGACCGGCGCCGGACTGCGCGCGGCCGTCCTGCCCCGGCCGCTGCCGACGCCCGTCCTCGCGTACGCCATAAGGCACCTCGGCGCCGTCGCCGGCGTCGAGGTGACCGCGAGCCACAACCCTCCCCGGGACAACGGCTACAAGGTCTACCTCGGCGACGGCTCGCAGATCGTGTCCCCCGCGGACACCGAGATCGCGGCGCAGATCGCGGCCGTCGGCGCGCTGGCCGACGTACCGCAGCCCTCGGACGGCTGGCTCCAGCTCGACGAGGAGGTCCTGGAGGCCTACCTGACCCGCACGGACGCCGTCCTGACCCCCGGATCCCCCCGGGGCGCGCGGACCGTCTACACGGCCATGCACGGCGTCGGCAAGGACGTCGTCCTGGCCGCCTTCGCCCGCCACGGCTTCCCCGACCCGGTGCTCGTCGCCGAGCAGGCCGAGCCCGACCCGGCCTTCCCGACGGTCGCGTTCCCGAACCCGGAAGAGCCGGGCGCCATGGACCTGGCCTTCGCGAAGGCCGCCGAGGTCCAGCCGGACATCGTCATCGCCAACGACCCGGACGCCGACCGCTGCGCGGTGGCCGTCCCGGACAACGGCGGCTGGCGCATGCTGCGCGGCGACGAGGTCGGCGCGCTGCTGGCGGCCCACCTGGTCCACAAGGGCGCCCGGGGCGTCTTCGCGGAGTCCATCGTCTCCTCCAGCCTCCTCGGCCGGATCGCGGAGGCCGCGGGCGTCGGCTACGAGGAGACCCTGACGGGCTTCAAGTGGATCGCCCGCGTCGAGGGCCTGCGCTACGGCTACGAGGAAGCCCTCGGCTACTGCGTGGACCCCGAGGGCGTCCGCGACAAGGACGGCATCACCGCCGCCCTGCTGGTCGCCGAGCTCGCCTCGAAGCTCAAGGAGCAGGGCCGCACCCTGACCGACCTGCTGGACGACCTGGCGATGGCCCACGGCCTGCACCACACCGACCAGCTGTCGGTCCGCGTCTCGGACCTGTCGGTCATCGCCAACGCCATGGCGCAGCTGCGCGCCGAGCCCCCGGCCTCCCTGGCGGGCCTGCGGGTGGTCTCGGCGGAGGACCTGTCGGTCGGTTCGGCCGCCCTCCCGCCCACGGACGGCCTGCGCTACTACCTGGACGGCGACTACAAGGCCCGGGTCATCTGCCGCCCGTCCGGCACGGAGCCCAAGCTCAAGTGCTACCTGGAGGTAGTGGTCCCGGTCGCCGAAGCCTCCGACCTCGCGAGCGCCCGCACCCGCGGCCAGGAGATCCTGGACGGCATCAAGAAGGACCTCTCGGCGGCGATGGGCCTCTGAGACCCCCGTTCCGCCTGCGACGGCCCCCTCGGCTCCGGCCGAGGGGGCCGTCGGCGTTTCGGGGGGGGGTGGCGCGGTACGCGGTACGCGGCTTGCGGCGCGGGCCCGCCATCTCCCCCTCGAGGGGTGGGGGCCGGGCGGTGTCTGCCCACCCGCCTCCCCAGGTGCGGGCCGGTGGGGTGGGGAGCGGTGTCCCCCTGGGCGGTCTCAGAGTCGGTTTGGGGGTTTCCCGTCAGTCCCATCGTCCTTCCGTGTCGTGCCGGTCCCTCAAGGGCGCTCCCTTCGGTCGCGTCACTTCGTGATCGCCTTCGGCGACCCTTGACCGACCGACCCGCCCCGGAAAGACAAAGGACTGCCGGGAAACCCCCAAAAGAACGGCACGGTCCAAGGGGGAGGGACGGGTCTCTCAGCGATGAGGCGAGGGGCCGGGCCTTGGCCGGCCGGGCATCCGGGCCCTTGCAGGCCTGGTCCAGGGTCGGGGCGCGACTACCTGCACCAAATGTTGACCAGAGCCCCCTGCGGAGCACCCAGACGCAGCAGATCGCTACGCGCTCCTGTCGTCTCAGCGTCCGGCGACCGCCCGGGGCTGATACCCGCACCAGAGGACGAACAGAGCAGCCCAGGGATCGGATGGGCGCCTGAGATCGCTACGCGCTCCTCTGGTCTCGGCGGCCGGCGGCCCTCTCGGGCTGATACCGGCGCCAGAGGGGCGTCAGAGTTCTAGACCGGTGGGCGTCCGGGGGTCGGGGCGGGTGGGGGTGAGGGGAGTGGGGGGCCGGGGTTGGGGGGCTGTTCGGGGTAGCGGAGTAGACATGACTCTCCTGAGGGTCAGTGGGTGGCCGGCTCGATGTTGGTGACTGCCGTGGTGAACTCGCGGCCGGAGGCCTTGCGGATGTAGGCGAGCTCCATCCAGCGTTCGATGCCGGTGTCGGAGACGTTCTCGTTGATCACCGCCATCAGCACGCCCTCAGTACCGGACGCGATGTCGCGCACACGGCGGCGAAGGAGCCTGTGGGGGATGTACTCGTAGCACTCACTCATGTCCTCCTCCATGGAATCGACGAAGCGCTCCCACCCGGCGCGCGCTCGGGCGAGAAGCCCCAGACTTGGTGCGGAAACGCCCTTCGGCTCCGGCCAGGACACGACAAGACGCTTGCCGCCCGGAGGCTGTGCGCTGGCGGCATCCTTCTCTGCTGCGTTCAAGACGGCCCCATGTCGCTACGCTGAGTGGTCTGCTTGTCACTGTGCCTACGAGCGTAGGCACATCGCCCGGCCGGTCGAAGTGACTGTTGGTACGGGTACTTGGCGAAGAATCCGAGGGCCTGGAGGTGCTGTGGTCGGCAAGGGACGTTCCAACCTGACCATCAGTCCGGGAAGTCGACGGCCCAGCCGTCTCGGGACGGTTTCCGGGTATGTCTTCCGGGTCATCCGGGAGCAGCTCGGCCACACTCAGGAGACCCTCGCGGAGGCCTTTCACCTCTCGACGGACGCCATCGCGGGATGGGAATCCGGCAGACGGCCGCTCACGGCTCTCTCCGTCGGCCAGATGCTCGGACACCGTCATCGGCTCATGCACATGGGGACTCCGGCAGCCTTACTCACTGCCTTGGAAAGGGCGATGGAGTCAGACGTCCTGTTGCTGAGTGCCCTCGAAGGGGATGAGTCGGCCAGCATCAGCCCTCTCGGCTCGTGGGTCATGCAACGCGACCTGGTGGAAGTCCTGGCCTGGCCATTGAACGGCGAAGCGCCGGAGTTCCATGCGTGCGCTGCCGCCTTCGATTCACTCCCGGCGCGGCCCGGTGCCAAGAGGGCCCGAGTTGGGCGTGTCAGAACGCACCCGGTTCTTCCAGTACTTGCGCACGACAGCCGAAGAGGCCCGTGCCGCCGACCAGTTCCTGCTGCGCCGCCAAGCCCTGTACCTCGCAGACTACGACCAGGCAGAGGACACCGTCGGCTGGCTGATGCAGCAGCAAAAGGCGGAACGACCCGACGACTGGCTCACCCGTTGGCTCAATGCCCGTTCCGTGGCCACCGTTGCGGCCCGTCAAGGTGACCGGGAGCGCATGGGGCACTTCATCTCCGCCGCGCTCGAAGGCGATGACTTGGGAGAGACCGCCAACCTCAACTACTGGGCGTACTGGACCGGCGAGGCCGCGCACCCCCAGCTCTCCGATGATTTCATCGTGGAGACCGATCCCGCCTCGTGGCAAGGACAGAAGCTCTTCCAGCATTTGGTGAAGGGGCTCAGGCCGCAACACGGCTACTTCGACCTGAACGTGCACACCCTCTGGGCACTCCTGGCGGCCCGCCCCAGCCTCCTGAAGACGGCCACTTCCACTACCCGAGACCTGCGGGCCCGGATGCCCGTGCTGTTGGATGGCACCGAGCCCTCGACCGGATCGCGTCGGGAGCTTGAAGGCATTCGGTACGCAATCCGCCTCGCCGAGGCGTGAGAAGGAGACAGACGTGGCTGACGACCTGTCCGCGGTGGCGCACTTCCTCTACGAAGCCGGAACGCTCAAGAACGCACGCCGCACGGGCTGGTGGATGGCAGGCATCAACAACCCCGAGAGTGTGGCCGAGCACTCCTGGCGCACGTCCCTGATCGCCTCCGTCATCGCCAAGCTGGAGGGCGCGGACCCGGCCCGCGCAGCCTTCCTCGCCGTGTGGCACGACACCCAGGAAACCCGCAGCGGCGACGTGAATCACTTGGGCAAGAAGTACTCCCCGTCCGCCGACCCCGCCGCGATCACGGCCGACCAGACGGCCGGCATGCCCGACCTCCTCGCCGCAACCATCCAAGACCTCGTAGCGGAATACGAGGCCAAGGAAACACCCGAATCGATCTGCGCCCGGGACGCCGACAAGCTTGAATGCATGCTCCAGGGCATCGAGTACAAGGCACAGGGCTACGCGAACGCACAACGCTGGATCGACAACAGCCGCGGCCGACTGACCACAGAAACCGCCCAGCGCCTCGCCGACGAACTCCTCGCCCAAGGCACCCTGGACTGGCTCCGCGCAGCCATGGGCGAGCAGCCCTGATCCCCCGGCGATCCGATCAGCCCCAGACGGCCGTCAGCCGCCGAGACGAGAAAAGCGCGTAGCGATCTCACGTGCCCGTCCGCTCCCTGAGCTGCTCTGATCAACCTATGGTGCGGGTATCAGCCCCGGACGGTCGTCGGACGCTGAGACGACGGGAGCGCGTAGCGATCTGGCGCGCCTGGAGGCGCCGCAGGTCGCTCTGATCAACCTCTCGTGCAGGTAGTCGCGCCCCCGACCCTGGACCAGGCCTGCAAGGGCCCGGATGCCCGGCCGGCCAAGGCCCGGCCCCTCGCCTCATCACTGAGAGACCCGCCCCTCCGACCATGGACCGTGACCGTTCTTTTGGGGGCTTCCCGGCAGTCCTTTGTCTTTCCGGGGCGGGACGGTCGGTCAAGGGTGGCCGAAGGCCATCGCGTAGCGACGCGACCGAAGGGAGCGCCCTTGAGGGACCGGCCCGACACGGAAGGACGATGGGACTGACGGGAAACCCCCAAACCAGCCGTGAGACCGCCCGGGCAGGACGCCGCTCCCCGCCCCACCGGCCCGCGGACAAGGGGGCGGGTGGGCAGACACCGCCCCGGTCCGGGGGGTCGAGGGGGAGATGGCTGGCCCGCGCCGCAAGCCCCGTACGCCCCGCCCCCTACGACGCCGAAGGCGACGGCGTCGGGCTTGCCAGGTCGCCCAGGGTCGGGACCGACTCGGGCCGCGACCGGACCGCGTCCGTGCACTCCCACGCGCGCGGCGGGTCGGCGTTCGGGCCGCCCAGGACCACCGGGCCCGGGCCGGCCGAGACGGCGTCGCTCGCCGACAGGGTGCACACGATCTGCGCCAGCGCGACCGGCGGCAGGTCCTCCGGCTTGCGGCTGAGCCGCAGCGTTCCCGCCGGGTCGCCGGGGCGGGCCGGGGACGCCGACAGCTGGTCGGGGACGCTGGTGGTGAAGCCGCCGTCGCGTTCCTCCGCCGACGGGCTCCGTTCCAGTTCCTCCAGGAGCGCCTGCGCGACCAGTACGACGGGCTCCCGCGAGGCGCGCTTCTCGGGGACCGGGACGATCCGTTCCACGCCCACCAGCTGCGATCCGCACACCAGCTCCACCGTGGCCCGGAAGCCCTGGACCCCGCTCTGGCCCGCCGGCTGACCGGCGGTCTCGCAGGACACCCGGGACGGGGCCGCGCCCACGTCGACCGGCACCGTCGTGGCCCGGATGCCGCACCCGGACAGGACGGCCACACCCACGGCCAGCGCCGCGGCCCTACGCCTCCACGCCGTCACCGGCGATCACCGCCCCCACGTCCATCGGAAGCCGCAGCGTGAACACGGCTCCGCCTTCCGGCCCGTTCGCGGCCGTGATGTCACCACCGTGAATATGTGCGTTCTCCATCGCGATCGACAGGCCGAGCCCGCTGCCGTCCGACTTGGGCCGGGACGCGCTCGCCTTGTAGAAGCGGTCGAAGACGTGCGGCAGCACTTCCTCCGGGATGCCCGGGCCGTTGTCCCTGACCGCGATGACCAGCCACTCCCCCTCCACGCGCACCGACACCCGCACCGGCGAGCCGCCGTGCTTGAGCGCGTTGCCGATGAGGTTGGCGAGGATGACGTCCAGGCGCCGCGGGTCGAGCCGTGCCACGATGCCGCGCCCGGCGTCGAGTTCGACCGCGTCGAGCCAGGCCCGGGCGTCGATGCAGGCGGTGACCTGGTCGGCGACGTTGACGTCGTCGAGCACCAGCCTGGCCGTTCCCGCGTCGAAGCGGGTGACCTCCATCAGGTTCTCGACCAGGTCGTTCAGCCTCCGCGTCTCGCTGACGACGAGGCCGACCGCCGGGGCGATCATCGGGTCGAGGTCCTCGACCTCCTCCTCCAGCACCTCGGCGACCGCCGTCAGTGCCGTCAGGGGCGTGCGCAGTTCGTGCGACATGTCCGCCACGAACCGCCGGCTGGCCTCCTCGCGGGCGCTCATGTCGGCGACCTTCTTCTCCAGCGCCTCCGCCGTGCGGTTGAAGGTCCGCGACAGGTCGGCCAGTTCGTCGGTCCCCGACACGTCGAGCCGGTGGTCGAGCTCGCCCTCGCCGAGCCGTCGCGCCGCGTCCCCGAGGCGCTGCACGGGCTTCAGGACGGTCCGCGCCGCGCCCTGGGCGAGGAGCGCCGAGCCGAGCAGCGCGAGACCGGTGGCGATGGTCAGCGACCAGCCGAGCGCGTTGAGGTCGTCCCGTTCGGTGGCGAGGGACTTGTACATGTAGCCGGTGGGCCCGCCGCCCACGATCCGGGTGCCGCCGACCAGGTACGGGTTGCCCTGCGGCTTCGTCCGCTGCCAGTACATGTGGTACTCGGCGTCGTTGGCGGCGGTGGTCTTCTGCCGGTCGTTGACGGCGTACTGGAGGGACTTCGGTACGTCGTTCAGCCCGAAGGGGATCGCGCCGGCGGCGCCGATGACCTTGCGGCCGTCCTTGCGTTCGTGGACGAGCAGCACGCTGTACCCGGGGCTGCTGCCCGCCATCAGCTCGGCGGTCCGCTGTATCTCCTCGGGCGTCGGGTCGGCGGGCAGTGCCGCGGCCCGGTTCTGCATCTCCTGGCGGAAGTCGCCGAGGGCCGCGTCCTGGGTACGGGTGAGCACGGCCTCGCGGTTGAGCCAGTACGCGATGCCGGACGCGGAGACCGCGGCCACCAGCGCGACCAGCGCGAACACCACGAGCAGGCGCAGCCGCAGGCTGGTCCAGCGCCGGCCCGCGAACAGGGCCTTGGTCACTGCGGGGAGTCCAGCCGGTAGCCGACACCCCGGACGGTACGGATCAGCGTGGGCGAGGAGGGCACTTCCTCGACCTTGGCGCGCAGCCGCTGCACGCAGGCGTCGACGAGCCGCGAGTCACCGAGGTAGTCGTGCTCCCACACCAGCCGCAGCAGCTGCTGGCGGGAGAGCGCCTGGCCGGGCCGGCGGCTGAGTTCCAGCAGCAGCCGCAGTTCGGTCGGGGTGAGCTGGAGGTCCTCGCCGTTCTTCGTCACGGTCATCGCGGACCGGTCGATGACGAGGGACCCGAAGGTGGCGGAGTCGCTCGCCTCGCGCTCACCGCGCCGCAGCACGGCCCGGATGCGCGCGTCGAGCACGCGCCCCTGGACGGGCTTGACGACGTAGTCGTCGGCTCCGGACTCCAGGCCGACGACGACATCGATGTCGTCGCTGCGCGCGGTGAGCAGGATGATCGGCAGCTGGTCGGTGCGGCGGATCCGCCGGCACACCTCGAAGCCGTCGATCCCGGGCAGCATGACGTCGAGCACGATCAGGTCCGGCCGCTGCTCGCGCAGCAGTTTCAGGCCGTCCTCGCCCGTCGCCGCGGTGGCCACTCGGTGGCCCTGGCGTGACAGGGAGAGTTCGAGGGCCGTGCGGATGGCGTCGTCGTCCTCGATCAGCAACAGGAAAGGCACGGGCTCATTCTGTCCCATCGGCCGTCCGCACTTCGACCGTCCGGACGGTGGCAATCGCGAGGGACGCATTCGCGCCACGGTCTGGCGCACGGGTGGCTGTGACAGGCCTGTGACAGTCGGCGGACACCCTGGTTATACCCGGCGGGCAGTCTTTTCTCATCGACACGACGGACCGAAGCAGACTCCACGACGGGGGGCGCGAGATGAACACGCTGCACAGCACCACGACCAGCGCGGTTGTCACGCGGCTGCACGATGTGAACCGCCGGGCGGGTGTCCGTACGGTGACGGTCGCCCGTCAGCGGCCGGCACACGTCACAGCCATTGACGCGAAGCAGTACCAGGCGGTTCCCGCGCAGCGCACCGCGTCGGCGCCGTCCTCCACGTCGGAGGCGGAGTTCACCGCCTACGTCCAGGAGCGGCGGGCGGCGCTGTACGCGACGGCCTTCCACCTCACCGGCGACCGCCACGAGGCCGAGGACCTGCTGCAGAGCGCGCTGTTCTCCACGTACCGCGCCTGGGACCGGATCAGCGACAAGGCCGCGGTGGGCGGGTACCTGCGCCGCACGATGACGAACCTGCACATCAGTGCCTGGCGTCGGCGGAAGCTGAACGAGTACCCGACCGAGGAGCTGCCGGAGACGGCGTCGGACACGGACGCGATGCGCGGTACGGAGCTGCGCGCGGTGCTGTGGCAGGCGCTGGCCCGGATCCCGGAGCCGCAGCGCACGATGCTGGTGCTGCGGTACTACGAGGGCCGTACGGACCCGGAGATCGCGGAGATCCTGGGCATCAGCGTCGGCACCGTGAAGTCGAGCATCTGGCGCTCGCTGCGCCGGCTGCGGGAGGACGAGGTGCTGAGCTTCGGGCGTGACGAGTCGGAGTCCTTCGGGGAGCTCGTCGCGTAACCACAAGACCATGGGGCCAGGGGGCCCGTCCTACGGGGGTGGGACGGGGGCCGCAGGGGGAGAAGAGGCGGGATCAAGCGGCCGGGGGTCCGCGTGATCCCGCCTTTTCGCTGTGTCCGGGTGTCCGGCCGTCCCGTCAGAGGGCGGTGGGGGTGCGGTGGCGGCCCGCGGCCGCGGCGGCCAGCCGGCCGAGGGCCTCGTCGCGGCCGCAGGCGTGGGCGCCGAGGCGGACGTGGCGGGCGACGATGCCGCGTTCGGCGCGCATCAGGCGGTAGCCGCGGCGCAGCAGGAAGGGCACGGACTTGCGGCCTTCGCGCAGGTCGCGCAGGAAGCGGCGGCGGAAGGTGGTCGAGGGGCGGCCGCGCAGGCAGATGGCGTCGGCGAGCAGGCCCAGTTCCTGGCAGCGGGCCGCGATGTCGGCGGCGAAGATGCCTTCCGCGATGAACAGCGGGGTGCGGTCGATGTCGAGGGTCTCCGTGCCGGTCCGGGAGGACGTGGCGATGGAGTAGACGGGGACGTCGGTGCGGCCGGCGGCGCAGAGTTCCGCGATGGCGGCGACGGCGGTGTCCGCGTCCCAGGAGAGCGGGGAGTCCCAGTCGATGTCGGAGCTGCCTTCGACCAGCGGGAGGGTCGGGTCCGTCGCCTCTTTGTAGAAGTCGTCCAGGCGCAGTACGGGGAGGCCCGACCGGGCCGCGAGCGAGGACTTGCCGGAACCCGAGGGACCGGTCAGCAGTACGACGCGCGTGGGAAGGGGAGATGAACAGCTCACGGGAGACCAGTGTGAGGCATTACCCGGCGTATCAACACACTGCCGACAGGCCCTGCGACCGGTCTCACACGGCGGGTTGGAATCGGGGATCCCGCCTCCACTACTCTGTGTGCGCACGCGACTACGACCACAGGCAGGAACCCATGGCCCGTCACGCAGCCCCCGAACCCTCTCCGCACCGGCTCCGCGCCGCCGGCCTGAGCCTGTCCATGGCCGGGGCGGCCCTGGCGATGGCGGCCGGCGGGGCCCAGGCCTCGCAGACCCACCTCCAGGCGGCCGAGACCGATCTCCAGGCGGCGGTGGCCGGGGTCGCCAACCCGCTCGGGGACCTGAAGGTGAACCCGCTCGCCAAGACCGGGGTGGACCCGCTGGACAACGGGGTGGCGACGAAGGTCGCGGACTTCCCGGCCGTGGGCACCACGATGGTGACGGGGATCCTGACGCAGGGGCCGTCTGTGAAGGAGCTGCCGACGGCGGCGGTCACCTCGCTGCTGGGGCCGGTGCTGCCCAAGCAGTAGCGGGCGGGCGCACGAAGGCCCTGGCAGCGCGGAACCCTCCCCCAGCGGTGGCTGGGGGAGGGTTCCGCTGCCGGGGCCGGCTTTCGTGTGCTCGTACCGGTGGGTACTAGTACGAGGATCCGCCCGAGCCCAGCGAGCCCGTCGGGTGCCAGACCGTCTTGGTCTCCAGGAAGGCCGTCATCCGGTGGGTGCCGGGGTCGGCGGTCCAGTCGTCCACAGGCTGTGGACGCAGGACGCGCTTGAGGTTGTCCGCCGCCGCGATCTCCAGCTCCTTGGCGAGGGCCGTGTCGGCGCCCGCCAGGTCGATGGCGTTGACGTCCTGGTGGGCCGCCAGGTGGGGGCCCATCTCGGCGGCCTTGCCGGAGAGGATGTTGACCACGCCGCCGGGCAGGTCGGAGGTGGCCAGCACCTCGCCCAGGGAGAGGGCGGGGAGCGGGGCCTTCTCGCTGGCGATGACGACCGCGGTGTTGCCGGTCGCGATGACCGGGGCGATCACCGAGACGAGGCCCAGGAAGGACGACTGCTGCGGGGCGACGACGGTGACGACACCGGTCGGCTCCGGGGTGGAGAGGTTGAAGAACGGGCCCGCGACGGGGTTGGCCCCGCCCACGATCTGGCCGATCTTGTCGGTCCAGCCCGCGTACCAGACCCAGCGGTCGATGGCCGCGTCGACGACGGCGGCGGCCTTCGACTTGGACAGGCCCTCGGCCTCGCCGACCTCGCGGACGAACTGCTCGCGGCGGCCCTCCAGCATCTCGGCGATGCGGTAGAGGATCTGGCCGCGGTTGTAGGCGGTGGCGCCGGCCCAGCCGCCGAAGGCCTTGCGGGCCGCGACGACCGCGTCACGGGCGTCCTTGCGGGAGGACAGCGGGGCGTTGGCCAGCCAGTTGCCCTTGGAGTCGCTCACCTCGTACACCCGGCCGCTCTCGGAGCGGGGGAACTTGCCCCCGACGTACAGCTTGTAGGTCTTGAAGACGTTCAGGCGGGTCGCAGAAGACTCAGACATCGAGGTAGGCCTCCAGACCGTGGCGGCCGCCCTCGCGGCCGAAGCCCGACTCCTTGTAGCCGCCGAAGGGCGAGGTCGGGTCGAACTTGTTGAACGTGTTGGCCCACACCACACCGGCGCGGAGCTTGTTGGCGACCGCGAGGATGCGGGAGCCCTTCTCCGTCCAGATGCCGGCGGACAGGCCGTACTGGCTGTTGTTGGCCTTGGCGACGGCCTCGTCGGGGGTGCGGAACGTCAGCACGGACAGGACCGGGCCGAAGATCTCGTCGCGGGCGACGGTGTGCGCCTGGGTGACGTTCGTGAAGAGCGTCGGGGCGAACCAGTAGCCGGCGGACGGCAGCTCGCACGCCGGGGACCAGCGCTCGGCGCCCTCGGCCTCGCCGGTGTCGGCCAGGGCCGTGATCCGGGCGAGCTGTTCGGCGGAGTTGATCGCGCCGATGTCGGTGTTCTTGTCGAGCGGGTCGCCCAGGCGCAGCGTGGAGAGGCGGCGCTTGAGGGAGTCGAGCAGCTCGTCGTGGATCGACTCCTGGACCAGCAGGCGGGAGCCCGCGCAGCAGACCTGGCCCTGGTTGAAGAAGATGCCGTTGACGATGCCCTCGACGGCCTGGTCGATGGGGGCGTCGTCGAAGACGATGTTGGCGCCCTTGCCGCCCAGCTCCAGGGTGACCTTCTTGTCGGTGCCGGCGATCTGGCGGGCGATGGCCTTGCCGACCGCGGTGGAGCCGGTGAAGGCGACCTTGTTGACGTCCGGGTGCTCGACGAGCGCCGCGCCCGCGTCCCCGTAGCCGGGGATGATGTTGACGACGCCCTTGGGCAGGCCGGCCTGGCGGCAGATGTCCGCGAAGAACAGGGCCGAGAGGGGGGTGGTCTCCGCCGGCTTCAGGACGACGGTGTTGCCGGTGGCGAGCGCCGGGGCGATCTTCCACGCGAGCATCAGCAGCGGGAAGTTCCACGGGATGACCTGGCCGGCCACGCCGAGGGGGCGGGGGTTCGCGCCGTAGCCGGCGTGGTCGAGCTTGTCGGCCCAGCCCGCGTAGTAGAAGAAGTGCGCGGCGACCAGGGGGAGGTCCGCGTCGCGGGTCTCCTTGATCGGCTTGCCGTTGTCCAGGGTCTCCAGGACGGCCAGCTCGCGGCTGCGCTCCTGGATGATCCGGGCGATGCGGAAGAGGTACTTGGCGCGCTCGGAGCCCGGCAGCGCGGACCACTTCTCGAAGGCCTTGCGGGCGGCCTTGACGGCGCGGTCGACGTCGGCGGCACCGGCCTGGGCGACCTCGGACAGCACCTCCTCGCTGGAGGGGCTGACGGTCTTGAAGACCTTGCCGTCGGCGGCGTCGGTGAACTCGCCGTCGATGAAGAGCCCGTAGGAGGGGGCGATGTCGACGACCGAGCGGGACTCGGGGGCCGGTGCGTACTCGAAGAGGGATGCCATGGTGATCAGTCCACCGTCACGTAGTCGGGACCGGAGTAACGCCCGGTGCTCAGCTTCTGGCGCTGCATGAGCAGGTCGTTCAGCAGGCTGGAGGCGCCGAAGCGGAACCACTCGTTGGTCAGCCAGTCCTCGCCCACGGTCTCGTTGACCAGGACCAGGAACTTGAGGGCGTCCTTGGTGGTGCGGATGCCGCCGGCCGGCTTCACGCCGATCTGGATTCCAGTCTGCGCCTTGAAGTCGCGCACGGCTTCGAGCATGAGCAGGGTGTTGGCGGGGGTGGCGTTGACGCCGACCTTGCCGGTGGAGGTCTTGATGAAGTCGGCGCCCGCGAGCATGCCGATCCAGGAGGCGCGGCGGATGTTGTCGTACGTCGACAGCTCGCCGGTCTCGAAGATGACCTTGAGGCGGGCGGCGGTGCCGTCGGGGCGGACGCAGGCCTCCTTGACGGCCTTGATCAGCTCGTACGTCTCCAGGTAGCGGCCGGCGAGGAAGGCGCCACGGTCGATGACCATGTCGATCTCGTCGGCGCCGGCGGCGACGGCGTCCCGGGTGTCGGCCAGCTTGACCGGCAGCGCGGCGCGCCCGGCCGGGAAGGCGGTGGCGACGGAGGCGACCTTGACGTCGGCGCCGTTCAGCGCGGCCTTGGCGGTGGCCACCATGTCGGGGTAGACGCAGACCGCGGCGGTCATGGGCGTGCTGCGGTCGGTCGGGTCGGGGTTGACGGCCTTGGCGGAGAGCGCCCGGACCTTGCCCGGGGTGTCCGCACCCTCAAGCGTGGTCAGGTCGATCATCGAGATGGCCAGGTCGATGGCGAACGCCTTGGCCGTCGTCTTGATCGAGCGGGTGCCGAGTGAGGCCGCGCGGGCCTCCAGGCCGACTGCGTCTACGCCGGGCAGCCCGTGCAGGAAGCGGCGCAGCGCGCTGTCGGACGTCGTCACGTCAGCGAATGCGGTGAGGGTGGTGGGCATGGTCACCAGATGAGCATATCTACGCGCGTAGCGCCTGTCACCCCCCACGGTGCACATATGGGCGTGAGATCCGTCATCGGAGCTCCCGGGGCCGCGCGCCCGCACCTCCCGGCGGACCATGCGGCACAATCGGCGGCATGACTACGCCCTCCCCCCACGAGCCGGTCTACGCCGACCGCGTCTACCGCTCCCCCATGGCCGTCGTCTCCGGGGTGCTGCTCCTCGCGCTCGTCGCCTGGCTGTGCGGGGACGCCGTCGTGCGGGGCGGGGGGAACGCGCGCTGGACCGGCATCGCGGTCGCGCTGCTCGCCGTCCCGCTGATCGTGGCGTTCACCCTCCGCCCGGCCGTCTTCGCCAACGACGACCGGATGCGCGTCCGCAACCCCTTCCGGATCATCGAGCTGCCCTGGGCCGCCGTCGACGCGGTGCGCGCCGGGTACTCGGCGGAGGTGCTGGCGGAGGGGTCGAAGTACCAGCTGTGGTCGGTGCCGGTGTCGCTGCGCGAGCGCAAGAAGGCCGGCCGACAGTTCAGCCGCGGGAACGCGCTGCGCGGCAAGGGCATGGAGGCCGAGGGCGCCGGGGACGAGCCGTCCGCGCCGCCGCGGGCCGCCGCCGACCGGGCCGTGGACGAGCTGCGCGAGCTCGCCGAGCGCGGGGCCGGCCGGCCCGGCGCGCAGGGCGGGGTCCGCGTGCGGTGGGCGTACGAGATCATCGCGCCGGCGGTGGTGGGCGCGGTACTGCTGGCCGTGCTGCTGGCCACGGGCTGATCCGCCGATCGGGACATCGGCTGGGCTGCCGTAACCGCTGCGTAACGGCCGCGGGTGCCGGAACCGGTGCCGCCGGGGGGTGCGTCCTCGCAGGTGTGCACCGTCATGAGGGCAGCGGCAGCGCCGCCACCGCCACGAAGCTCCCGCTCCGGTCCCGGCTCCTGAGCGGGGCCCTGCTGGCCGCTCATCTGCTGCTCGTCGGATGGCTGACCCTGAGCCCCCTGGACGTCCCCTGGGCGGCGGCCGCGAACCTGACCCCGCTGGAGGGGATCAGGGCGGACCTCGCGTACGGCCCGCTGGAGGCCGCGCGGCGGATCGGCGAGGGGGTGGCGCTGCTGGCCCCGCTGGGGGTGCTGCTGCCCCTGGCCGGGGGGCGCCTGACGCCCGGGCCGCTGGCGGCCTGGTCCTCGCTGGTCCGGACGGCGGCCGCGGCCGTACTGATCTCGCTCGGCATCGAGATGCTCCAGACCGCCGTCCCGGGACGGGTGCTGGACGTGGACGCGCTGCTGCTGAACACGGCCGGAGTGGTGATCGTCCACCTGGCCGTCGTGCCGGTGCTGCGCGCCAGGCTGCGCCGCGCCCATGCGTCTCAGGGGCCCACCCCGAGAATTACCAGGGTCGGCATCGGACCCTGGACCGAGGTCCTTTCGGCGGTACCGCGCGAGTATTGAGGCATCGCGGAAGGGAAAATCCCGGAGCGCGATCCCATCCGAAGGAGAAGAAAATGAGCGCGATTACCCGCCCCCGTGACGGACGGATGATCGGCGGCGTCTGCGCCGGGCTCGCACGGCGTTTCGGCATCAAGACCCGCACGATGCGGATCATCTTCGTGGCCTCGTGCCTGCTGCCCGGACCGCAGTTCCTCATCTACCTGGCGCTGTGGCTGCTGCTCCCGAACGAGAAGGCCGGCGCGGGCTCCGCGCAGACCGCCTGGTAGACCCCCCGGGGACCCGAGCGGCGCTCCGGCGGGACTCAGCCGGCCTTCTTGACCTTCTCCAGCTGCTTGTCGGCGACTTCCTGCGGGACCAGCGCCTTCTGGTCCGCGGCGGCCACGTTCAGGGCCATCAGCCGCACGACCCGGTCGCCCTGGCGTACGACGACCAGGTGGACCGGCGCCGAGACGCCCTCGGCGGTGGCGGTCGTGGTCCAGCTGACCGTCTCGTCACCCGCCGTCCTGTACGGGACGGCCTTCACGTCCCGGTAGCGGCCGGTCTGCTTCTCGACGGTGGCGGTGAAGCCCGCACCGCAGGCCGCGACGGCCTCGCGCAGCCGGGCGACGACCCGCTTCGCCTCGGGTTCCCCGTAGGAGCTGACGGAGGCGGAGACCGCGAGTCCCACCTGCTTCTGGGAGCCGATGCCCCGGTTGACCGTCTCGTGGGCGGCCGGGTCGGGCTTGTCGCCCATGATGTCGGCGAGGGGCTGGCAGGCCTTCTTGTCGGCCTGCGGCTGCCCGTCGGGGGCGTTCGGGTTCTTGCCCTGTGCGGAGACCTGGTAGCCGGCGAGGTCGCCCTGGACGAGGGCGGCCCGCTCCAGGCTCGCGTCCTTGGCCTTGGGCGCGGTGGGGGCCGCCGGGGCGCCGGGCGCGCCCGACGCGCGGACGGCCGCGGAGCCCTTGGGGTCGGGGGTCTTCCCTGGCGCGGAGGTGTCCGTACCGCCGCCGCACGCGACTGCTCCGAGGAGCAGGGCGGGGAGCAGGGCGAACCTCGTGGCGGGCGCCGTGAATCGTGCCGTGATGCGCATGACCGAACCTCATACCCCGTACGTCGGCGGGCAGTTGGTGGTGATCGTGGCACACCGCGCGACGCGGCGCACACCTCCTCGAAGGGGCGTGCGCCGCATGCACGTGCGTGCGACTTCCGGGGTTCCGGTCAGCCGAGGGCGCCGAGCGGGCCGGCCACCGGAGCCAGGCCGCCGAGCAGCTGGCCGACGGGGGCGGCGGCGTCGGTGGCCTCACCCTCCTGCGCCGTCTGCTGCGTCTGGTCGGTGAGGGAGCTGGTGGCGCTGGTCAGGGAGCCGAGGGTGTCCGTCAGGCTGGCGGCGGGGAGCGCCGAGGCGGAGGCGGTGCCCGCGGCGCCCGCGGCGAGGGCGGCACCAATCACAGCGACACCGAGGGACTTGGCAGCAGACTGCTTCATGAAAAATCGTCCTTGCGACGGGGAACTGAGCGGCTCCGCAAACTAGCCACTTCAAACCGCCTCCCGCAAACATCCTTAAATACGAGAAAGCGTCCGGGAGTTGAATCTCCCGGACGCTTTCCGTGGGTCAGCCCGTGGCCTAGGCCGAGACAGTTCCGCTGGTGGAAGCGGTCTGCCGGAACAGCCATTCGGACTTCAGCTCCGCGTAGCCCGGCTTGATCACGTCGTTGATCATCGCGAGTCGTTCATCGAAAGGAATGAACGCGGACTTCATCGCATTGACGGTGAACCACTGCATGTCGTCGAGCGAGTAGCCGAAGGTGTCGACCAGGTGCTCGAACTCGCGGCTCATGCTGGTGCCGCTCATCAGGCGGTTGTCGGTGTTGACCGTCAGCCGGAAGTGCAGCTTGCGCAGCAGGCCGATCGGGTGCTCGGCGTACGAGGCGGCCGCGGCGGTCTGCAGGTTGGAGGTCGGGCACATCTCCAGGGGGATGCGCTTGTCCCGGACGTACGAGGCCAGGCGGCCCAGGGTGACCGAGCCGTCCTCGGCGACCTCGATGTCGTCGATGATCTTCACGCCGTGGCCGAGCCGGTCGGCGCCGCACCACTGCAGGGCCTGCCAGATCGACGGGAGACCGAAGGCCTCGCCCGCGTGGATCGTGAAGTGGTTGTTCTCGCGCTTGAGGTACTCGAAGGCGTCGAGGTGGCGGGTGGGAGGGAACCCGGCCTCGGCGCCGGCGATGTCGAAGCCGACCACGCCGTTGTCGCGGTAGCGGTTGGCCAGCTCGGCGATCTCCAGCGCGCGGGCCGCGTGGCGCATGGCGGTCAGCAGGGCGCCGACGCGGATGCGGTGGCCGTTGGCCCTGGCGCGGCGCTCGCCCTCGCGGAAGCCGTCGTTCACGGCCTCGACGACCTCTTCGAGGGTCAGGCCGGCTTCGAGGTGCTGCTCGGGGGCGTAGCGGATCTCGGCGTACACGACGCCGTCCTCGGCCAGGTCCTCGGCGCATTCGGCGGCGACCCGGAAGAGGGCCTCCTTCGTCTGCATGACGGCGCAGGTGTGCGCGAACGTCTCCAGGTAGCGCGGGAGGGAGCCGGAGTCCGCGGCGTCACGGAACCAGACACCCAGCTTGTCGGCGTCGGTCTCGGGCAGCTTGTCGTAGCCGACCTCGGCCGCCAGCTCGATGATGGTCCCGGGACGCAGCCCACCGTCGAGGTGGTCGTGCAGCAGCACCTTCGGGGAGCGGCGGATCTGGTCCGGAGTGGGCAGGTTGGGGGTCTCGCTCGTCATCCCGGCACTCTACTCCTACGCGCGTAGAGCAGCGCGTCGGCAGCCGGGGTCGATATGTAACAGAGACCGTACGGACGGGTGGCGTACACCTGTCAGTCTGAGACTGTTCCGCCATGGCACAGCATGCGCCGCCGGCGCGCGGGGCCCGCCTGGGGCGGGCGGCCGGCGCGAACGGCTCGGTCTCGACGGTCAGTGGTGTGGTGCTCCTGCTTCCCGGAGCGTCCAGATTCGCCCCCGGTCCGGTACGTCCGCTCGCGCGGGCGCTGGCCCGGGCGGGCGGGGCGCAGGGGCTGGTGGCGCACACGGTGGTGCACGGGGCCGGGCCCCGGGAGGAGGACGCCGGGTGGGCGGCGGACGAGGCGGTCCGGCTGTACGGGGACGTCCCGGTCTGCCTGGCCGGCTTCGGCGCGGGCGGCCGGGCGGCACTGCGGGCGGCGGGGCACGCGGCCGTCAACTCGGTGGTGGCGATGGCCCCTTGCTTACCGGAGGGCGCGGACGCGGGCTCCCCTGAACCGGTGAAACAGCTCGCGGGGCGGCAGGTGCTGATCGTGCACGGCATGAACGACGCGCGCAGCGACCCGGAGTCCTCCTTCCAGCTGGCGGCGCGGGCGAAGAAGGCGAATCGTTCTACCTGCCGGTTCGAAGTGCACTCGGACGGCCACGGACTGCGGGAGCACCGCTCGGAAGTGGTGGCGCTGGCGGTGGACTTCGTACTCGGCGCGATGTTCTCGGGCCGGTACTCGCGGCCGGTCGTGGACGCGCTGGCGGCACCGCCGCCGCTGGGCCTGCGAATGCCGCTGGCCTCGGGTTTCGGGCGGTCCCTGCGGGGCTGAACGGACGTGGCGGCGGGCGTAGAGTGAGGAGTGGACTCGGGGTCTGCTCGGGGTGCTCTCCGGGAGGCGATCGGCCATGGCCGGAATGGTGCGCAGGAACTTCGACAGCGCGGACGAGACGCGGCCGTTCGCCGACGGCAAGGGCAGGCTGGACCTGATCCAGACGGACGGCGGGGCGGTCGGGCGCGCGGTCTTCGAGCCGGGCTGGAAGTGGTCGGAGCACATCAAGCCGCTGGCGGGCACGGACAGCTGCCAGTCGGCGCACACGGGTTACGTGGCCGGCGGCCGGATGCAGGTCGTGATGGACGACGGCGAGGGCGCCGAGTACGGCCCGGGTGACTTCATGCAGATCGCCCCGGGGCACGACGCCTGGGTGCTCGGCGACGAGCCGTGCGTGGTGGTGGACTGGACGGGCTTCGGCAACTACGCGAAGCCGGCCTGAGCGGATCCCGCCACGGGCCGCGCCGGCATGCGGGGCCGGCCGTTCCGTCCCCTCTCGGTCGGATGGCCCCGGACGGCGCGGCCGCGCGTCGTGGGTCCACTGTGCCTGTTCGGCATATGCCGGAAGCCGTTGTTCAGGCGTCGGCTTGTCGCCTTGCGGGAACCTGAGGGGTTTACGAACGGGCACATGCAGGGACGAATGTGCATATGCCAGCCCCGACCCCAGCCGATTCCGAAGGCTCCGAGGACCTGAGCCCCACGGCCCGGCGCCTGTACGCGTACGCCGTCGACCGGCACGCCTTCACCGTCGCCGACGCCACCACCGCCCTCGGGGCCCGCGCGGGGGCGGCCGTCACCGAGCTGGCCGCCGCGCACCTGCTCCAGCGGGTCCCCGACGGCGACGGCCCCGAGCGGTGGAGCGCGGTCGCGCCCCGCGCGGCGGCCGCCCGGGCGCTGGCCCCGCTGGCGCTGCTCGTACGGGAGACCCACGACGAGATGGACCGGCTGCGCGGGCGGCTTGAGGCGCTGGTGCCCGCGTACGAGGCGGGGGCCGCGCACCGGGACCTGAGCGGGTCGGGACGGCTGGAGCTGGTGACGGACCTCGGCGCGGTGCGCGGGCTGATCACCGAGCTGGTGGCGGGGTGCGAACGGGAGCTGCTGACCTCGCAGCCGGGCGGGGGCCGGCCGCAGGAGACGCTGGAGGAGGCGGTCGGACGGGACGAGTCGCTGCTGGCGCGCGGGGTCCGGATGCGGACGATCTACCAGCACACGGCGCGCTACTCCCGCCCGACGGCGGCGTACGTCGAGCGGGTCACGGCGCTGGGGGCCCAGGTGCGGACCCTCGGCGACGGGCTGATGCGGATGCTGATCTTCGACGGGCACACCGGGCTGATGGCGGTGCCGGACCGACAGGGAGCCGCCCTGGTGGTCCGCGAACCCAGCGTCGTGCACTTCATGACGGCGGCCTTCGAACGCTCCTGGCTGGGCGCGCGCCCCTTCCCGGCCACGGTGAGCCCGGAGGCGGCCAAGTCCCTCTCGGACGAACTGCGCCAGACCATCGTCCGGCTGCTGTCGGACGGCCTGGAGGACAAGGTGATCGCCCGCCGCCTCGGCATGTCGGAGCGCACCTGCCAGCGCCACATCGCCGAGATCATGCGCGCGGTCGGCGCCAAGTCCCGCTTCCAGGCCGGGTACTTGCTGTCGGCGGCGACCAGGTCCCACTGCCCGGACGAGGACCCGGAGCCGGCGTGAGCCGGGAACCCGCGGGTTAAGGGCTGTCCCGTAATCCCCGGTGGATCGGCGCACGGCGTCGGATGCGGTGCATCGCAAGGCGGAGGGGCGCCCCCGTACTGGGCGTATTCGGGCGTTCCGACAACGCAGCAAGGTGCCGTAGCCGGCGTCGTGCGCCCGCCGGGGACTACGGGACAGCCCTTAGGCCGGCGGCTCCAGCTCCGGGATCAGGCGGCCCCGGCGGGACAGCAGGAAGCGTTTGAACGCCGCCACCGGCGGGGTGTCCGGGTGGCCGTCCAGCCAGGCCACGCCGATCTCGCGGACCGCGCGCGGCGCCGTCACCGTCAGCTCGACCACCCCCGGGCGGGGGACGGGGGGCGGCGGGAGGAGGGCAACGCCCAGGCCCGCCGCGACCAGGCCGCGCAGGGTCTCGGCCTCCTCGCCCTCGAAGGCGACCCGGGGCGCGAACCCGGCCTCCGCGCACAGGTCGTCGGTGATCCGGCGCAGGCCGTAGCCGGCCTCCAGGGTGACGAAGGTTTCCTCCGCGGCCTCGGCGAGGCGGATGCGCTTGCGGCCCGCGAGGCGGTGGTCGTCCGGGACCACCAGGCGCAGCCGCTGCTCGTCGAGGCGGCGGGCCACCAGGTCGGGGGCGTCGGGCACGGGCGAGGTCAGGCAGAGGTCGAGTTCCCCGGCGCGGAGCTTCTCCAGCATGGCCTCGCCGTAGTTCTGGACCAGGGCGAACCGGACCCGGGGGTGGTCGGCGCGGAAGGCGCGGATCAGGCCGGGTACGGTCTCGGGCCCCAGGGTGTGCAGGAAGCCGAACGCGACCTTGCCGAAAGACGGATCGGCGTCGTGCTGGACGGATCCGGCGGCGCGGGCGATCCCGTCGAGGGCCTGTTCGGCGGAGGCGAGGAAGGTCCGGCCGGCCGTGGTGAGGGCGACGGTGCGGCCCTTGCGGGCGAACAGCGAGACGCCCAGGTCCTGTTCGAGGCGGACCATCGCCCGGGACAGGGTGGACTGCGGTACGCCCAGCTCGTGGGCGGCGCGGGTGACGTGCTCGTGCCGGGCGACCGCGACGAACTGGGCCAGCCGGGGGGCCAGCTGTTGTGTCACGGCCATGTCTTCTTCGTAACGGTTCATGGATATCCGAAGCCCTGAGCTGAGGTGATGCGTGGGTGGATCGATTATCCGTGTTCTGTGCATTGGACGCATGAAAAAGGGTGGGCGTAGCGTCGACGTATGCCTCCCGCTCATACCGGGGCACCTGTCATCACAGGTGCCTCCACCCCGTCGTCCCCCGAGCCCCACTCCCCCGGCCGCCCCGGCTACCGCCGGATGAGCCTCGCGCTCTTCGCCGCGGGCCTCGCGACCTTCGCCCTCCTCTACTCCACCCAGGCCCTGCTGCCCGCCGTCTCCGCCGGCTTCGGCGTGACCGCCGGTCAGGCCAGTTGGACGGTCTCCGCGGCCACCGGCGCGCTCGCCCTGTTCGTCCTGCCGCTCAGCGCGCTGTCCGAGCGGTTCGGCCGGACCCGGATGATGACCTGCTCGATGGTGGTCGCCGTCGGCATCGGCCTGCTGGTGCCGTTCGCGCCGAGCCTGGAGTGGCTGGTGGCGCTGCGCGCGGTGCAGGGCGCCGCGATCGCGGGCATCCCCGCCTCCGCGATGGCCTACCTGGCGGAGGAGGTCAGGCCGAAGGCGCTGGTCGGCGCGATCGGCCTGTTCGTCGCGGGCAACTCCATCGGCGGCATGAGCGGCCGCATCGTCACCGGCTGGGGCGCGCAGCTGTGGGGCTGGCGCGGCGGGCTGCTGGCCGTCGGCGTGATGGCGCTGGTCTGCGCGGTGGCCTTCCTGGCGCTGCTGCCCCGGGCGCGGTTCTTCCGGCCGGCGTCGCTGAACCCGCGCGCGGTGGGACGTACCGTCTCCGGGCACCTGCGCGATCCGCTGCTGCTGCGGCTGTACGGGATCGGCGCGCTGTTCATGACGGTGTTCGGGGCCGTGTACACGGTCATCGGGTACCGGCTGGTGGAGGCTCCGTTCTCGCTGGGGCAGGGTGTGGTCGGGTCGGTCTTCCTGGTCTACCTGGTGGGTACGGTCTCCTCGGCGGCGGCCGGTCAGCTGGTGGCCCGGGCGGGCCGGCGCGGGGCGCTGTACCTGGCGGTGACCACGACCGCGCTGGGGCTGCTGCTGTCGCTCGGAGATTCGCTGTGGCTGGTCCTGCCGGGGCTGGTGCTGATCACGGCCGGGTTCTTCGCGGGGCACGCGGTGGCGTCGGCGGCGGTGAGCCGGACGGCGAAGACGGGCCGGGCGCAGGCCTCGGCGCTGTACCAGTCCGCGTACTACCTCGGCTCCAGCGCGGGCGGCACCCTGGGCGCGCTGGCGTACCACGCCTCGGGGTGGGCGGCCACGGTCGGCATCGCGCTGCTCGCGGTGCTGGGCGTCGTCTCGATCACCCTGTACGGGTCCCACGCGGCCCGCGCCGAGCGACGGCGGCCGCTCGCCCCGGCCGCCCGGCCGCGGCGGCCCGCTGACCCCTGCGGACGGGCTCGGAACCGGTCCGCCGGCGGACCTCGGCGGACCCGCTCCGGCCAACTCCGTTCAAGGTCTGTGCGGCGTGCGCAACTCGCTCTAGCTTGGGAGGCATTGACGCCCCCACAGTGCGGGCGAGGCAGGGGAGGACCGGATGGCGGCGATACGCGTGCGCGCGCGGCGGCGGGCTGCGGTGGTGTTCGGCGGGGCTCTGGCGCTGGCGGCGCCCCTGGTGGTCGTGGGGGGCGGTCCGGCCCAGGCCGCCGCCTGCAACGTGACCACCGGGCCCTATCAGCGGCAGGTCGAGCAGTTCCTGGGGCGGCCGGTGGACGGGGTGCAGTCGGCGGCCGACTGCACGGCGATCCAGTCCTTCCAGGCCACCCACGGGATCACCCCCACCATGGGGTACGCCGGGCCGCTGACCTGGCAGACGATGAGCACGATGCTGGCGCAGCGGGCGGCGGGCAAGAACCCGAACGCCGAGGGGAAGTGCCCCACCAACCTGGGGCGGATCGCGTGCGTCGACCTGACCCGCCAGCTCAGCTGGATCCAGGACGGGGCGGCGCTGAAGTACGGTCCGGTGCCGGTGCGCACCGGCAAGGCGGAAACGCCGACGCGGACCGGCCTGAAGAAGATCTACTACCGGTCCATCAACCACTGGTCGACGATCTACAACGTCTCCATGCCCTACTCGCAGTTCTTCGACGGGGGCATCGCCTTCCACTCCGTCACCAAGAGCATGTGGAACCCGCCGGGTTCGGGCGGCTGCGTGAACATGACGACCACCGACGCGAAGGCCTACTGGAACATGCTGGGCAACGGCGAGGACGTCTACGTGTACGGGCGCAAGCCCGGGACCTGACGTTCCCGCCCGCTCCGGCTGCCGTTGTCGGACCCCTCGGGTAGTTTCCGAAGGGACGGAAACCACCTGGGGGACGGCGGCCATGAGCGACCTTGCTACCTCGTCACCGGAACTCGACGCGGCGATGGACCGCTACCGCGTCGAGCTGACCGGCTACTGCTACCGGATGCTCGGCTCGTCCTTCGACGCCGAGGACGCGGTGCAGGACACGTACGTCCGTGCCTGGCGGGCCCACGAGAAGTTCGAGGGGCGTTCCTCGCTGCGGTCGTGGCTGTACCGGATCGCCACCAACGTCTGCCTGGACCTGCTGAAGGCGGGGAACAAGCGGGCCCGTCCGATGGACCTGTCCGCGCCGCAGCACCAGGCCTCCGCCGTGCTCAACGAGCGGCCCGAGGTGACCTGGCTGGAGCCGGTGCCGGACGGGCGGGTGCTGCCGCAGACCGCCGACCCGGCGGAGCTGGCGCTGGCGAAGGAGTCCGTCCGGCTGGCCTTCGTGGCGGCCCTCCAGCACCTGCCGGCGAAGCAGCGGGCCGTGCTGATCCTGCGGGAGGTGCTGGCCTGGAAGGCGGACGAGGTCGCGCAGCTCCTGGAGACCTCGGTGGCGTCGGTGAACAGCGCGCTCCAGCGGGCGCGGGCGACCCTCTCGGGGCAGGCGCTGCGGCCGAGCGAGCCGAAGGACCCGCTGGACGCGGAGCAGGCGCAGCTGCTGGAGCAGTACCTGTCGGCCTTCGAGGCGTACGACATCTCGCGGCTCACCGAGCTGCTGCACGAGGACGCGGTGCTGTCGATGCCGCCGTTCGACCTGTGGCTGCGGGGTCACGCGGACATCGCCGCGTGGCACCTGAACCAGGGCATCGGCTGCAAGGGCTCGCGGCTGGTCCCGACCACGGCGAACGGGCTGCCGGCCTTCGGGCAGTACCGTCCGCGGGAGGACGGCCTGCCCGGGCACGTGCCGTGGGCGCTCCAGGTGCTGGAGGTGTCAGAGGGGCGGATCGTCGGGCTGAACGCCTTCCTGGACACCGCCCGGTGGTTCCCGCTGTTCGGGCTGCCCGAGGAGCTCGGCGAGGCCGACGAGGTGTAGCAGGGCCCGGAGGCGGGCGTCGGCGCCGGTGACCCTGAAGGGGGTGCCGTGGCGGGCGGCGGCCAGGGCCATGCGGGCGAGGGCGTCGACGGTGGCGAGGGTGGGCGTCCCGACGCGGTGGGTGTCGCAGACCACCCGCCCCGGTGGGCCGTCCCGGCAGGCCTCGCTGACGCGGGCGCAGAGGGCGGGGACGTCCGGCTGGGGGCCTTCCAGGGCCAGGGTTCTGATCTCCACGGGGGGATGACCGTCCGCTGCCCCGGAACTCATCGGTGGCGGCGGTGCCCTGCGGGGCGGAGCGGTGCCGCTGCGCGGGGCTGGATCCCCTACCCGCCCTTCCACCGTTCCCCGGGCGCTGCCCGGACCCGCGCCTCGAACGCCGGCGGGGCTGAATCGCCGGCCGGCGCTCGGGGCGCGGGCGGGGTGGCGCCGTGTGGTGAGCCGCGCCCGGCGACTGGGGGCGGGAACGGTGGAAGGGCGGGGAGGGGCAGGCCCGCGCAGCGGCGTTGTGCCCGCCCCTCCCCCGGCCAGGGGTCAGGCGATGCGGTCCAGGACGATCGGGTTCGCGGTGAAGGACGTGCCCGACGGGGCGATGTCGTGCGAGCCCTCCAGGGAGGCCAGGGCGTACTCGAACTTCTCCGGGGTGTCCGTGTGCAGGGTCATCAGCGGCTGGCCGGCCGTGACCGTGTCGCCCGGCTTCGCGTGCAGCTCGATGCCCGCGCCCGCCTGGACCGGGTCCTCCTTGCGGGCGCGGCCCGCGCCCAGGCGCCAGGCGCCGACGCCGACCGCGTACGCGTCGAGGCGGGTCAGGACGCCCGAGGCGGAGGCGGTGACCACGTGCTGCTCGCGGGCGACCGGCAGGGCCGCGTCCGGGTCGCCGCCCTGGGCGGAGATCATCCGGCGCCACACGTCCATGGCGGAGCCGTCGGCGAGGGCCTTCGCCGGGTCGGCGTCCTTGATGCCGGC
The DNA here is from genome assembly GCF_055602105.1 of Streptomyces sp. NPDC037421. Classification (NCBI taxonomy): domain Bacteria; kingdom Bacillati; phylum Actinomycetota; class Actinomycetes; order Kitasatosporales; family Streptomycetaceae; genus Streptomyces; species Streptomyces sp. NPDC037421. Next base: position 130,557 of record NZ_JBVJWV010000006.1, read on the forward strand.
GGCCGTCAGCATCTCCTGCGCGAGGGCGATGGTCAGCTCGACCACGTCGGCCGGGCCACCGCCGGCGAGGACCTCGACGGACTCGCGGACCTCAAGGGCGTTGCCCGCGGTCAGGCCGAGCGGGGTGGACATGTCGGTGAGCAGGGCGATCGTCTTGACGCCGCTGTCGGTGCCGAGGGCGACCATGGTGGAGGCGAGCTCGCGGGCGTCCTCGATGTTCTTCATGAAGGCGCCGGAGCCGACCTTCACGTCGAGGACGAGGGAGCCGGTGCCCTCGGCGATCTTCTTCGACATGATCGAGGAGGCGATCAGCGGGATGGCCTCGACCGTGCCCGTGACGTCGCGCAGGGCGTAGAGCTTCTTGTCCGCCGGGGCCAGGCCGTCGCCGGCGGCGCAGATGACGGCGCCGGTGGTGTCGAGGACGTTCAGCATCTCCTCGTTGGAGAGCAGCGCGCGCCAGCCGGGGATGGACTCCAGCTTGTCGAGGGTGCCGCCGGTGTGGCCGAGGCCGCGGCCGGACAGCTGCGGCACGGCCGCGCCGCAGGCGGCGACGAGCGGGGCCAGCGGGAGGGTGATCTTGTCGCCGACGCCGCCGGTGGAGTGCTTGTCGGCGGTGGGGCGGGAGAGGGAGTCGAAGTTCATCCGCTCGCCGGAGGCGATCATCGCGGCGGTCCAGCGGGCGATCTCGGTACGGTTCATGCCGTTCAGCAGGATGGCCATCGCGAGCGCCGACATCTGCTCGTCGGCGACGATCCCGCGGGTGTAGGCGTCGATGACCCAGTCGATCTGCTCGGGGCTCAGCTCACCGCGGTCCCGCTTGGTCCGGATGACGGAGATGACGTCCATGAGGTGACTTCCTTCTACGCGCATAGAGATGAGGGAGGGAGGTTCAAGGAGTTTTCGAGGAGGGGGCGAGAGCGGCGACGGCCCTCCGCCCGGCAGGGCGGAGGGCCGTCGTGCGGCTATCTCAGGTGGTCGGGCCCGAAGGCCTGCGGCAGCATCGCGCTCAGCGGCAGGATCCCGTCCGGTGTCTCCACCAGGAGCTCCGGGCCGCCGAACTCGTAGAGCAGCTGGCGGCAGCGCCCGCACGGTACGAGGACCTCGCCCTTGCCGTCCACGCACGTGAAGTGCGTGAGCCGGCCGCCGCCGGTGGCCTGGAGGGAGGAGACCAGGCCGCACTCGGCGCACAGGCCGAGTCCGTAGCTCGCGTTCTCGACGTTGCAGCCGGTGACGACGCGGCCGTCGTCCACCCGGGCCGCGACCCCGACCGGGAAGCCCGAGTAGGGGGCGTACGCCCGGGTCATCGCGTCCCGGGCGGCCGTCCGCAGGGCTTCCCAGTCCACCGCGGGGGCCGGGGTCACTTGCCCTGGCCCTTGCGGTACGGCATGCCGTCCGCCTTCGGCATCCGCAGGCGCTGCGCCGACAGGGCGAGCACCAGCAGCGTCGTCACGTACGGGGCGGCGTCCACGAACTGGCTGGGCACCTGGTCGGTGGCCGCGTACCAGGCGAAGAGCCCGGCGGCGCAGACGGCGGCGATGCCGGCCTGGACGTACTTCTTCTTGTACAGCTGCCAGCCGACGGCGAGCACCAGCAGGATGGCGATCAGCAGCAGCATCGCGTGGACGTTCTCGGCGCCGCCGCGCAGCTTGAGGCTGTCGGTGAAGCCGAAGAGGCCCGCGCCCAGCGCCATGCCGCCCGGCATCCAGTTGCCGAAGATCATCGCGGCGAGACCGATGTAGCCGCGGCCGCCGGTCTGGCCCTCCTGGTAGATGCCGGTGGAGACGATCGCGAGGAACGCGCCGCCGAGGCCGGCCAGGCCGCCGGAGACGATCACGGCGATGTACTTGTACTTGTAGACGTTGACGCCGAGGGACTCCGCCGCGACCGGGTTCTCACCGCAGGAGCGCAGGCGCAGGCCGAAGGCGGTGCGCCAGAGCACCCACCAGGTGGCGGGGATCAGCAGCACGGCGACGATGGTCAGCAGCGACAGGTGGGTGACCACGCCGCCGAGGACGCCCGCGATGTCCGAGACCAGGAACCAGTGCTTGCCCTGGAGGTTTTCCAGTCCGCTGGAGAGTCCCGGGATGGTGATCTCGGTGATGGGCTCGATGCGCGGGGACTGCTTGGAGGAGCCGCCCTCGGCCTTGTCGAAGGTGAAGTTCGACAGGTACTGGGTGAAGCCCGTCGCCAGGATGGTGACCGCCACACCGGAGACGATGTGGTTGACGTTGAAGGTGACGGTGATGATCGCGTGCAGCAGGCCGCCGAGGGCGCCGCCGACGATGCCCATCAGGACGCCGGTCCAGGGGCCCCACTGGTAGCCGGCCCAGGCACCGAACCAGGTGCCGAGGATCATCATGCCTTCGAGGCCGATGTTGACCACGCCGGCCCGCTCGGCCCAGAGGCCGCCGAGGCCCGCGAGGCCGATCGGCACGGCGAGCTGGAGGGCGCCGGAGACCTGGCCGACGGAGGTCAGGTCGTTCGCGCCGGAGATGACCCGGACCAGCGAGACCAGCGCGAGGCCGCCCGCGATGATCAGCAGGATCCAGGGCAGGGTGAGCTTGCGGCGGCCGCCCGGCTTGGGCGCGGCTTTCGTCGTGGAAACGGTGCTGGCGCTCACGCCGCGACCTCCTTCTCGGTCTTGATGGCGTGGCCGGCGGCCAGCTCCTCGCCGACCTTCTGCTGCTGGCGGCGGATGCCGTAGCGGCGGACGAGCTCGTAGCTGACGACCACGGCGACCACGATGAGGCCCTTCATGATCGTGCCGATTTCCTTGGCGTAGCCGGCCGTGTCGAGGCCGGCGGACGCCTTGTCGATGAAGGCGATCAGCAGCGCGGCGAAGAAGATGCCGACCGGGTTGTTGCGGCCGAGCAGCGCGATGGTGATGCCGGTGAAGCCGATGCCCGCCGGGAAGGACAGGTTGTACGTGTGGGACTCGCCCAGCAGCAGCGGCATGCTGACCAGACCGGCGACGGCGCCCGAGATGAGCATCGAGGTCATGATCATCTTCTTGGCGTCCACGCCGGAGGCCTGGGCGGCGGACTCGCTGGCGCCGGTGGCGCGCAGGTCGAAGCCGAACCGGGTGCGGTTGAGCACGAACCAGTAGACGATGCCCAGTGCGAAGGCGATGAAGGTGAAGCCGTAGATCTCCATGCCGTCACCGAGCTCGAAGCCCGGGAACCAGCCCGACTCCGGGATGTCGCCGGTGGTCAGGTCGTTGGAGCCGACGGGCTGCACGCCGAGGTTCTTGGGCAGGATCAGCCAGGCGATCAGCGAGGTCGCGATGGCGTTGAGCATGATCGTCGAGACGACCTCGCTCACGCCGCGCTTGGCCTTGAGGATGCCCGCGATGCCGGACCAGAAGGCGCCGACGAGCATGGCGACGAGCACGATCACCAGGATGTGCAGCGGGCCGGGCAGCGTGACCGCCGCGCCGACCAGGGCGCTGACCATCGCGGCGAGGCGGTACTGGCCGTCCACACCGATGTTGAAGAGGTTCATCCGGAAGCCGATGGCGACGGCCAGGGCTGCCAGGTAGTACGTGCCGGCCTGGTTGATGATGAGGACCTGTACGTCCTCGTAGCCGGACTGTTCGATCATGATGCGCAGCGGCTCGATCGGGTCGACGCCCGACGCGGCCAGCACGATCATGCTGAGTACGAAGGCGCTGACCAGTGCCAGCGCGGGTCCGGCGAAGCCGAGAAGCAGCCGGTCCTTGTCGAATTTCTTCATCGGGCCTCGTCCTCCGTCGTGTCGCCGGCGGCGTCGGCGGAGTGGTCGTCAGTGGCTTCCAGGTGCCCGGTGGCGGCACCGGTCATCGCGGTGCCGAGCTCCTCGGGGGTGATCGTCGCCGGGTCGGCGTCCGCGACCAGGCGGCCGCGGTAGATGACGCGGAGCGTGTCGGACAGGCCGATCAGCTCGTCCAGGTCGGCGGAGATCAGCAGCACGGCGAGGCCCTCGCGGCGGGCCTCGCGGATCGCGTCCCAGATCTGCGCCTGCGCGCCGACGTCCACACCGCGCGTGGGGTGGGCGGCGATGAGGAACTTCGGGTTGTGGCTCATCTCGCGGCCGACGATCAGCTTCTGCTGGTTGCCGCCGGAGAGCGAGGCCGCGGTGACGTCGATGCCGGGCGTGCGGACGTCGTACTCGCGCACGATCCGCTCGGTGTCCTTGCGGGCGGCCTTCGGGTCGAGGATGCCGCGCTTGGAGTTGGGCGCCTCGGTGACGTGGCCGAGGATGCGGTTCTCCCAGAGCGGGGACTCCAGCAGCAGGCCGTGGCGGTGGCGGTCCTCGGGGATGTAGCCGATGCCGCCCTCGCGGCGCTTGCGGACCGCCATCTTGGTGATGTCGTTGCCGTCGAGGGTGATGACGCCCGCGTCGGGGCTGATCATGCCCATGAGGGCCTCGATCAGCTCCGTCTGGCCGTTGCCCTCGACACCGGCGATGCCGAGGACCTCGCCCTTGTGGATCGTGAAGGTGATCCCGTCGAGCAGCAGGCGGCCGGCGACGGCGGGCTCGCGGATGTCGGTGTCGGAGTCGCCGAGGGCGCTCGTGGAGGTCTCGGGGGTGACGACGGCACCCGCGTCGGCGACGGTCAGGCCGTCGACCTCCAGCATGGGGGTCGTGGTGACCGTGGACTCGCGGGTCTCCGGCGAGGGCAGCTCGCTGCCGACCATCAGCTCGGCGAGCTGCTTGGTCGTCGCGGTCTTCGGGTCGGCGGTGCCGACCGTGGTGCCGCGGCGGATGACGGTGATGTCGTCGGCGACCTTCAGGATCTCGCCCAGCTTGTGCGAGATGAAGATGACCGTGAGGCCCTCGGCCTTGAGCTCGCGCAGGTTGTCGAAGAGCGCGTCCACTTCCTGCGGCACGAGCACTGCGGTCGGCTCGTCGAGGATGAGGGTCTTGGCGCCGCGGTAGAGGACCTTGAGGATCTCCACGCGCTGGCGGTCGGCGACGCCGAGGTCCTCGATCAGGGCGTCGGGGCGCACGCCGAGGCCGTACGCGTCCGAGATCTCCTTGATCTTCTTGCGGGCCTTGGAGCCGATGCCGTAGAGCTTCTCGCCGCCGAGGACGACGTTCTCCAGGACGGTGAGGTTGTCGGCGAGCATGAAGTGCTGGTGCACCATGCCGATGCCGCGGGCGATGGCCTCACCGGGGTTGTTGAAGGAGACCTGCTCCCCGTCGATGGCGATGGTGCCCTCGTCCGGCTTCTGCATGCCGTAGAGGATCTTCATCAGGGTCGACTTGCCGGCACCGTTCTCGCCGATGAGGGCGTGGACCGTGCCCTTGCGGACGGAGATGGCGATGTCCTTGTTGGCGACGACGCCGGGGAAACGCTTGGTGATGCCGTGCAGTTCTACGGCGAGAGGGGGGCTGGACGCGTTGATGACGCACTCTCCTTGGCGCGGAAGGAGCTGGAAAGCCAAGTTGGCTCGGCAGGAGGACAGGGCGGGGAGAGAAGGTATCGCGTCCACGATGCCTCTACGCGCGTAGCACTGTCGGAAGTGAAAACTTGCGGCCAACTGGCCACAAGTGGTCACGGACTCAGGGGGAGACGCGGTGCGGGGTCCGGGAGCGGTAGGGACCGCTCCCCGGACCCCGGAGACCGCGACTGGTCGTCAGACAGGCCGTTACGGCGTGGTCTTGACGGTGATCTTCTTCGCGATGATCTCGGCCTTCGCCTTGTCCACCGCGGCGATCAGGTCGGCCATGTTCTTGTACTCGGGGTTGGAGTCGGCCAGGCCGACGCCGTCCTTGTCCAGGCCGTAGCGGACCTCGCCGGACTCCGGCTTGCCGTCCTTGACCGACTTGATCAGGTTGTAGACCGCGTCGGACACGTCCTTGGTGACCGAGGTCAGGATCTTGTCCTTGTACTTCGACAGACCGGCCTGGTTGTACTGGTCGGAGTCGACGCCGATGGCCCACTTGCCGGAGGTCGCGGCGGCCTCGATGGCGCCCGAGCCGGCGAGGCCGGCGGCGGCGTAGATCACGTCGGCGCCACCGTCGATCTGACCCTTGGCGGCGGCCTTGCCCAGGTCGGGCTTGGCGAAGCCACCGAAGTCCGGCGGCTGGGAGAGGTACTTGGTCAGTACCTTGGCGTTGGGGTTGGTGTCCTTCACGCCCTGCGCGAAGCCCGCCTCGAACTTCTTGATCAGCGGAACCTCGACGCCGCCGATGAAGCCGACCGTGCCGCTCTTCGACGCCTTGGCGGCGGCGACGCCGGCCAGGTAGGAGCCCTGCTCCTCGTTGAAGACCAGGTTGGCGATGTTCTTGTCGGTCACCGAGGTGTCGTCGATGATGCCGAACGTGGTGTTCGGGAACTTCGCCGCGACCTTCTTGATGGCCGGCGCGTAGGCGAAGCCGACGCCGATGACCGGGTTGTTGCCCTTGCGGGCCAGCTCGGTGAGGCGCTGGACCTTGTCGGCCTCGCTCTCGCCCTCGGTGGGCTCCGCCTCGGCGCCCTTGATCTTCAGGTCCTTCTCGGCCTTCTCGAGGCCCGCGTAGGCGGCGTCGTTGAACGACTGGTCGCCACGGCCGCCGATGTCGTACGCGATGGCCGCGCCCGCGGCCGAGGACGACGCGCTGCCGTCGGAGGAGGGGCTGTCCGAGGACTTCTTTCCGCCACAGGCGGTGGCCGAGAGGGCCAGCGCCGCGGACGCGATGCCCACGGTGGCGATCCTGGTGATCCGGCGCAAGGGGAGGCTCCTTCAAAACCTGACCGAAGCGCCACGACCGGCGCTGGTTTCGCGGCGATCGTAACGCGCGTAGATGTCAGTTAAAGGCCCGTTCATGAGTCGTTATCGGATCGTCGCGAACCGGACAGTGACCGATCGGTAACGGGACAGGCGTCCAGCCCTTGTGTACCAAGGGCTGGACGTCGCCGACAGGAGACCCGCCGGTGTTGTATGGAGCTTTACCCGATCTTTGACGTGACGGCCGTGTTGCGGCGGCCGTCGAGGAGTGCGGCCGCGGTGAAGAACTCGACTCCGTAGCCGATCGAGGACTCGTCGACGTCGAAGTCGCCGCGGTGCAGGTCCCGCTTGGCGGTGTCGCCCGGGCGGCGGACGCCGAGGCGGGCCATGGCTCCGGGGACGTGCTCCAGGTACCAGGAGAAGTCCTCGCCGCCCAGGCTCTGCTCGGTGTCCTCCACCGACTCGGGGCCGCGCCGGGCGCCCATGGCCTCCCGGAGCAGTTCGGTGACCACCGGGTCGTTGACCACCGGCGGCACGCCGCGCACGTGGTTGATCTCGAACTTCGCCCCGTGCATCGTGGCGACCTCGTCGATCGCCGCGTGGATCATGTCGGGGGCCTCGTACCAGGCGTTGAGGTCCAGGCAGCGGACCGTGCCGGACAGCTCGGCGTGCATCGGGACGACGTTGCAGGCGTGCCCGGACTCGATCCGGCCCCAGGTGACGGACATGCCCGAGCGGGCGTCCATCCGGCGGGCCAGCAGGGCCGGCACGTCGACGGCGACCCGCGCGGCGGCCGTCACCATGTCGGTGGTCAGGTGCGGGCGGGCGGTGTGGCCGCCCGGGCCGTCGAGGGTGACCTCCAGGCGGTCGCAGGCCGAGGTGATGGGGCCGGGCCGCAGGCCGATCATGCCCGCGTCGACCCGGGGGTCGCAGTGCACCGCGATGATCTTGCCGATGCCGTCCAGCACCCCGGACTCGATGGCCTCGGTCGCCCCGCCGGGCAGCACCTCCTCGGCCGGCTGGAACAGCAGCCGCACCGGCCGGGGCAGCAGGCCCTGGCGGTCGAGCTCGGCGAGCACCAGGCCGGCGCCGAGGACGACGGTGGTGTGGACGTCGTGCCCGCAGGCGTGGGCGCGGTCCGGGTAGGTGGAGCGGTACGAGACGTGCGTCTTGGCGTCCGGGATGGGCAGGGCGTCGATGTCCGCGCGCAGGGCCAGCATCGGCCGTCCCCCGTCCCAGGTGCCGACGTCACAGATGAGCCCGGTGCCGGACTTCAGGACGCGTGGTCGCAGGCCGGCTTTCTCCAGCCGGGCCTTGATCGCCGCGGTGGTGCGGAACTCCTGGTGTCCTAGCTCGGGGTGCATGTGCAAGTCCCGGCGGAAGGCGATCAGTTCGGCACGGAGCCGGTCCGGCAGCTTGCCGGGCAGCTCGGGCCGGACAGGCTTGCCGGGCAGGGCGGTCTGGGGCTCGCGGGACATCAACTGGTTCACCCGTTGAAGGGTAGGCGCACGGATGGGTCAACTGTCCGTAGATCACCAAAAGTTCATGCCCTTAGGGGATAGAAAAGCGGCCTCTGGACGCATGACCGGTTGCGGCCGGGGGTAAACTCGCGCGCTCATCCGGCCGCGGGGGCGCTCCGTGCGGGGAGTCTGCGCACATCACGGGCGGTGTCGGTGACGCCCGCGAGGAAGCCGCGGGCCCTGGGGGAGGCTCCGGGGGCGAGCCAGGCGGGGTCGATACCGCATACGGCCACCGTCACGCCAGTGCCGGTGAGGGCGTACGGCAGCGTGTGGACGACCGTGGACGGAAAGCTGACGATCGTACGTCCCACCGGTCCCCGACGGGCGATCAGCTCCAGCGGCAGGTCCGGCCGTACGATCTCCAGCCCGGTCGCCTCGCTCAGCGCGCGCAGCTTCTCCGGCGTCTCCCGGCGGTGCGCGAAGTACCGGGTCACGCCGTGCTCCCGGGTCAGGGCGCACACGGCTTCCAGGTAGCTGGCCGGGTCGACGACGCCGGTCTCCACCAGGGAGGTGCCGACGAGGTCGGTGCCCTTGGTCAGGCGGGGCGGGCCGAAGCGGGCGCGGGTCCAGGCGAAGTCGTTGACCCGCAGCTCGGTCCCGGGCAGCGGGGTGACCGGCATCGAGGTGAACAGCTCGACGCGGCGCCCCTCCCCCGGCCGCAGCCGGCGCCGGGCCGCGCCCGACACCGGTGCGTACGCGAGTTCCCGCGCCCGGGACAGGGGTCCGCTGCCGGTGCGGTGCCAGCGGCGCAGCCGCTCGCCGCGGCCGAGCTGTGCGACGAACTCCATGGTGGCGGTGCCGTCGTCGACGACGACGAGTTCGGTGGCGGCCGCGGCCGGGGTCAGCAGCAGCTGGACGAAGCGGGAGAAGGGGTCGCCGACCACGATCCGCTCGGCGCGGCGCACGGCCGGGCCGAGGGCGGCGAGGGCCCGCAGGGGGGCGCCGGAGCCGCCGCGGGCCTCCTGCCAGTGGACGGCGTACCCCTCGTCGCGGGCGATCCCGGCGACCCGGCGCAGCTGTCCCCGGGACATGGGGTCGGTGGGCGGCAGGACGACGATCCGCAGCCGGTCGGCGACCGTGCGCGGGTCGGGCCCGCGGCGCCCGGCGAGGGGGCCGGGCTGGGCCGGGACGGCGGTCAGCAGGGGCTCGCGCCCGCGCCGGGTGTGTGCCCATTCCAGCACGTTGAGGAGCTGGACCGGGCTCTCCACGAGGGCCAGGGTGGGGGCGGAAGGGTTCACCACGTACTCCGCTCGGGGGAGGAGGGGGCGGCGGCCGGCTCAGACCGCTGCCGGGGCGGGGAGGGTGCCCTGGACGCGGCGGAGCTTCTTCATGGGGCCGAGTTCGGAGGCGTAGACGCGCTTGACGCCGTCGCCGAGGGCGGTCTCGATGGTGCGGATGTCGCGGACCAGGCGGGAGAGGCCGCCCGGCTCGACGGAGGCGGCCTGGTCGGAGCCCCACATGGCGCGGTCCAGGGTGATGTGCCGCTCGACGAAGGCGGCGCCGAGGGCGACGGCTGCCAGGGTGGTCTGGAGGCCGGTCTCATGGCCGGAGTAGCCGATCGGGACGTTGGGGTACTCCTCCTGGAGCGTGTTGATGACGCGCAGGTTGAGCTCCTCGGCCTTGGCCGGGTAGGTGGAAGTGGCGTGGCAGAGCAGGATGCTGTCGCTGCCGAGCACCTCGACGGCGTGCCGGATCTGCTTGGGGGTGGACATGCCGGTGGAGAGGACGACGGTGCGGCCGGTGGCGCGCAGGGCGCGCAGCAGCTCGTCGTCGGTGAGGCAGGCGGAGGCCACCTTGTGGGCGGGCGGGTCGAACTTCTCCAGGAAGGCGACGGCCTCGGTGTCCCAGGGGGAGGCGAACCAGTCGATGCCGCGCTTGGCGCAGTGCTCGTCGATGGCGAGGTAGTCGGACTCGCCGAACTCGACGCGGTGGCGGTAGTCGATGTACGTCATGCGGCCCCAGGGGGTGTCGCGTTCGACGTCCCACTGGTCGCGGGGGGTGCAGATCTCGGGGGTGCGCTTCTGGAACTTGACGGCGTCGCATCCGGCTTCGACGGCGGCGTCGATCAGGGCGAAGGCGGTGCCGAGGTCGCCGTTGTGGTTGATGCCGATCTCGCCGACGACGTAGACGGGCCGGCCGGGGCCGGCGACGCGCGGGCCGAAGGTGCGGAGGCGGGGTTCGGTGGTGGCGACCGTCATGGCGGGTGGTGTCCTTCGCTCGGTGCGTGGGGTGTCTTGCGGGGTGTCGAACAGGGGCGCGAGGAGGCGCGCACGGGCCAGGTCGTGCGGGTCGTCGATCTCCAGGACGCGTGCCGGGTCGGCGGGGACGGGGAGGGTGCGTCCGAAGAAGCGGTGCCGGGCGGCGCGGAAGCCGGCGGCGTTCATGGCGTAGGCCGCGCCGGTCTCCAGCAGTTCCTCGGGGCGGTCCTGGCGGCGGGGGCGGTACGCGGCCTCGTGGTTGACCCCGCTCCCGGAGCCGTCGGGCGCGCGGCGCCAGAGGAAGCCGTGGAAGGGGGCGGCGGTCAGGGCGGAGTCGGCGGCGCCGGAGGCCACGGCGGAGGCGACGGACTCGACGTCCGGGCCGGTCAGGAAGGGGCTGGTGCACTGGACCAGGAGGACCACGTCCACGGTGAGGGAGTGCAGCTCTTCGAAGGCGTCCAGGGCGTGCAGTACGGCGGCCTCGCTGCTCGCGGTGTCCCCGGAGAGGGCGGCGGGCCGGGAGATCACGTGGGCCCCGGCGGCGCGGGCGGCGGCGGCCACGGACCCGGAATCGGTGGAGACCACCACGTCGGTGACGGTGGGCGCGGCCCGGCAGGCGCGCACGGCGCGGGCGACGAGCGGGACCCCGCCGACGGGTGCGGTGTTCTTCCCCGGCACCCCCTTGGACCCGCCCCGCGCCGGGATCACGGCGAGGACCCTCACAGCTCGCCCAGCCGGCGGATGACCGGGGCCACGCGCTGGACCCCGTGCCGGTAGGCCCCCCGGGCGGCCTCGCGCAGGTGCGCCCGCAGCCACCGGCGGGCCGCCGACCCGCCCGGCCGGACGGCGCCCGGCAGCGGGGTCCCGTCGGGGGCGAGGTGCTGGCGGGCCAGGATCCCGGGCAGGTACCCGGGGGCGGTGGCGAGCGTGTAGTACGGGTCGACGGGCGGCAGCCGGTCGGCCGCGAGCAGCCCGTCGAGGCGCTGCCGCGCGGCGGCGTACGGGTCGGCGGGTTCCGGGCCGGGGACGCCGTGGGCCGCCGGCCAGGAGGGGTCGGCCCCGGGGAGGAGGCCGCGGTCCAGCTGGTCCCACGAAGTGAGGCAGCCCGAGCCGAGGAAGTGCTGGTTGCCCAGTGCCTCGCGGATGCCGAGGTCGGTCAGGACGGCCGTCGGGATGCCCCGGTGCAGGGATTCCAGGGCCGCGGTGGAGGACACCGTGACCAGCAGGTCGGTGCCGTCCAGCACCTCGCCCATGTTCCCGTAGACCAGGCGGCAGTTCGGCGGGAGCCCGCCCGGGAGGCGCTCGGCGAGGCGCTGGTAGGGGTGCTCCTCCAGGTGGGTGGTGTGCTCCCCCGGCCTGCTGCGCAGCTTGACCAGCACCTCGCGGTCCGGGTGCAGCCGCGCGTGGCCGGCGGCGCGGCCCAGCAGGTACGCGCGGTCGGCGCGGCTCTCCGGTACGGAGGGCTGCACCGCGAAGACCACCCGGTGGGTGCGGTTCCCGGCGGGTTCGTACGGCGCTCCGTCCAGGAAGGGGAGGGCCGTCTCGGTGACGGCGTCGGGGTCGGCGCCCGCCCCCTCGTAGACGGCGCGGAAGCGGGCGGCGTCGTGGCGGGAGTTGGCGAGGACGAGGTCGGCCCCGTGCCGCAGCAGCAGCCCGTCGGCGAGCTTCTCGTACACGACCCCGACGTACCCGGTGACGAACACCGGCCGGGCGGCGGGCTCCGGCCACAGGGCGCGGGCCCCGTGCAGTACGGCCTGGACGGCGCCGCCGACGAGGGCCAGCACGACCACGTCGTACCGTTCCCGGCCGCCCGCGAGCTCCGCGAGGAACTGGGCGCAGGTCACCTCCACCGGCGCGGCGTCCGCTCCGACGCCCGCCTCGCCGAGCTGGCGCGGGGTGGGGGTGGCCCGGCCGCGCAGCAGGTAGCCGGTGACCCGGTGGTTCCCCGGGGCGAGGCGGCGGGCGGTGAGGGCGCCCCATTTCCAGCGTGTGTCGGAATCGGCGAGTACGGCGATACGTTGATCGGCCCGGCTGCTTCTGAGTGGCACTGGCACCCGGCAGAAGCTATTCCGCATTTCCGGTGTTCGGCCCAACGAGCGCACAACGGCGGGTTAACAACCCGTCGACGAAATGCGAAAGCGACCGGGTTAACGCACCCGCCCCGTTTCGTTCACATGGAATCCGCATCCGGGCCACGGTGAATGCCGGGGCGCGTCCTATTGTCTCGCGGGTGGTCAAGCTCTCTGTTGTCGTGCCGTTCTACAACGTGCAGACATACGCACCGGACGCCCTGAAGAGTCTCGAACTGAACGCCCGCGGGGACTTCGAGTTCCTGCTGGTCGACGACCGTTCCACGGACGGGACGCCCGAGCTGCTGGAGCGTGCGGCGGCCGGCGGGCTGCCGGGGGCGGTGCACCTCAGACGGGACCGCAACGGCGGGCTGGCCACCGCCCGCAACACGGGGCTGGACGCGGCGCGCGGGGAGTACATCGCCTTCCTGGACGGCGACGACTGGCTGGCGCCGGGCCACCTCGTCCGCACCCTGGCCGCCATCGAGGCGCTGGGCTGCGATTTCGTGCGGACCGACCACGTCCAGGTGACGGGCCGGACGCGCGCCGTGCAGCGGGTGCCGTACGGGCCCGAGATGGTGGTGGGCGATCCGCGCGCCGGGATCCTGCCGGTCTCGCGGGCCACGGCGGTGGACTATCCGTACGCCTGGGCGGGGATGTACCACCGGCGGCTGCTGGAGCGGGGGCTGCTGCACTTCACCGACGGGCTGCGGACGGCGGAGGACCGGCCGTGGATCTGGCGGCTGCACCGCGAGGCCGCTTCCTTCGCGGCGGTGGGCCTGCCGGGGGTGTTCTACCGGCGGGGCATTTCCACCTCGTTGACGCAGATCGGCGACGAACGCCAGCTCGATTTCATTCGCGCATTCGACCAGGTCCTCGCGGACGTGGCGACCGACCGGGAATACGAACTGCTGATCCCCAAGGCCGTCCGAACGTATTGCGCAATCATCGCGCACCACATCGGCTCCAGCGAGAGGTTCGAACCGGCCGTGGCGAAAAAACTCCGCTCCATGAGCGCGGCCGCGCTCGGCCGCATGCCCGCGCCGGTACTGGACCGGGTCATCGGCTCGATGGACGCCGAGCGCTCGGCCCTGCTGCGGGGACTGCGCCGGCGGCGGCGGGCCGCGGGGGCCCACGTGGCGGGGGCGGCCTCGTGAACGTCACCCAGGTCTTCCTCGCCTCCACCCTCTACGGGACGGCCACCCTCGCCGCCGCCCTCGACTCGGGCGCCCTCCCGCCGGCCGGCCGGCGGATCCTGCTGACCAGCAACCACTCCCTCACCCCCGAGATCACCCCCGGGCTCGACGCCCTGCCGGGCTTCGGCGCGCTGCGCACCCGCTTCGACGAGGTGCTCGACTGGAACGCGGTGATCGCCCCGCAGCACCCCAGCACCTGGGCCCCGCGCCCGGAGGACGTGCCGATCTGGGAGCGGCAGCTGCGCGCGCTGTGGGGGCTGGGCTCGGACCGGGTGGAACTGGTCGTGGAGTCCCTCCAGGTGCCGCCCGCGCAGAGCCTGTGCCGGCTGTTCCCGGGGGCGGCGGTCGACGTCTACGCCGACGGGCTGATGTCGTACGGACCCACCCGCTTCCGGCTCGACCCGCAGATCGGCATGCGGGTGCGCCGGGTGCTGCACCCGGACCTGGTCCCGGGGCTGGAGCCGCTGCTGCTGACGGAGTTCGGGGTGCGGGGGGAGGTGGTGCCGGCGCCCGCGCTGCTGAAGGTCCTGGCGGAGCTGGCGGACCTGCCCGAGGTGTCGGCCGCCGGCTGCGAGCCCCGCGAGGAGGAGCCGCCCGCGCTGCTGCTGGGCCAGTACTTGTCGGCGCTGGACCTGATGTCCCCCGACGAGGAGGAGGAGCTGCACGCCGACATGGTGCGCGGGGCCTTCGAGTGGGGCCACCGGGAGCTGGTGTTCAAACCGCACCCGAGCGCCCCGGCGGCGTACTGGCGGCGGGCGCGGGCCGAGGCCGAGCGGCTCGGGGCGCGGCTGACGGTGCTGGACGCGCCGGTGCCGGCCGAGGTCCTGTACCAGCGGCTGCGCCCGGCGCTGGTGGCGGGCTGCTTCTCGACCGGGCTGCTGACGGCGCGGGCGCTGTACGGGATCCCGGTGGCGCGTACCGGGACGGCGGCGCTGCTGGCGCGCCTGGCCCCGTACCAGAACAGCAACCGGATCCCGCTGACGCTGGTGGACGCGCTGGTCCCGGACCTGCACGGGCCGGCGCAGGACCCGCCGGCGGACCTGGCCGGGCTGGTCGCGGCGGTGGGCTTCACGATGCAGCCCAAGGTGCTGGCCGGGCGCCGGGCGGAGGCCGAGGCCCATCTCGCCCGGCACCTGAGCCCGCACACGCGGCGCTACTTCGGCCGCCGTCGGCTGACCACGCTGGGGCTGCCGGGCGGGATCCCGGCACAGCTGTCGTTCCTGCCGCGGAGCCCGGCCGTCCGGCGTACGGTGCACCGCCTGCGCAAGGGGCTGGGCGGGCGGCTGGGCCGGATCGGCCGAGGACCGGGCCGGGTCAGCTGACGGCGAGCTTCGCCGCGAAGCCGAGGAAGATCACGCCGGCCGCCGACGTCGCCCCGGCCGACAGCCGCTTGCGGCGGCGGAAGGCGGCGGACAGGCGGGTGCCCGCGAATATGAGGGTGGACAGGTACAGGAAGCTGATCAGCTGCGAGACCGTGCCGAGCAGCAGGAACGACAGCGCCGGATAGGCGTACCCGGGGTCGACGAACTGCACGAAGAACGACAGCAGGAAGAGGATCGCCTTCGGGTTGAGCAGGCTGACCAGCAGCGCCCGCCGGTAGGGGTGCTCGGCCGCGCCGGCCGCCTCCTCCCCGGTGACGAGCTCCTCGTGCCGGGCCCCGCGGGTGCGCCACATGCCCCAGGCGGCCCGCATCATGCCGACGGCCAGCCAGCCCAGGTAGCCGGCGCCGAGCACCTTGACCACGGTGAACAGCACCGGGCTGGCCTGGAGCAGCGCGCCCGCGCCGACCGCCGCGAGCACCATGAGCACGGTGTCCCCGGTGAACACCCCGCAGGCCGCCTTGTAGCCCTCCTTGATCCCGCGCCGTGAGGCGACGGAGAGCACGTACAGCGAGTTGGGCCCCGGCAGCAGCACGATCAGCACGACGGCGGCGAGATAGGTAGGAAGATCTGTCACACCCAGCATGAGCAGGAGTGTCGCATGAGGACACACCTGTCGCGCCACTCGGTTTCAGTGGGCGGAACGGGACGGTTCGTAGCTGCCCCAGACCTCCCGCAGCACCCCGCAGACCTCCCCCACCGTGGCCCGCGCCCGCAGGGCCTCCTTCATCGGGGGCAGTACGTTCTCCCGCGTCCCGGCCGCCGCCGCCCGCAGCCCGGCCAGCGCCGCCGAGACGGCGCCGGCGTCCCGCTCCGCCCTGAGCCGTGCCAGGGCGGAGCACTGGCGGGCCTCGATCGCCGGGTCGACCCGCAGCGGCTCGTAGGGCTCCTCGCGCTCCAGCGCGAAGCGGTTGACCCCGACCACGATCCGCTCCCCGCTCTCCTGTTCGCGGGCGATCCGGTAGGCGTTGGCCTCGATCTCCTCCTTCTGGAACCCGGCCTCGATCGCGGCGACCGCCCCGCCCATGTCCTCGATCCGCCGCATCAGCGCGAGCACGGCCGCCTCCACCTCGTCCGTCATCCGCTCCACCGCGTACGACCCGGCGAAGGGGTCGACCGTCAGCGGTACGTCCGTCTCGTACGCCAGCACCTGCTGGGTGCGCAGCGCGAGGCGGGCCGCCTTCTCGGTCGGCAGCGCGATGGCCTCGTCGAAGGAGTTGGTGTGCAGCGACTGGGTGCCGCCCAGTACGGCGGCCAGCGCCTGCACTCCCACGCGTACGAGGTTCAGCTCGGGCTGCTGCGCCGTCAGCTGCACCCCGGCCGTCTGGGTGTGGAAGCGCAGCATCAGCGACTTCGGGTCCCGGGCCCCGAACTCCTCGCGCATCACCCGGGCCCAGATCCGCCGGGCGGCCCGGAACTTGGCCACCTCCTCCAGCAGCGTGGTCCGGGCGACGAAGAAGAAGGAGAGCCGGGGTGCGAACTCGTCGACCGCCATCCCGGCGGCGAGCGCGGTGCGGACGTACGCGATCGCGTCGGCGAGGGTGAAGGCGATCTCCTGCACGGGCGAGGCCCCGGCTTCGGCCATGTGGTAGCCGGAGACGGAGATGGTGTTCCACCTGGGGATCTGCTCGCGGCAGTAGCGGAAGGTGTCGGCGGTCAGCCGCAGGGAGGGGCCGGGCGGGAAGATGTACGTGCCGCGCGCGATGTACTCCTTCAGAACGTCGTTCTGCACGGTGCCCGTCAGCTGCCCGCCCGCGATGCCCTGTTCCTCGGCGACGAGCTGGTACATCAGGAGCAGCAGGGCGGCCGGGGCGTTGATGGTCATCGAGGTGGACACCCGGTCGAGGGGGATCCCGGCGAGGAGCACCCGCATGTCCTCGACCGAGTCGACGGCGACGCCGACCTTGCCGACCTCCCCGTGCGCGAGCGGGGCGTCGGAGTCGTGCCCCATCTGCGTGGGCAGGTCGAAGGCCACGGACAGGCCGGTCCCGCCGCCCTCGATGAGCGCCCGGTAGCGGGCGTTGGACTCGGCGGCCGTGCCGAAGCCGGCGTACTGGCGCATGGTCCAGGGCCGTCCGGTGTACATGGTGGGGTGAATCCCCCGGGTGAAGGGGTACTCCCCCGGACTGCCGAGACTGGCCCGCGGGTCCCATCCCGTCAGGTCGTCGGGGCCGTAGACCGGTTCGACGGGGATTCCGCTTTCGGTTCGCGCCGTGGGACGGGCCATGGGGTGGAGCCTCCGTGTCCGTGGAGCCGACGGGCCCGGGGCTGGTACAACCGACCGAGCCCGCGACAGCCTGGTCACAATGGGGCAACATCGCGCGTTCGTCCGCAACTGTCCACGCCCGTGAGGCATCACCTAGATACACGACGTTGAACTCGGGGGAACCGCCATGCACCGACAGAGAGTCTTCATCCGCACGCTCGGCCTGGCCGCCGCCGTCGCGCTCGCCGCGACCGCGTGCGGCCCGCAGAATCCCGGTGCCGGCCCGGTCTCCCCCTCCTCACCGGCCGGCGGCTCCCCCTCGGCCTCCCCGTCCAGGCAGGACGACAAGCCCGGCTCGGCCTCGCCGTCCGCTCCGCCCTCGCAGCCGTCCTCGTCCGCTCCCTCGGGGTCGGCCGCTCCCGGCGCCAAGCCGCTCATGGCCAACGGCGACGAGAGCGAGCAGGTCCGCGAGCTCCAGGCGCGGCTGCGCCAGCTCAAGCTGGTGTCGACGGCGCCCACCGCCTTCTACGGTTCGAAGACGACCGCCGCGGTCAAGACCTTCCAGTCGCAGCACGGGCTGCCCGCCACCGGGTCGGTGGACGAGGCCACCTGGCAGAAGGTGCAGGGCCTCACCAAGAAGCCGACGGAGGAGGAGCTGCGCCCGCCGACCACCAACGAGGTGGACGCTCCGGACCCGCGCTGCATGCAGGGCCGGGTGATGTGCATCAGCAAGGAGAGCCGCACCCTGGCCTGGATGATCGACGGCAAGGTCGTCTCCACGATGGACGTGCGCTTCGGCTCGGAGAACACGCCGACCCGAGAGGGCCTGTTCCAGGTGGAGTGGAAGGCGAGGGAGTGGACGTCGACGCTCTACCACACGTCGATGCCCTACTCGATGTTCTTCAGCCAGGGCCAGGCGGTGCACTACTCGTCCGACTTCGCGGCCCGCGGCTACGACGGCGCCTCGCACGGCTGTGTGAACGTCCGGGACAAGAAGAAGCTGTCGGAGCTGTTCGACCAGGTGAAGGTGGGCGACAAGGTCGTCGTCTACTGGTGATCCCGGGGTGGTCCCGGTCCGCCGGCCGGTCCCGGAAGAGGGAGAAGAGGGGGCGCGGGCAGGGCCGGGGGAACGTGCCCCGCCCGCGCCGGGTGCGCCGAGCCCAGGGGTACGGGGGGAACCCCGGCTCGTGCGCGGCCGATGACCAGTCGGCTCGATACGTACTGCGCCGGCGGTTCGAAAAGTGTTACTGCCCCCGCGCGGGAAGCTTGCCGAAACGTTTCAGCTGCCCGTTCCGGCCGCCGTCTCAGCGGGAGCGGAAGCCCAGCCCGCCGCCCGTCAGGGGGGACGGGGTGGGCAGCGGGGCGCTGCCCTGGTCGGCCCCGCTCTGCGGGACACCGCCCCGGGGGGCCCCGTCCAGCAGGGTCGCGCAGAAGCGCTGGACCTTCGCGGCCCCGCCGGCGAGCTTGGAGAGGTACTCGCGCCGGTCCTCGGCGAGCTTCTTCGCCTTGTTGTCCCGGCACAGGTCCTCGGGGCGCGGCTTCTCCGCCTCGCCGCCCTGGTTCTTCCCGCTGTCGGTGGCGGTGCCGCCGCTGTCGATGAACCTGTCGCGGGTGCCGTCGGTGCCCGCCGCGCCCCCGCCGCCACCGCCCGAGGCGGCCGTGCCGGGCGGTACCGACAGGCTGGGCGCGACGTCGGGGAGCGGACGCGTCCCCGTGCCCGGCGTCAGCGAGGCGTCCGGGCCTCGCGAGAAGCCGTCGACGCCCAGGGAGGGGGTCGGCCGCAGCTGCGGGACGAGGGTGGGGTTGGCGGCGTCCCCGGCGGGCGCCGGGTCCGAGTCGACGCTGACCGAGACCGCCGGGGCGGGGCCCGCCGTCAGGTGCGCGGCGCGGTCCAGCAGGCCGGTGCCGGCGACGGCGGCGATCCCGCCGACGGCGACGCCGGCCAGCGCGGCCGCCAGCCCGAACCGCGCGGCCGTCACGGGACGCCGCTGCGCGGGTATCCGTACGGGGGGTATCGGTGCCAGGTCGACCAGGGGTTCGCGGTCGCCTCCCCCGGGCACGCCGGGTCCGGCCGCGGCGGGCGTCACCGCGGGCGTCACCGCGGGCGCCGTCGCGGGCACCTCGGCGCGTGCCGCGCGGAAGGCGGCCAGGGCGGCTTCCTCACCGGGCAGTTCACCCCCGGCTGAGCGGGGCGCCAGGGCGTCGAGGGCGGCGCGCATGCGGGCGGCCTCCGCCCGGGCGCGCGGGTCGGCACCGGATCCGACCGGGCCGGGGGTTCCTCCGCGCAGCAGCTCGTCCGCCGTGGCCCTGTCCAGCCACGCGTTGTGCTCGTCGGCCATCACATGTCCTTCTGCGTCCGCCAACGTGAATGCGTCACACCGGTTTGCTCCACCAGGTCCCCCGCCCGAGCGCGCTGCGCGGGCACCGCGTCGAGATCACGCTCCCGTGCCTGGTCCCCGGCATTATGGCCGACCCGGGCGCGGGGTTCTGCTTCGTTTCCCGTCCCGCCCGTCCCGCCCGCCGCACCGGCGGGGCCGAACTCCGCGCTCAGCAGTTCCGCGAGCTTCTTCAGCCCCCGGTGCGCTGCCGTGCGGACCGCGCCGGGGCGCTTGCCGAGGGTCTCGGCCGCGCTCTTGGCGTCCAGGCCGACGACCACGCGCAGGACGACGGCCTCGGCCTGGTCCTGCGGCAGCTGGGCTATCAGCTTCATGGTCCGCCCGGTGGACAGGGCCTCCATGGCCTCGCCGTACGTGTCGGAGTCCGCGGCCCGGCCGGTCAGCTCGGTCTCGTCGCCGCCGATGGCGGGGCGGCGGCCGCGCATGCGGATGTGGTCGAGGGCCCGGTTGCGGGCGATGCGGGCGGCCCAGCCGCGGAAGCGGTCGGCGTCGCCGGTGAAGGATCCGAGGTCGCGGGCGATCTGCAGCCAGGCCTCGGAGGTCACGTCCTCGGCGTCGCCGTCCCCGACGAGCGTGCGTACGTATCCGAGCAGGCGCGGGTGCACGGCGCGGTACACAGTCCGGAACGCGCTCTCGTCGCCGTCCTGTGCCGCGAGCACCGCGGCGGTCAGCTCCGCGTCGTCCCCCAGCAAAGTCCCCAACCCGTTCAACGTCCTGTACGTGTGGCGCAAATCCGCACGTTACGGCTTTCACGTACCTCTCGTCCACGAGTTGTACAACCAGCAACCAACCCTGCGCGGAGCGGGGTGTGACAGAAAACGCACTCCATACGCTGACATGAATACGGGCTTGTCGCACGAGTCCGTGGCGGATGGCGACCGGGGCCTCTCCTGTGGGGGGTGGCGGCCTCGGTCGCCCTCCCCTCTCCAGCCGGGGCAAACCTCCCCGGCATCATCCTTTCGGCTCACTTCCGGGTGAAATCCCCGAACGGGCAGGGCACGGCCGCTCAGAGATCGCTAGCGTGGCGGTACACCCGCGCCGCGCCCCGAGGAGTAGTCCGCTGTCCAGCCATCTTCCGGCACAGGTCCGCGGTCCGGCCTCCGCCCCCGGCGCCGGACTGGCGCGGTTCAACTCCCTGCCGCCCGAGACCGCCCGCACGGTCCTGCTGCGCTGCTGCGGCAGCGGACGCTGGGCCCACCGGGTGGCCGCCCACCGCCCCTACCCGGACACCACCGCCCTGCTGGCGGCCTGCGACGAGGCCTCGTACGACCTCTCCCAGGGCGACCTCTCCGAGGCGCTGGCCCGGGAGTCCTCGGCGGAGCTGGGCCAGGGCGCCCCGTACGCCGCGCTCCTCGCCCTCGACGCGGCGCGGGCGGAGTACGAGCGGACCTTCGGGCACGCCTTCGTGATCTGCCTGGACGGACACCCGCCGGAGGAACAGGTGGACCAGCTGCTGGCCGCGATCCGCCGCAGGATGGCTCACGAGATCGACGAGGAGCGCTCGATCTCCGCCGAGGAACTGCGACTGGTCGCCCGGTCCCGGACCGTCCGGCTGCTGGACCGACTCGCCGGTGCACGGCCCTGGGACCCCGACGACGGCCTGCCTGCTGCCGATTTCGGGCTATTTGCCCCTGCGGGATAGCCCGTCCGTGCCTGTTTGATCACACCGACGGACCCCGGGCGAGGGAACCGACAAAGCGTCGCTACGATGTCCGGGGCCGGTGGACCGTACCCGGCCGGGCCCGACCGACAAAGAAGCCGGCTGGCCCCCGCCCCGCTTCCGGAGGGTTTTCCGTGCCGGCTGGAACGTTGTACCGCGGCCGGGAAGGAATGTGGTCCTGGGTGGCTCATCGAGTCACCGGCGTCCTCATTTTCTTCTTCCTGTTCGTACACGTCCTCGACACCGCTCTCGTCCGCGTCTCCCCCGAGGCGTACGACGATGTCGTGGCTACCTACAAGACTCCGATCGTCGCGCTGCTGGAGTACGGCCTCGTCGCCGCAATCCTGTTCCACGCGCTCAACGGTCTCCGTGTCATCGCCGTGGACTTCTGGTCCAAGGGCCCCCGCCACCAGAAGACGATGCTCTGGTGGGTCGTGGGCATCTGGGTCGTCCTGATGGGCTGCGCCCTGTACCCCGTACTGGGCCACGCCTACCTCGAACTGTTCGGGAAGTGACACGCATGTCTTCTGACACTTCTTCCGCCAAGGCGATCGGCGACGTGGAGGGCGTTTCCCTCTACGACACCGACAACCCGGCGCCCTACATCGAGGCCCCGCGCAAGCGCACGGGCAAGACCCCGCGCTCGACCCGCGGCAACTTCGAGATGGCCGCGTGGCTCTTCATGCGCCTCTCGGGCATCGTGCTCGTCGTCCTCGTCATCGGCCACCTGCTGATCCAGCTGGTGCTGGACGGCGGCGTCTCCAAGATCGGCTTCGCCTTCGTGGCCGGCCGCTGGGCGTCCCCGTTCTGGCAGGTCTGGGACCTGCTGATGCTGTGGCTGGCCATGCTGCACGGCGCCAACGGCCTGCGTACCGTCATCAACGACTACGCGGAGCGCGCCAACACGCGGCTGTGGCTGAAGGGCCTGCTCTACACCGCCACGGTGTTCACCATCCTTCTGGGCACGCTGGTGATCTTCACCTTCGACCCGAACATCCGCTAGGCAACGGGGCTGAGGCGAACCAAATGAAGATCCACAAGTACGACACCGTCATCGTCGGTGCAGGTGGCGCCGGCATGCGCGCCGCCATCGAGTCGACGAAGCGCAGCCGCACCGCCGTGCTGACGAAGCTCTACCCCACCCGCTCCCACACGGGTGCCGCGCAGGGCGGCATGGCCGCCGCGCTGGCCAACGTGGAGGACGACAACTGGGAGTGGCACACCTTCGACACGGTCAAGGGCGGTGACTACCTGGTCGACCAGGACGCCGCCGAGATCCTGGCGAAGGAGGCCATCGACGCGGTCCTCGACCTGGAGAAGATGGGCCTGCCGTTCAACCGCACCCCGGACGGCACCATCGACCAGCGCCGCTTCGGCGGCCACTCCCGCAACCACGGCGAGGCCCCGGTCCGCCGGTCCTGCTACGCCGCGGACCGCACGGGCCACATGATCCTCCAGACGCTGTACCAGAACTGCGTCAAGGAGGGCGTGGAGTTCTTCAACGAGTTCTACGTCCTGGACCAGCTCCTGGTGGAGGAGGACGGCGTCAAGAAGTCGGCCGGTGTGGTCGCGTACGAGCTCGCCACCGGCGAGATCCACGTGTTCCAGGCCAAGGCCGTCATCTACGCCTCCGGCGGCACCGGCAAGTTCTTCAAGGTGACCTCCAACGCGCACACCCTCACGGGTGACGGCCAGGCGGCCTGCTACCGCCGCGGCCTGCCGCTGGAGGACATGGAGTTCTTCCAGTTCCACCCGACGGGCATCTGGCGCATGGGCATCCTGCTGACGGAGGGCGCCCGCGGTGAGGGCGGCATCCTGCGCAACAAGGACGGCGAGCGCTTCATGGAGAAGTACGCGCCGGTCATGAAGGACCTCGCGTCCCGTGACGTCGTCTCGCGCTCCATCTACACGGAGATCCGCGAGGGCCGCGGCTGCGGCCCCGCCGGCGACCACGTGTACCTGGACCTGACGCACCTGCCGCCGGAGCAGCTCGACGCGAAGCTCCCGGACATCACCGAGTTCGCGCGCACCTACCTCGGCATCGAGCCCTACACGGACCCGATCCCGATCCAGCCCACCGCGCACTACGCCATGGGCGGCATCCCGACCAACGTCGAGGGTGAGGTCCTGGCGGACAACACCACCGTCGTCCCCGGCCTGTACGCGGCCGGCGAGGTCGCGTGCGTGTCGGTGCACGGCGCCAACCGCCTGGGCACCAACTCGCTGCTGGACATCAACGTCTTCGGCAAGCGCTCCGGCATCGCGGCGGCCAAGTACGCGGCCGAGAACGACTACGTCGAGCTGCCGGAGAACCCGGCGCAGCAGGTCGCCGACCTGGTCGAGCACCTGCGCAACTCCACGGGCAAGGAGCGGGTCGCCGACCTGCGCCTGGAGCTCCAGGAGACGATGGACGCGTGCGTGATGGTCTTCCGTACGGAGCAGACCATCAAGACCGCGGTCGAGAAGATCGCGGAGCTGCGCGAGCGCTACAAGAACGTGTCCGTCCAGGACAAGGGCAAGCGCTTCAACACGGACCTGCTGGAGGCCATCGAGCTGGGCAACCTGCTCGACCTGGCCGAGGTCATGGCCGTGTCCGCGCTCGCGCGCAAGGAGTCCCGCGGCGGTCACTACCGCGAGGACTACCCGAACCGCGACGACGTCAACTTCATGCGCCACACCATGGCGTACCGCGAGGTCGACGACAACGGCCAGGACTCCGTCCGCCTGGACTACAAGCCCGTCGTCGTCACCCGCTACCAGCCGATGGAGCGTAAGTACTGATGGCCACCCCGACCCTGGACAAGATGGAGGCGGCGGCCGCCGCCTCGCCGTACATCACGGTCACGTTCCGGATCCGCCGCTACAACCCCGAGGTCTCGGCCGAGGCGGAGTGGCAGGACTTCCAGATCGAGATCGACCCGAAGGAGCGCGTGCTCGACGGTCTCCACAAGATCAAGTGGGACCTCGACGGCACGCTGACCTTCCGCCGCTCGTGCGCGCACGGCATCTGCGGCTCCGACGCGATGCGGATCAACGGCAAGAACAGGCTCGCCTGCAAGACGCTGATCAAGGACATCAACCCGGAGAAGCCGATCACCGTCGAGGCCATCAAGGGCCTCACGGTGATGAAGGACCTCGTGGTCGACATGGAGCCCTTCTTCCAGGCGTACCGCGACGTCATGCCGTTCCTGGTCACCAAGGGCAACGAGCCGACGCGTGAGCGCCTGCAGTCCGCCGAGGACCGCGAGCGCTTCGACGACACCACCAAGTGCATCCTGTGCGCCGCGTGCACGTCCTCGTGCCCGGTGTTCTGGAACGACGGCCAGTACTTCGGCCCGGCGGCGATCGTCAACGCCCACCGCTTCATCTTCGACTCGCGCGACGAGGCCGGCGAGCAGCGGCTGGAGATCCTGAACGACAAGGACGGCGTGTGGCGCTGCCGCACGACCTTCAACTGCACCGACGCGTGCCCGCGTGGCATCGAGGTCACGAAGGCGATCCAGGAAGTCAAGCGCGCGCTCATCACCCGCCGCTTCTGATTCCTCCCGTCCGAGCCCGAGGCCCGTACCCCGTTCCGGGGTGCGGGCCTCGGGTGTGCTCGGGGGTGGGTCAGGGTCGGGTCAGGGGTGTTCCCCATGGTCCGTGGATCTTCCTCACGGCAGGCTTACGGGCATGACGAACCCCGCGAACTCCGCTCCCCGCAAGGCCCGTTGGGCGACCCTGCTGGCCTCCGGAGTGGCCCTGGCCGCCATCGGCGCCGGCACCCTGCCCGCCGTGGCCTCCGCCGCCGAGCAGCCCGCCCGCACCCCGGTCACCGGGACGCTGCACGCGCACCGCCCGCTGGACCGCGCCGCCCTCCGGGCCTCCCTCGACGGGCTCCCGGACGTCGCCGTCAGCGGTGCCCTGGCCCGGGTGAGCGGCAGGGACGGGCGCTGGAGCGGGGCGGCCGGGCCCACGGTGCCCTCGGCCGACGCGAACTTCCGGATCGGGAGCATCACCAAGGTGTTCACCTCGACGGTGACGCTCCAGCTGGTCGCGGAGGGCCGCCTGGGCCTGGACACCCCCGTCCAGCAGGTCCTGCCGGGGGTCCTGCCGGCCGACTGGGCGCCGATGACCATCGGGCAGCTGCTGAGCCACACCAGCGGCCTGCCCAAGCCGTTGGCGCCCTCCGCCGGAACCACACCGGCCTCGGCGGTCGCCGACGCGGTGCGGGCCGCCGCCGAGGCGGGCGCCCCGAAGCCCGTGCCGGGCGCCGCTCAGCAGTACAACGGCCTGAACCACCTCCTGCTCGGCATGGCGATCGAGAAGACCACCGGCCGTACGTACGCGGAGGAGGTGCAGCGCCGGATCGCCCGGCCGCTGGGGCTGCGCCACACGTACGTGCCCGCCGCCGACGACCGGTCGCTCCCGGCCCCGCACACCCGGGCCCTGTGGGACGCCTCCGGCGACGGCACCGGGGAGCTCGTCGACAACTCCCGGCAGAGCCCCTGGGCCTGGGCGGAGGGCGGGATGATCTCCAACGCCCCCGAGCTGGACCGGTTCT
Organism: Streptomyces sp. NPDC037421; assembly: GCF_055602105.1. Lineage (NCBI taxonomy): Bacteria > Bacillati > Actinomycetota > Actinomycetes > Kitasatosporales > Streptomycetaceae > Streptomyces > Streptomyces sp. NPDC037421. The sequence continues at coordinate 156,416 of NZ_JBVJWV010000006.1, forward strand.
TCACCGCCCTGATGAACGGCCGGCTGCTGCCGCCCGCCCAGCAGGAGCTGCTCACCGAGCCGGTCCCGGGCTTCGCGGGGGACCGCACCTTCAGCCGGGGCGGCCTCCAGCACGTGCAGCTCGGCGCGGGCACCTGGGTCTGGGGCAAGACCGGCTCGTACAACGGCTACACCAGCGGCGTCTTCGTCAACGAGGACCGCGGCCGGGTCCTGGTGTATTCCCTCAACCCGACGAACCGCCGCCCCCAGAAGAAGGAGGACGGCCTGACGGAGCCGGACCACATCTTCAAGATCGCCGGCGCGGCCTTCTGATCCCCCGGCCCGGCGCGTCGACACGGGCGGCGGGACGCGGGAGCATGGGCGGATGTGACGAGGCTCGCCAAGACCGCATGTCCGGACCGGAGTTCACACCGCCTCGGGCGGCGGACGTTCCTCACGTCCCTGGGGACCGTCGCCGCCACCTTCGCCACCGGGATCCCCGCCCACGCCACCGAGCACGCGCGGGACGCCGCCACCGCCGCCGAGTACGTGGACGTGCAGCTCCTCAACATCACCGACCTGCACGGCTACCTCCAGGCCGCCCCCGGCGGCAACGCCGTCATCAGCGGCAACGGGGGCCGGACCTACACCGTCGGCGGGGTCGCGTACATGGCCGCCCATCTCGCCCGGCTCCGGGACGGGCGGGCCAACTCGTTCTTCTTCACCCCCGGGGACGCCTTCGCCGGGTGGGAGTTCGACGCCGCCGCCTTCGCCGACGAGCCCACCATCGAGGCCCTCAACCGGATGGGGCTCGATTTCGCGACCGCCGGGAACCACGAGTTCGACAAGTCCCCCGCCATGCTGCGGCGGCACATGGAGCAGGGCGTGCCGTTCCCCGTCGAGGGCCGGGACGCCACCTTCACCGACTCCTCCGGCGCCCGCTTCCACGGCGCCGGCTTCCGCTACCACAGCGCCAACGTCGTCTGGGGCGCCGACGGGCGCACGGTGCTGCCCGCGTACAACATCGAGACGGTCCGCACCGCCGCCGGCCAGGAACTGCGGATCGGATTCATCCACCTGACCGCCCTCGGCACCGAGCTGATGCCCGGCTCCTACCAGCCGGGGCTGGCCACCCTCGACGAGGTCGCCACCGCCGACCGGTACGCGGCCCTGCTCAAGGCCCAGGGCGTGGGCGCCATCGTGCTCAGCATCCACGACGGGGCGGTGGCCGGAGCCGACTTCAACAGCGGCGCCGACCCCTCCGGCCCCGCCCTGGACCTGGCGCTGCGGGTCTCCCCCGACATCGACGCCATCGTCACCGGGCACTGGCACACCCGGTTCAACATGATGGTCCCCGATCCCGACGGCGTCCCCCGGCCCTTCGTCGAGGCGGGCTGCCACGGCCAGCTCGTCAACGAGATCAGCCTCCGCCTCGACCCGGCGACCGGGAAGGTGGTCCGCGAGCTGACCGTCTCCGTCAACCACCCCAACACCCGCGACGGCGCCCCCGATCCGGCCCTCAAGGAGGTCGTCGACTACTGGGCCGGCCAGGCCGCCGCGCGGGACGCCACCCGGATCGGCCGGCAGACCGGCTCGTTCTCGCGTACGCGCAACACCGCGGGCGAGTCCACCATGGGCGACCTGGCCGCCGACTGGGCGCTGTGGGCGGGCCGCAGGCCGGCCGACCCGGAGAACGACGCCAACGTCCACCCCAACGTGCCGGCCCAGCTCGCGCTGGTCGCGGCCGCGCCCCGGGTGGGACAGGCCGTCATCGCGGGCGATCTGGTGCGCGACGCGGCCTCGGGCGGGGCCGTCACCTTCGGCCGGGTGTGGAGGGCCGTCGGTTTCGGCGACCCGATCGTCAGCGCGACGGTGACCGGGCAGCAGATCCACGACGCCCTGGAGCAGCAGTGGACGACGGCGGCGAGCGGCGAACTGCTCTTCGCGCCGCTGGCCGTCTCCAGCAACGTCCGCTACACGTTCGACGCCCGGGGCAGGGCCGGCGACCGCGTCAGGCCGGCGGACGTGTTCGTCGACGGCGTTCCGCTCGACCCGGCCCGGACCTACCGGCTCGCGTCCCCCTCGTACACGTTCCTGGCGTACGACGGCTACGGCGCGCTGCGCGGTTTCCGGGCCCCGTACCGCCACCAGCGCGACTACGAGAGCTTCGTCGCGTACGTCCGCGAGACGCAGACGCTCACCCCCGCGCCCCTGAACCGGGTGACGGCCGCGAACACGACGCGGCGCGGCGCCGACGTCGGCACCGTCCTGGAGCCGGGTCCCTACCTGCTGGCGGACGGCTCCCCGATGCCCCGGCCGGAGGCGGCCATCGTCTCGGCGGACCGTCCGCCCGCCACTCCCGGGGGCTTCCGGCCGCCCTGCTGACCGAGCCCGACGAGAAGGCTTGAACCTGTTCAAAAACAGGTCTAGAGTCAGTCCCGCCAAGGAATTGAACACGTTCAAGGGGGCTGGGGCAATGGACCTCACCGTGGTCGCGTACGTCATCTACCTGCTCGTCAGCATCGGGCTGACCGTCTGGGTCGCCCGTACGCTCAGCCGCAACGGCCGCATCTTCATCGCCGATGTCCTCCAGGGGAACGAGAAGCTCGCGGACGCCGTCAACCACCTCCTGGTGGTCGGCTTCTACCTCGTCAACGTCGGCTTCGTGACCCTGTACCTGCGCTCGGGCTCGACGGTCCTCGAAGCCCGCGGACTCTTCGAGGCGCTGTCGGTCAAGCTCGGCGTCGTCCTGCTGGTCCTCGGCGTCATGCACCTCGGCAACGTGTGGGTGCTGAGCCGGATGCGCCGCCGCGGGATCATGGAGCGGCAGGCCGTGCAGCTGCCCCCCGTGCCGCCGCTCGCCCCCCAGGGGTGGACCGCGCCGGCCGGGGCCTGACCCGTGGCGCGGGCCGCGGGCGGCGGACAGCCCGGCGTCCGGTACCTGACCGTCCTGTACGACGCCGACTGCCCCGTGTGCACCCGCATCCGGAACTGGCTGATCGGGCAACGGCAGCTGGTCCCGCTGCGGCTGGTGCCGGCCGCCTCCGCCGAGGCCTGGCGGAAGTTCCCGAAGCTGGCGCACGCCGAGACGCTGCGCGAGATCACCGTCGTCGGGGACGCGGGCCAGGTGTGGCGGGGGACGGACGCCTTCGTCGTCTGCCTCTGGGCGCTGGCCGAGCACCGCTCGAAGGCCGAATGGCTCGCCACCCCGGCGGGCCGTCCCTTCGCCGGGGCGGCCATGAACACGGCCGCCGCCGTCCGGCACGCGGTACGTACCAATTCCGAAGCGGAGTCCGGGGAACCGGCCTGTGACGATCACTGCTCCGCGCCCCGATAAGGTCGGACACCGTGACAGATCAGAAGGCGCCCAAGAGCGAGCAGACCCGCACGCTCATCCTCGAAACCGCGCTCCGGCTCTTCCAGGAGCGCGGGTTCGACAAGACGACCATGCGGGGCATCGCCAAGGAGGCAGGGGTCTCGGTCGGCAACGCGTACTACTACTTCGAGTCGAAGGAGCACCTCGTCCAGGGCTTCTACGACCGGATCGGCGCGGCCCACCAGGCCGCGGTCCGGCCCATCCTGGACCAGGAGACCGATCTCCAGAAGCGGCTCGCCGGCGTGCTGACGAGCTGGATGGACATCGCGGAGCCCTACCACGAGTTCGCCTCGCAGTTCTTCAAGAACGCGGCGGATCCGGAGAGTCCGCTCAGCCCCTTCTCGGCGGAGTCGGAGGCGGCGCGCAAGGCGGCCATCGACATCCACCGCGAGGTGCTGGCCGGGGCGAAGACCAAGGTGCCGGGCGAACTGGCCGACGTACTGCCGGAGCTGATGTGGCTCTCGCAGATGGGCCTGGTCCTGTACTGGGTCTTCGACCGCTCGCCCGGCAGCGAGAAGACCCGGCGGCTCGCCGAACGCGGTGCGCAGCTGACCACGCGGGGCATCGTGCTGGCCCGGTTCCGGGTGCTGCGCCCGCTGGTGCGCGAGGTGCACGAGCTCTTCGCGGACTTCCTGCCGGGCATGGCCCAGACGGCGGCCGCGCGCGGCGGGAAGCGGGCCTCGGACCCGCACCCCGGCGAGGAGTGAGGGTCCGGGAACCGGAGCCTTCTCAGCCCAGGACGAGCAGGGTGGCCACCGCCGGGCCGAAGGCACCGCCCAGCTGGTAGCAGAGGGTGAACAGGCCGATGGCGCTGGGCCGGTGGGCCTCGTCGGGGGCGGCCGACACGGCGTGGGTCGACAGGACGGCGTTCGCGGCGCTGGCGGTGAACACGCCCACCCCGGTGGCCGCCACCAGCAGCAGGCCGGACGGGGCGAAGACCCCGGTGAGCGCGGCGGCGGCGCCGGCCGCGACGAGCACCGTACGGACGGCCGCGCGGCCCATCCGGGCCGAGGCGGCGGCGAGCAGCCAGGACAGGGCCGCCCCGGCCAGCAGCGCGACCAGCTGCCCGGTACCGGCGGAGGCCGCGTCCCAGCCGGCGCGGTCGGCGAGCAGCCGGGGCACCGAGAAGAGCAGGGTGAAGTAGGAGGTCGACAGCGCCAGCGCGAGCAGCGCCGAGACCACGAACACGGGCCGGCGCAGCAGCACGGCGGGCACGAACCCGTCGGGGCGGCGGCGCACGTGCAGGGTCAGCAGCACGGCGGCGGCGAGGGCGCCGGCGAGGGCGGCGAGGGGCTGGGTCGGCAGCAGCACCAGGGCGGTGGCGAGAGCGGTCAGCAGGGCGGCGCCGCGCCCGTCGAAGCGGCCCGCGGGGGCCGGCGCCTTCCCGCTCCCGGCGTGGCGCAGCACGGCGGGCACCGCCAGCAGGGAGACGGCCTGGACGGCGAGGGCGATCCGCCAGGAGGCGCCGTCCGCGAGGGTCCGGCCGAGCAGCGGTCCGGCCGCGCCCAGCATGCCGAAGCCGGCGCTGATGACGCCCATCCGGCGGGCGGTCCCGGCGAGGCTCATCGCCGCCGCCACCAGCCCGGCGCCGCCCGCGGCCTGGGCGCAGCGGCCGAGGAGGGTGAGCGGGAGCCAGGGGGACGCGGCGACCAGCAGCGTGCCGCCGAGGACGAGGGCGGTGGCCAGGCGGAGCACCGCGGCCAGGCCCCGGCGGCGCAGGAGTCCGGCGAGCAGGGGGGTGCCGACGGCGATGGCCCAGCCGAAGGCGGTGAGCAGCCAGGCGGCCGTGGCGTTGCCGACCCCGAGCGAGCGGGCCATGTCCGGGAGGATCAGCACGGGCGCGTTGGCCCCGGCGGCGATGGGGGTGGCCAGCAGGGCGAGCCAGAAGACCGGGACGGGCGCCCGGGTGGCGGCGGCTGCCGGCGCCTCGTTCCTGCCGGTGGTGGCGGTGACCGTCATGGACGACCCACTCCCCTTCATGTCTCAACCTTGACAATCTCAACGTTGAGATAAAAACAGAGAGACTCCCTCAACGTCAAGTGTCTTAACGTTGAGGTATTCTTGGGGCATGGAGAAGGACGGCAACGACCAGGACATGGTGGCCGCGCTCGTCGGCCAGTGGGAGAAGGAGCGCCCCGACCTCACGGAGGCGTTGTGGCCCGTCGAGGTGCTGGCCCGGATCCAGCGCATGAACCGGCTCATCGACAAGTACCTCAAGGCCTTCACCGCCGAACACGGCCTGGAGGTGGGCGAGTTCGACGTACTGGCCACCCTGCGCCGGTCAGGCCCGCCGTACGCGCTGACCGCCGGCGCGCTGATCCCGGCCGCCATGGTGACCTCGGGCGCGATCACCAACCGGATCGACCGGCTGGAGGCCAAGGGCCTGGTCGAGCGGGTCCGCGACGGGGCCGACCGCCGGTCGGTGCGCATCCGCCTGACCGACGCGGGCCGCACGCTGATCGACACGGTCATCGAGGAGCACCTGAGGCACTACGCGAGCCTGCTGACCCCGCTGGACCGCGCGGCCTGCGAGGCGCTGGCCGGCTCCCTGGGCACCCTGCTGCTGGCGCACGGGGACACCCTCGCGCCGCCTACAGCCAGTTGAGCTCCCACAGCCGCCAGACGCCCGTGCCGTCGGAGAGGAACTGGGAGCCGGTGACGGCCTCGCGCGAGAGCACGTAGTCCTTCTTCTGCCAGATCGGCAGCACCGGCACCTGCTGGGCCACCACCCGCTGGAGCTCGCGGAAGTCGGCGGCGGCGCCGGCGCGCTCGGAGTGGGCCTGGTTGCGGGTGATCAGCTCGTCGACGTACTTGTCGGAGAAGCCGTTGTTCATGCTGGAGTCCCGGCCGACCAGCGGCGCGAGGAAGTTGTCCGCGTCCGGGAAGTCGGCGATCCAGCCGATCGTGTAGGCGTCGAACTCCCCGGCCGCGTAGGCCTTCTGGAAGTCCTCCCACGCCTCGACGGGCCTGGTCTTCACCTGGAACAGGTTCGTCGACTCCAGCTGCCGCTTGATCTCCTCGGCCTCGGCGAGGTTCGCGCCGCGCGTGTTGACCCCGAGGGTGACGGAGACGGGCGCGGTGATCCCGGCGTCGCGCAGGAGCTTGCGGGCGGCCGCGCCGTTGGGCGAGGGGTAGGCGTCGAAGAAGGGCGTGCCGTGCGCCGGGACGCCCGCCGGGACCAGGGAGTACAGCGGGGTGACCGTGCCCTTGTGGATGTCCCCGGCGATCTTGGAGCGGTCCAGTACGGCCGCCACCGCCTGGCGCACGGCCGGCTTCTCCGCCGAGGAACCCGGGCGGACGTTGAAGACGAGGTTACGGGTCTCCGTGCCGCCGGAGGCCTGGTAGCGGGTGTCCTTCAGGCCCGGGTTGAGGCCCGCGAGCACCGCCGGGGGCATGTCCCGGTGCGCGACCTCGACCTCGTGGTCCCGCCAGGCCTTGTCGAGCTGCGCGGAGTCCTTGAAGTACCGGACGGTGACCAGGGCCCGGGCGGGGCCGCCCTGCCCCTTGTACGCCGGGTTGGGCCGCAGTTCGGCGCTGGTGCGCCGGCGGTACTCGGCCAGGGTGTACGGGCCCGAGCCGTCCGCCTCGCCGCCCTCGCGCAGCGCCTTGGCCGGGTAGCGGTCCTTGTCGACGATCGAGGCGGCGCCGGTGGCGATCTTGAAGGGGAAGGTGGCGTCGCGGGAGGAGAGGTTGAAGGTGACCGTGCGGCCTTCGGCCTTGACCGACTGGAGGTTGGTGAAGAGCGGGGCCGGCCCCTGGTCGGAGTTGATCTGCTTGATGCGGTCGAAGGAGAACTTCACGTCCTCCGCGGTGACGGCGCGGCCGTTGGAGAAGGTCAGGTCGGGGCGCAGCTCGCACTGGTAGGTGGTCAGCTTCTGCCCGATGAACTTGCAGGAGGACGCGGCGTCCGGGACGGGGGTGGCGGAGCCGGGCCTGATGGTCAGCAGCGACTGGTAGATGTTGCCGAACAGGGCCCAGGAGCCCGCGTCGTAGGCCCCGGCCGGGTCGAGGGCGGAGACGACGTCGGTCGTGCCGACGCGGATCGCGCCGCGGCCCTCCTCGTCGGCGGGCAGCAGCTGCCAGGCGCCCCCGCCGGCCGCTCCGAGGACCAGCCCGGCCGCGATCACCTTCGAGCGGACAGACCGCATCCCCGAACCCCGTCCATCGATATCCGAACCGACTCTCCGAATATCGGTCACTGAATCACGGAAAATCGGCCACCGGAAGGCCCACGATGCCCGGTCGGACCAGGTCAGGCCTGGTATGAGGCGAGTTCGACGACGGTGATGTCGGACGGCGCCCCGACCCGCACCGGCGGCCCCCAGGCACCCGCGCCCCGGGACACGTACAGCTGGGTGTCGCCGTAGCGCTCCAGGCCCGCGACGGTCGGGTTCGCCAGCTCGGCCAGGTACTTGCCGGGCCACAGCTGGCCGCCGTGGGTGTGCCCGGAGAGCTGGAGGTCCACGCCGTGGCGGACGGCTTCGTCGATCACGATCGGCTGGTGGGCGAGGAGTACGGAGGCACGGGCGCGGTCCCGGTCCCCGAGGGCCGCCTGGAAGTCGGGGCCCTTGCCCTCCTTCTCCCCCTGGACGTCGTTGACCCCGGCGAGGTCGAAGTGGGGCAGCTCGCGCCGGGCGTTCTCCAGCGGTGTGAGGCCGAGTTCGCGGACGTGGTCCACCCACTGCTGGGCGCCGGAGAAGTACTCGTGGTTGCCGGTGACGAAGAAGCTGCCGAGGCGGGCGCGGAGTTCGCGCAGCGGCTCGGCGGCGGGGCCGAGGTCGCGGACGTCGCCGTCCACGAGGTCGCCGACGATGGCGATGAGGTCGGGCTGGGTGCGGTTGACGGTGTCGACGATCCGGCGGGTGTGGGCGTGGCCGAGCACCGGGCCGAGGTGGACGTCGCTGACGACGGCGATGCGGAACCCGTGCGCAGCGCGCGGCAGCCGGGCGAGGGGCACCTGCACGCGCTTCACGCGGGGCCCGCGGAGCACTCCGTAGGTCCCGTTGCCGACGACCCCCGCGGCGGCGACCGCGGCCGCCCCGCCGAGCACCCGCGCCACGAACACCCGCCTCCCGACCCCGTCGGGGAGCGTGCCGGTGGCCGCGACGGCCGTCCCGCCCGCGGTGGCGTCGGCCTGGGCGGGCGCACCGGGGGCGGGGGCACCGGGGGCGGGGGCACCGGCCGGCCGGCCGGCGGGGGCGGGGCCCTGCGGGGCGGTTCCCCCACCCGCCCCTTCCCCCGGCTGGGGCTCCGCCCCGGCCGCCCCGCCCGGCTCGGCCGGGCCCTGGGGCGGCGCCCCGGACGACGCCACGGAAGCGGCGGGCGCCAGATCAAGCCCCTCCGGCGATCGGGGAGCCGGGGGCTGGGGCTGGGGCTGGGGCTGGGGCAGACGGCGGAGCCAGAGGCGCCGGATCGGTTCCGCCACCGCCATCGCCATCGTGAGGTACAGCAGCACCGCCAGCCACATGTACCCCGGCCACGCCACCAGCCGCTCCAGCCAGAACGGCGCGCCCGCCCGTCCCGCCGTCAGCGCGGCCAGGGCCAGCAGCGGCAGCGCGAAGGCCAGGACGGTGCCCGCCCTCCGCGCCGCCCCGCCCGCACGGGTCGTGTCGCGGACCAGCCGGACCCACAGCCACCGGTGGACCAACGCAAGAAGCGCCAGTACCGCGACCACCGCCACAATCACCACAAACACGGTCATCGTGATTCACGCCGCAGAGCCAGGACACCGCGCAACCCGATCACACCAACGGCGGTCCCCAGGAGAAAGGACGTGACCGCCAGGAGGAGGTGGACCCAGAAGTAGGCCGTGGGCTGACCGTCATCGAATGCCAGACCGCTGGCGTCATTGAAGAGGTTCTTGACGAACGTGGACCAGATCACCCAGGACCAAGCTCCGAACGCTGCGAGGAACCAGGACGCGGTGCGGCTGAGTTTCATGCCCCCAGTATCGGATTCGTCCCCAGGACGGACGCGCCGGGGTGGGCCGTACCGGGGGTGGTTGGGCCCGGTTGGCCGGTCCCGGACGCCAGGCAGTCCATCGGGATGTACGTTCACCTGCGTGTCTGCCAAGAAGACCGCGCTGACGGTCCTTTCCGCCGCACTGCTGGTCCCGGCGGTGCTCGCGGCACCCGCGAGCACGCCCGCGCTCGCCGTGCCCACGCCGCCCCCGGCGGCCGACGGGAAGGGTCAGCCCCCGAAGGCACCGAACGCCCCCGCGCCGCCCCCCTCGATGTCCAGCGTCGGCGGGGCCCGCCTCGGGCAGCCCGGGACCCAGGTCAACCCGCTGCCCGGCGCGCCCGCCCTGCCCGCCAACCTCAGCGGCCGGTCCTGGATCGTGGCGGACGCCGAGACCGGCGAGGTGCTGGCCGCGCACAACGCCCACTGGCGGCTGCCCCCGGCCTCCACCATGAAGATGCTCTTCGCCGACACCGTGCTGCCCGGCCTCCCCAAGGACCAGGTGCACCACGTCACCGACCAGGACATGGACGGCGTCGGCCCGGGCAGCAGCCTGGTGGGGGTCAAGGAGGACCACGACTACAGCGTCCACGACCTGTGGCTCGGCGTGTTCCTGCGCTCCGGGAACGACGCGGTGCACGTGCTTTCGGCCATGAACGGCGGCATCGACAAGACCGTCAAGGACATGCAGGCCCACGCCGAGGAGCTCCAGGCTCTGGACACCCACGTGGTGTCCCCGGACGGCTACGACGCCCCCGAGCAGGTGTCGAGCGCGTACGACCTCACCCTCATCGCCCGCTCCGGGCTCCAGAAGCAGGACTTCCGCGAGTACTGCGGCACGGCCGAGGCGAAGTTCCCCGGGAGGCAGGAGGCGGGCAGGCCCCGCGAGTACTTCGAGATCCAGAACACCAACCGGCTGATGACCGGCGCCGGCGGCATCACCCCGTACAAGGGCATCGCCGGGGTGAAGAACGGCAACACCACCATGGCCGGCTCGACCTTCACCGGCGCCGCCCAGCGCGGCGACAAGAAGCTGCTCGTGACCGTGATGAACCCGGACAACGGCGGGGTCAACTCGGTCTACGAGGAGACGGCCGAGCTCTTCGACTGGGGGTTCGCGGCGGCCGGGAAGGTCAAGCCGGTCGGCGAGCTGGTGCCGCCGAAGAGCGCGGACACCTCCCCGCACGGCTCCCCCGCCACGTCGCACGAGAAGGGCAAGCCCGCGGCGGACGGCGGGGCCTCCGGCGGCAGCGGGCTCGGCACGGCGCTCGGCATCGCGGGCGGGGCGCTGGCCGTCCTGGCCGGCGGGGCCTTCGTGGTCAACCGCCGCTGGCCGCGCGGCCGCCGCGGCCCGGGAGGCGGCAGCCCTTAGGGCACGGCCTCGGCCCCGTCGTCGGGCGCCTCCTCCTCGGGGGCGGTGTCCCCTGCGGAGGGGGCCTCGTCCTCGTCCCGGGTGGCCGTCCAGGCCGCGCAGAAGAGCAGCAGCTTCGCCGTGAAGCTGATCCACAGCAGCAGGGCGATCGGCACGCCGAAGGCCCCGTACATGCTCTTGCCCGCGACCTCCCGCATGTAGCCGCTGAGCAGCAGCTTCAGCAGTTCGAAGCCCGCCGCGCCGATGAGCGCCGCCTGGATCAGGCGGCCGCGCGGCGGCTCGACCCCGGGCAGCAGGGTCAGCAGGTAGAGCAGGAGCAGGAAGGCCGCCAGCACGCCGACGAGGAAGGCCGCGGCCCGCAGCAGCGCCCCTCCCGCGCCCTCGCGCGGGATGCCCAGGAGCTCGGCGGACTTGCCGACCGCGCTGGCCCCGACGATCGAAGCGGCGGCCGAGGCGAGGGCCGCGCCGCCGAGGCCGAGGAGGACCAGGGCGTCCTTGCCCTTGCGCAGGACGGGGTTGCCCTCGTCCTCGCCGTCCTTCTCCCAGACGGCGCGCAGGCAGTCGCGCATCGAGCCGATCCAGCCGATGCCGGTGAACAGGAGGAGGGCGCCGGCGACGAGGCCGACGGTGCCGGCGTTGGCGACGAGCCCCTCCAGGTCGAGCTGGTCGGAGATGCCGGGGACCTGTTCGGCGAGGCTCTTCTGGAGCTTGTCCAGCTGTTCCTGGCTGAGCAGCGCGGCGCCGATCGCGGCGGCGACGGTGATCAGCGGGAAGAGCGCGAGGAAGCTGATGAAGGTGATCGCGGCGGCGAGCCGGGTCCAGTGCGCGCGGTCGAGGCGCTCGTACGAACGCCAGGCGTGGGTCCGCATGGCGGCGGAGGCCGCCGGTCCGACCACCGGGAGTTTCTTCAGCCAGTCCATGGGGCCACCGTAAATGAGCTGCTTGAAATAGCAGGGATTGCCGGTTTTGGGCGCTACGGTCGTCGATTGTGACTTTTCGCCCTACGGATCGTCCCCAGACCCGCCCGTTCCATGCCCTGCTACTTCGGAGTCTCCGCTTCCGTGCGCACCGGGCCCAGCGGCTCCTGCGTCAGGGGCGCGGCACGGCCGCGTCGCCCAGCGGAGCGGGCTGTGCGGGGACGCCGGCGGCGCCGGTGCCGAAAGGGTACTCGCGCAGCTTGCGCCAGACCCCGTCCGAGCCCTGCTCGTAGAGCGCGAAGCCCTCGCACAGCCAGCCGGCGGCGTAGTCGGCGAGCTCGGTGAAGGCCCGGTCCATCGCCTCCTCGGAGATCCCGTGGGCGACCGTGACGTGCGGGTGGTACGGGAACGCCAGCTCACGGGCGAGCGGCCCCTCGGGGTCGCGCACCTCCCCCTGGAGGCGGGTGCAGCCCGGGGTGCCCTCGGCCAGCCTGACGAAGACGACCGGCGAGAGGGGGCGGAAGGTCCCCGTCCCCTCCAGCCGCATCGGGAAGGCCGGGAAGGCCCTCGCGACCTCCGCCAGGTGGGCGCGGATCGCGGGCAGCCGGTCCGCCTCCACCTCGGTGGGCGGCACGAGGGTGACGTGCGTGGGGATGCCGTGCGCGGCGGCGTCCCCGAAGCCGGCGCGCAGCTCCTGGAGCTGGCTGCCGTACGGCTCCGGGACCGCGATCGAAACGCCGAGCGTTACGGTCCCCACGTGTGTCTCCTTGGTGTGTGTACGAGGTGCTGCCGCTCAGTGTGGCGGCAGCACCCCCTCGGCCGCCAGGGGCCTGATGTCCGTCAGTGCTTGGCGGGCAGGAAACCGAGGTGGTCGTAGGCCTGCGCCAGGGTCTCGGCGGCGACCGCCCGGGCCTTCTCCGCGCCCTTGGCCAGCAGGGAGTCCAGGGTCTCCGGGTCGTCCAGGAACTCCTGCGTGCGCTGCCTGAAGGGTGTGACGAAATCGACCATCACGCCGGCGAGGTCGGTCTTGAGCGCACCGTAGCCCTTGCCCTCGTACGAGGCCTCCAGGGCGGAGATCGACTCGCCCGTGAGGGTGGAGAGGATCGTGAGCAGGTTGCTGACGCCGGGCTTGTTCTCGGTGTCGAAGCGGATCACGGTGTCCGTGTCGGTGACCGCGCTCTTGATCTTCTTCTCGGTGACCTTGGGCTCGTCGAGGAGGTTGATCAGCCCCTTGGGGGAGGACGCGGACTTCGACATCTTGATCGCCGGGTCCTGGAGGTCGTAGATCTTCGCGACCTCCTTGACGATGTGCGCGGCGGGGAGGGTGAAGGTCCGGCCGAAGCGCTGGTTGAAGCGCTCGGCCAGGTCGCGGGTCAGCTCGATGTGCTGGCGCTGGTCCTCGCCGACCGGGACGGCGTTCGCCTGGTAGAGGAGGATGTCGGCGACCTGGAGGATCGGGTACGTGAACAGGCCGACGCTGGCGCTGTTGACCCCGCCCTTGGCGGACTTGTCCTTGAACTGGGTCATCCGGCTGGCCTCGCCGAAGCCGGTGATGCAGTTCATGACCCAGCCGAGCTGCGCGTGCTCCGGAACGTGGCTCTGGATGAAGAGCGTGCACCGCTCGGGGTCCAGGCCGGCCGCGAGGAGCTGCGCGGCGGACAGGCGGGTGTTCGCGCGGAGGTCCTTCGGATCCTGCGGCATGGTGATCGCGTGGAGGTCGACGACCATGTAGAAGGCGTCGTGCGTCTCCTGGAGGGCGACGTACTGGCGGATCGCTCCGAGGTAGTTCCCGAGGTGGAACGAACCGGAGGTGGGCTGGATGCCGGAGAGCGCGCGAGGACGGTCAGAAGCCATGGCCCCATTCTTCCACCTGCCCGGCACACCTCCGTCCGGCGGGCCGGGGCCGGTGGATCGTGTGCGGGCGGGCGGCCGCTGCGCGGGGCCGGCGCCTCCCAGCCCTTCGCAGCGGCCCACCCACCCGCAGACGGCGCACCGCGCGAGCGGCGCGTCAAAGAGGCAGCCCAGGGGCCGGGAAGGCGGACATGAGGTCCGCGACCTCGGAGCGGATCGCGGCGAGGGCCGGCTCGTCGGCCTTGGCGGCGGCGTCCACCGCGCGCGAGATCCAGTCCGCCACCGCCGGCATGTGCTCCACGCCCAGGCCGCGCGACGTCAGCGACGGCGTGCCGATGCGGATCCCCGACGGGTCGAACGGCTTGCGCGGGTCGAACGGCACCGTGTTGTAGTTCACCACGATCCCCGCCCGGTCCAGCGCCTTCGCCGCGACCTTGCCCGGGGCGTCCTTCCCCGTGAGGTCCATGAGGATCAGGTGGTTGTCCGTACCGCCCGAGACCAGGTCGAAGCCCCGCTCCAGCAGGGCGGCGGCCAGCGCCTTCGCGTTGGCCACGACCGCGTGCGCGTACGAGACGAAGGACGGCTGCGCGGCCTCGTGCAGGGCCACCGCGATGCCCGCCGTCGTCTGGTTGTGCGGGCCGCCCTGGAGGCCCGGGAAGACCGCCTTGTCGATGGCCTTCGCGTGCTCCTCCCGGCACATCAGCATCGCGCCGCGCGGGCCGCGCAGGGTCTTGTGCGTGGTCGTGGAGATCACGTCCACGTGCCCCGCCGGGGAGGGGTGGGCCCCGCCCGCGATCAGACCGGCGATGTGGGCCACGTCCGCGACGAGGATCGAGCCGGCCTCCTCGGCGATGGAGGCGAAGGCCGCGAAGTCGATGGTGCGGGGAAGGGCCGTACCGCCACAGAAGATGATCTTCGGGCGCTCGGCCAGGGCCAGCTCCCGCACCGCGTCGTAGTCGATGAGGCCGGTGTCGGGCCGGACGCCGTACTGCACGCCGCGGAACCAGGAGCCCGTGGCCGAGACGCCCCAGCCGTGCGTCAGGTGCCCGCCCATCGGCAGGGCCATGCCCATCACCGTGTCGCCGGGCTTGGCGAAGGCCAGGTAGACGGCCAGGTTGGCCGGGGAGCCGGAGTACGGCTGGACGTTGGCGTGGTCCACCCCGAACAGGCCCTTGGCCCGCTCGACCGCGAGGGCCTCGACGCGGTCGATGTTCTGCTGGCCCTCGTAGTAGCGGCGGCCCGGGTAGCCCTCGCTGTACTTGTTCTGCAGGACGGTGCCGGAGGCCTCCAGCACGGCCGCGGAGACGTAGTTCTCGCTGGGGATCAGCCGCAGGGTCTCCGCCTGGAGGGTCTCCTCGGCGGATACGAGCGAGGCGAGTTCGGGGTCGGTGGCGTACAGGGCGGGCTGGCGGTGCGCGGTCATCGCGGCTCCTCCGGGGTCGATGTCGAATCTCGTCCCCGCGAGGCCCAGGCGAGCGGCCCTGTGTGCGGTCGTGCGCGCACGACTCCCCCGGAGTCGGTTCTCCGTACGCCAGTCGCCGTGCGTACCGAACACCATAGCGGGCGCGGCACCGATGAGGTTTCCGGTTCCACGATCCGAGCGACGATACAAATGACGTCACCCACGTCACCCGCGCCACCAGCCAGACGGACGATCGGAGACCCCGTGTCGAGAACTGCTGATGCCATCCGCTCCGCCGACGAACACAGCGCGCACAACTACCACCCCCTGCCGATCGTCGTCGCGTCGGCGGACGGGGCGTGGATGACCGACGTGGAGGGCCGCCGGTACCTCGACATGCTCGCCGGGTACTCGGCGCTCAACTTCGGCCACGGCAACCGCAGGCTGATCGACGCCGCCCGCGCGCAGCTGGAGCGGGTCACCCTCACCTCGCGCGCCTTCCACCACGACCGCTTCGCCGACTTCTGCGCCGAGCTGGCCGCGCTCTGCGGCAAGGAGATGGTGCTGCCCATGAACACGGGCGCGGAGGCGGTGGAGACGGCGGTCAAGACGGCCCGCAAGTGGGGGTACGAGGTCAAGGGCGTACCCGACGGCCAGGCCAAGATCGTCGTCGCCGCGAACAACTTCCACGGCCGTACGACGACCATCGTGTCCTTCTCCACCGACCACGAGGCCCGCGACCACTACGGCCCCTACACGCCCGGCTTCGAGATCGTCCCGTACGGGGACCTGACCGCCCTCGACGCCGCCGTCACCGCCAACACCGTGGCCGTGCTGCTGGAACCGGTCCAGGGCGAGGCCGGTGTACTCGTACCGCCCGCCGGATACCTGGCGGGCGTACGGGAGCTGACGCGCCGGCGGAACGTCCTGTTCATGGCGGACGAGATCCAGTCGGGCCTGGGCCGCACCGGCCGGACCTTCGCGTGCGAGCACGAGGACGTCGTGCCCGACGTGTACGTCCTCGGCAAGGCGCTCGGCGGCGGGGTCGTGCCCGTGTCGGCCGTGGTCGCCGACCGGGACGTGCTCGGGGTCTTCCGCCCCGGCGAGCACGGGTCCACCTTCGGCGGGAACCCCCTCGCCTGCGCCGTCGCGCTGGAGGTGATCGCGATGCTGCGCACCGGCGAGTACCAGCAGCGCGCCGCGGAACTGGGCGACCACCTGCACCGGGAGCTGAACCTGCTGGTCGGCGGCGGCTCGGTGACCGCCGTACGCGGCCGCGGGCTGTGGGCGGGCGTGGACATCGACCCGGCACTCGGGACGGGCCGCGAGGTCTCCGAGAAGCTGATGGAGCTGGGCGTCCTGGTGAAGGACACCCACGGGTCGACGATCCGGATCGCGCCGCCGCTGGTGATCTCCAAGGAGGACCTGGACTGGGGGCTCGACCAGCTGCGGTCGGTGCTCTCCGCCTAGGTCCTGTCCGGGAGGGCGGGCGCGGCCGGGACACGCGCGGGTCCCGGCCGTGCCCGCCGCCGTTCCCCGCCCTGCGTTGGACACCCGGAGCGGCCCGCCGGACGATGGGAGGACCCGTACGGGTGCGCGTCCCCGGTCTTCCCGGGCCGACCCTCCGCTGGGAGCCCCCATGCACCGACGCAACCGAAACGCCCTGCTCCGCGCCGCCCTGGCGTCCTCCCTGGTCCTCGGGGCCGCCGCCCTGGCCGTACCGGCCGCCGCCGCACCGGCGGCGGTGCCCACCGCCACCTGTACGGTCACCCCCGACCCGGAAGGACGGTTCGTCGTCATCACCGGCGAGGGGTTCAAGGGGCCGCGCAACCTCAACGACGGCGAGACCACCGAACCCCTGAACATCGACGCGAACGGGAACTTCCGGGTGCAGCGGAACCAGAAGAACGCCGACTACACCGTCCTCGCGGTGAACTCCACCCAGGACTTCACCTTCGTCAACTGCCGGCCCGGCCAGCCCACGTCCCCGTCCCCGCTCCCCACCACGAACAGCCAGGATTTCCGGCGGGGTTTCGAAGCGGGGTACCTCGACGGCGTGAAGGCGGCGTCCCGGACGGGCTGCGGCATCCCTCCCGAGCCGGACAAGAGCCAGGACCGTTCCGAGTCCTACTGGCGCGGCTGGACGAAGGGCGCCGAAGCCTCCTACTTCAGGTACTGCCCCGGCTAGAACGGCCGGCCGCCGCGGACCGTCCTACAGGATGACGTGCGGCAGGAAGCGGGCGTACTCGTCCGTGACCGGCCCCGCCGATTCGCGGATGCCGAGCCCCGCCGCCTCCTCCTCGACGACCCACGCGCCGAGCACCACGCGGTTGCCGTCGAAGTCGGGCAGCGGGGCCAGCGCCTGGAACACGTACGTCTCCCCCTCGGCCGGGACGAAGGGCTCGCCCTCCGCGCCCGCCTCGTGCAGCGTGACCCCGGCGCCCTCCCGGCCCAGCAGCGGCTTGGCCACGTACCCGCAGGTGCCGGCCAGCTCGCGGGGGCCGTCGAGGTAGGCGGGCAGCAGGTTGGGGTGCTCGGGGAAGAGTTCCCACAGGATCGCCAGCAGCGCCTTGTTGGCGAGGAGCATCTTCCACAGCGGCTCGATCCAGGCGGTGGTGCCCGAGCCGCCGCCGTGGTCGTAGGTGCCCAGCACCTGCGGGCCGAACTCGTCGGTGGCCAGCCACTCCCACGGGTAGAGCTTGAAGCAGCTGCGGATGAAGCGGAGCTTCTCGTCCACGAACCGGCCCGAGAGGCTGTCCCAGCCGATCGTCTCCACCGACAGCGCGTGCGTCTCCAGCCCGGCCTGCTCGGCGGTCTCCTGGAGGTAGGCGACCGTCATCAGGTCCTCGCCGAGCTCGTCGGTCTCGGAGTGCGCGAAGTGCACCGGCCCCGGCGGCAGCAGCTCGGCCTGGCGGCGCCAGGCCTCGACGAGCCGCTCGTGGAGGGAGTTCCACTGGTCGGCGCCGGGGAAGCGCTCCTCCATCCAGAACCACTGCGGGCTCGCGGCCTCCACCAGGGAGGTGGGCGTGTCGGCGTTGTACTCCAGCAGCTTGGCGGGCTCGCCGGCGCCGTCGTAACGCAGGTCGAACCGGCCGTAGAGGGAGGGCTGTTCGGCGCGCCGCCGCCAGGACTCGGCGATCCGGGCGGCCAGTTTCGGGTCGGTGATGCCGAGGTCCGCGAAGCGGTCGTGGTCGACGATGTGCGCGGCCGCGGCCAGGCACATGGCGTGCAGCTCCTCGACCACCCCCTCCAGCGCCTCGACCTCCGGGAGCGAGAACGAGTAGTACGCGCTCTCGTCCCAGTAGGGGCGCAGGGAGTCGTCGGGGTAGCGGGTGAGGGGGTAGATCAGCCCCTGCTCCTCGACGGTCTTCTGCCAGTCCGGGCGCGGTTCGATGGTGTGCCGCTGCATGTGCGCTCAGCCGCCGGAGGAGCCGGAGCTGCTGTGGCCGCCGATGCCGCCGCGGGTGACGGCGGACTTGTCGAAGCTGCCGCCGGTCACCTTGCCGTTGCGGACGGACCCGCCGTAGTAGTACGAGCCGGTGCCGCCGCTCTTGCACTCCTTGGCGTTCAGGTGGTCCAGCGTCGAGCGGGAGGCGCAGCGCTTGTCGGGTTCGTCGCTGCTCCCGCAGGCCACGAGGGTGGCGGCGAGCAGGCCCATGCCGCCGAGGGCGACCGCGCCGGAGCGCATGCGTCGTCTGGTCGTGTTGCCGGTATCCATGGCCTGCACCCTAGAGCGGGGGCGCGGGGGTATGGAATCCGGCCGCCGTCACACCCTTGTCACGATGGTGACCTAGAGTCGGTTCGTGCTGATTGGGATGGTTTGCGCGCTGGGTGCGGCGGTCTGTTTCGGTACGGCGTCCGTGCTCCAGGCGGTGGCGGCCCGGGCGGCGGCGAGGCCGGGAGCCGGCTCGGGGGTGGACGCGGCGCTGTTCCTGCGGGCGGTGCGGCAGTGGCGGTACCTGGCGGGGCTCGGGCTGGACGCGGTCGGATTCGTGCTCCAGATCATCGCCCTGCGGCACGTCCCGATCTACGCGGTGGGGGCCGCGCTGGCCGCGAGCCTGGCGGTGACGGCGGTGGTCGCGGCCCGGCTGCTGCGGGTGCGGCTGTCGCGGCTGGAATGGGGTGCGGTGGGCGTGGTGTGCGCGGGGCTGCTGATGCTCGGGCTGGCCTCCGGCGAGGAGGGCTCCGGGACCGGGACGCTCGCGCTGGAGCTGGGCCTGCTGGGCGTGGCGGCGCTGGTGCTGGTGGTCGGCGCGGTGGCGGGGCGGCTGCCGGACGGCTCGCGCGCGCTGGTGCTCGGGCTGGCGGCGGGGACGGGCTTCGGGGTGGTGGAGGTGGCCGTCCGGCTCATCGACTCCCTCTCCCCGCGGGAGCTGCGCAACCCGGCGCTGTACGCGCTGCTGCTGGGCGGGGCGGCGGCGTTCCTGCTGCTCACCTCCGCCCTGCAGCGCGGCTCGGTGACGGCGGCGACGGCGGGCCTGGTGCTGGGCGAGACGATCGGCCCGGCGGTGGTGGGCGTGGCCTGGCTCGGCGACCGCACCCGCGAGGGCCTGACGTGGCTGGCGGTGGCGGGCTTCGCGGTGGCGGTGGCCGGCTCCCTGGCCCTGTCCCGCTTCGGCGAACCGTAGGCCCCGGCCGGACCGTTCCCCGTCCGGGGCCGGGCGGCGCGAGGGGCACGGGGGGCACGGGGGGCGCGAGCGGCGTGAGCGGCGCGTCAAGAAGGCGAAGGCAAGGCGGCCGTCAGGGCCGTCAGGGCCGGGGTCCAGGCGCTGGTCGGCGGGGTGCCGTAGCCGACGATCAGGGCCTCGCGCGCCGGCATCCGCGAGTCCGGGTGGCGGAACCGCGCGAGGCCCTCCAGCGCGAGGTCCTGCCAGGCGGCGGCCTGGACGATGGACCGTTCCGTGCCCGGCGGGAGGTCGAGCACCGCGTGCAGCCCGGCCGCGATGCCGGACACCGGGACCCGCCCCGCCACCGCGGCCACCAGCTCGTCCCGGCGGCGCCGGTACCGCAGGCGCATGCCGCGCACGTGGCGGTCGTACGCCCCGGAGGTGATGAACTCCGCCAGGGTCAGCTGGTCCAGCGCGCTGGACGTCCAGTCGACCACGCCCTTCGCCGCCAGCACCTCCTCCAGCAGGTCCGGCGGGACCACCATCCAGCCCATCCGCAGCGCCGGGGCCAGGGACTTGCTGGCGGTGCCCAGGTACACCACCCGGTCCGGGTCCAGCCCCTGGAGCGCGCCGACGGGCTGGCGGTCGTAGCGGAACTCCCCGTCGTAGTCGTCCTCCAGGATCACCCCGCCCGTGCTCCGCGCCCAGTCCACGGCGGCCGCCCGCCGCGCGGGGGTGAGGGCGGCGCCCGTCGGGAACTGGTGTGCCGGGGTCAGCAGCACCGCGCCCGTCCGGGGGCCGAGCCCGGCCAGGTCCGGGGTCCGGGCCCCGGCCTCGTCCACCCACAGCGGGCGGGTCGCCAGCCCGGCGCCGGTCAGCAGGTCCCGGTGCACGTCGAGGCTGTACCCCTCCACCGCCACCTCCCGCACCCGGCGCCCGCGCAGCACCCGCCCGAGGAGCTGGAGCGCGTGCGCGAAGCCGGCGCACAGCACGATCCGGTCCGGGTCCGCGTACACCCCGCGGGCCCGCGCCAGGTACCCGGCGAGCGCCTCCCGCAGTTCGGCCCGGCCGCGCACGTCGACCGCGTACCCGAAGGCCTCGTTCGGTGCGTCGGTCAGGGCCCGCCGGGCCGCCGCCAGCCATGCCCCGCGCGGGAAGCCGCCCAGGTCCGGGGAGCCGGGGACCAGGCTGTACGCGGGTCCCCGCCGCGCGGGGCGGCGTACCTGCGGGGCGCCGGCGGCCCGGCGGACCCTGGCCCGCTCCGCGACGCGGGTGCCGGAGCCCTGGCGGGCCGTCAGCCAGCCCTCGGCGACGAGTTCCGCGTACGCCTCGGCGACGGTGTTGCGGGCGATCCCCAGGTCGGCGGCGAAGGAGCGCGAGGACGGCAGCCGGGTCCCGGGCGCGAGCCGTCCGCTGCGGGCGGCCTCCCGCAGCGCCTCCGTCAGCGCGGCCCGCAGCCCTCGGCCGCCCGCCGCCGCGGCGAGGTCCACGTGCAGGTCGGCTCCGAAAGTGGCCCACGATTCCGTCATGAACATGGACCATATAGGCGGGCCGCCTCGCCCCTACGGTGGAGACATGAGCAACCAGAACGGAAATCACGCCCCCACCGCCGAACTGGCGGCCGAGCACGCCCCCCGGATGCAGTTCGCCAAGGTCGCCCCCGAGGTCTACAAGGCCGTCATCGGCCTGGAGATCGCGGCGAAGAAGGGCCTGGACCCGAGCCTCGTCGAACTCGTCAAGCTCCGCGCCTCGCAGGTCAACCACTGCGCCTTCTGCATGGACATGCACAGCAAGGACGCGCTCGCCGCCGGCGAGAGCGTCGAGCGCCTGCTGCTGCTCGGCGCCTGGGAGGAGTCGCGGCACTTCTACACCGAGAGGGAGCTGGCCGCGATCGAACTGACCGAGGCCGTCACCGTCCTGACGGACGGCTTCGTGCCCGACGAGGTGTACGCGCGGGCCGCGAAGCACTTCGAGGAGGCCGAGCTGGCCCAGCTGATCGCCGTCATCGCGACGATCAACGTCTGGAACCGGATCGGCGTCACCACCCGCATGACCCCGGGGCACTACACCCCGGCGGTGAAGAAGGCCTGACCGGGCCTGACCGGCCGGTCCCTGGCCGGTCAGGCCCCGTCCCTGGCCGGTCCCGGCCGCTCCCCCGGTCAGTCCGGCCGGAACGAGTCCAGGGCCGCCGTCAGGTTCGCGCGGGTCGTCCCGGCGTCGGCGGCCGGGCCGGCCGCGAGCAGCGCCCACCGCCCGCCACCCGGGACGGTGACGATCCGCTCGATGCCCCGGCGGCGGCCGTTCGACTCCGCGCTGTCGTACTCGTAGACCAGCTCGCAGCCGGTCCCGGCCGTCGGTTCGACGGAGACCTGCCGGTAGGCGGGGGTGCCGGCGTCCAGCCGCTCGGAGGACATGCGCAGCAGCTCGCAGGAGCCGGTGGAGGCCGGTTCCGTGATCCGGAAGATCTGGAGCAGCGCACTGCGGTCCCCGCCGGGCGGACGGTAGAAGGCTCCGTTGCCCTGTTCGTCGCGACTGGTCACCCACCCGGAGGGCACGGCCACCGAGAAGCCCGCCTCGTTGCGCACCACCGTGTGACCGGGGCTCGCCGAGGGACTCGGTGAACCGCTCGGGGAGGGGCTCTCCGGGGCGCTCCCGGAGGGCCCGGAGGACTGCGGCGGCGGCGAGGCCGACAGGGTCGGCGGACGGGCGTCCGCGGCGGGCCCCTCCTTGTCGCCGAGCAGCATCCAGGCAGCGACGGAGGCTCCGCCGACGACCGCCGCGGCCAGCCCGACCAGCAGCGGGGTCCGCCACTGCCGCATCCCCCCGCCGGGCTGGTGCGGGGGAGGCGGGGGCGGGGGCGGGACCCAGCCGCCGGGACCGGGCGGCTGGGGCGGCATCGGCGGAAGTCCCGGCTCCGGTGCGGTGGGCGGCGAAGCCCACCCCTGCCCGACCGACTGCCCGGCCGACTGCTCGTACCACGCGGGCTGCGCCGGCTGCCCGGACGGCTGGGCCCGCGCGGGCGCGTCGGAACCCGCCGGCCCGACGGGCGGGTCCGGCTGTACGGGCCGGTCAGACGGCGGCCCCGACTGCCCCGGCCGCGCGGAGTCCGGCCGGGGCGGGTGTTCCGGTTGCCCCGGGCGGGCCGGTTCCGGGCCCGGCTCCCAGCGTTGTGTGCGCGGGTTCCACCAGGTGTCGTCGGACGAGGACACCGGTCAGCCTCCCAGCGAGGCGAGCAGCCCGCCCAGCGCGGTGGCCGCGCTCACCGTCTCGACCAGCGGAGCCCACCGCTCCAGCGCCGCGCGCAGCCGTGCGGGCAGCCCCGGCCGGATCTCCCCGGCCTCCTCCAGCTCCGCGGCCGCGTCCTCCAGTTCCGCGTCGAGCTCCCCTCGCCCGCTGCTGCGGGGCATCCGCACGAGCTCCGTGCGGAGCCCGCGTACGGCCTCCAGCAGCTCCGCGGCGCTGGGCGCGCGGTCCTCCGCACCCCTGTTGTCGTGGACGGTGTTGGTGTTGTTGCTGCCGCCGATGCTGAAGGCGCTGTTGTTGACTTCGCCGATCCGGACCGGGCGGTCCTCGCCGTTACTTGCCACCGCTGCTCCCCTTGCCGCTCGTACCGCCCCCGGCGGTGTTGTGGTGTCCGGTGCCGCCGACGCTGAACGCGCTGTTGCTCACCGACTGGATGAAGGTGGCCCCCTCGGCCACGTGGATCGCGCGCTGCGCGAATTCCTCGGTGTGCCAGCCCGCTTCGTGCAGGGCGACGGTAACCCCGCCGACCACCCGGTCCTGAACGGTTTTCAGATACCGGTCGAGGTCCATGAGGTGGAAGAGCGAGCCGTCGTCCATGGCGGCGATCTCCCGGGCCGACAGCTGGGGCCCCTCGGGCCGGGCGCCGCCGTGGCCGCCCGTGACGATCCGCCACCAGGTGGCGAGTCCCCGGAACAGGCTCGCGACGGATCCCCAGAACGATCCGGGGGTGGCGGCGAGCGCCGCGACCGCCTTGCCGAGCCAGGTGTTGTTCAGGAAGCGCTGGGCGTCCGCGTCGGCGTTCTGGAAGACGGTGCGTACGGGGAGCAGCACGTGCGGGGCCACTTCCAGCATCAGCATGCCGCCCTGGGTGTGGACCCGTACGAACACGGTGACCACGAGGTTCTCGTCCCAGCCGCCGACCCGGATGCGCAGGAAGTGCCTGCGCCGCTCCCCGCCCTCCTCTATGGCGCCGAGGCGGTGCGCGGGGAACCCGTCCCGCACCAGCCGGGCCTTGTCCCGGTGCGGGAGCCCCACGGCCGGAATGAACACGCATTCGTCCACGACCAGCTCGCGCAGCCGGTCCAGTACGTCGGCCTGCGCCTGTGCCGAACCGTGCGGGGACGGCACGCGCAGGGCCTGGAGCAGCGGCACGATGCGCTTGACGATGTCGGCGTTGGCGACGGGCTGCGGCTTGCGGTCGGCGCCGAGGTCCTCGCGGGGGCGGAGTTCGACGGACAGCTGCCAGGGGCGGTAGGCGTTCCCCGCCCCGGTGAACGGGCCGTTGATGTCGTACATGATCAGCGCCGAGTGCTGCTCTCCCCGGATCCGGTCGAGGACGCGGGCGAAGCGGGGGCTCTCCGTGACGGGGTCCGCGGACTGGTCGGCGTACCGGTTCGGGCTGAGGTCCCGGGCGACGATCCGGGCACCGTGGCCGCGCTGGAGCGCCACCAGGGCGACGATGGCCGCGAATACCGGCGGGGTCAGCCACATGGCCAGGGGCAGCGAGTCGTCGGAGTCACCGGAGTCGTCGTAGCCGTCGTAGCCCGTGTAGCCGCTGGAGGAGTCGGAGAACAGCGGTCCGAAGAGTCCGGACCCGCCTTCCGTCAGGGACGACCAGAAGAAGAAGAGGGTGAAGGCGAGCATCAGCCACGCGCACGTCCTGACCGCGACGGACAGGAACCGCATGAGCAGGCTCCGTTTGCGCCGGAGCCAGTTGGCGAAGCTCAGCAGCAGGAAGGGGAAGAGCAGCGAGCTGAGCATCCCGCTGGTCAGCAGGGAACCCACGAACCAGGCACCGACGATCCCGCCGGCCCACGCCAGCTCGACGCGCCGGGCGCGGAGCGCGTGGGCCAGGACGCGGGTGGCGTCGAAGCCGTACGAGGGGGCGACGATCCGCTCCTCGTGGACGTACAGCTCGTCGATCACCCGGTCGCGGTAGGTGCCGTCGAGGTAGGTTCCCGCGCACAGGAGGCGGCCGGCCTCGCTTATGGAGGGGTGGACCGGGGGACGGCCGTCGCGCGGGTCCGCCGTGTGGTCGCCGCCGGGCTGAGGGGGAATCAGATGGTCGGTCACCGGGCGACCTTATTTTCCGCCTACACGGTAAGACAGGTGCTTTCACGCCAAAGCGCCCCGGCCGGGTTTGGACGGGGCGCTTCGGTGTTCGTACCCCTCAGGCGTTCGGGTGAACCGCCTGGTGGGGACGGGTGGATCAGATCAGGCCGAGGCCGCGCACCGCGTCGCGCTCCTCGACGAGCTCCGCCACGGACGCGTCGATGCGCTTGCGGGAGAACTCGTTGATGTCCAGGCCCTGGACGATCTCGTACTTGCCGTCGGCGCAGGTGACGGGGAAGGAGGAGATGATGCCCTCGGGAACGCCGTAGGAGCCGTCCGACGGGATGCCCATCGAGGTCCAGTCGCCCGCGGCGGTGCCGTTGACCCAGGTGTGCACGTGGTCGATGGCGGCGTTGGCGGCCGAGGCGGCCGAGGAGGCGCCACGGGCGTCGATGATCGCGGCACCGCGCTTGGCCACGGTCGGGATGAACTTCTCGGCGAGCCACACCTCGTCGCCCACGACCTCGGCGGCGTTCTTGCCGGCGATCTCCGCGTGGAAGATGTCCGGGTACTGGGTCGCCGAGTGGTTGCCCCAGATGGTGAGGCGCTTGATGTCGGTGACGTCCGAGCCGGTCTTCTGGGCCAGCTGCGTGATCGCGCGGTTGTGGTCCAGGCGGGTCATCGCGGTGAAGCGCTCGGCCGGTACGTCCGGGGCGGCGGCCTGCGCGATGAGCGCGTTGGTGTTGGCCGGGTTGCCCACGACCAGGACCTTGATGTCGTCCGCGGCGTGCGCGTTGATCGCGGCGCCCTGCGGCTTGAAGATGCCGCCGTTGGCGGCGAGCAGGTCACCGCGCTCCATGCCGGCGGTGCGCGGGCGGGCGCCCACGAGCAGCGCGACGTTGGCGCCCTCGAAGCCCTTGTTCGGGTCGTCGAAGATGTCGATGCCCTTGAGCAGCGGGAAGGCGCAGTCGTCGAGCTCCATGGCGGTGCCCTCGGCGGCCTTCATGCCCTGGGGGATCTCCAGGAGGCGGAGCTTGACCGGCACGTCCGCGCCGAGCAGGTGGCCGGACGCGATGCGGAAGAGCAGCGCGTAGCCGATCTGGCCGGCGGCGCCGGTGACAGTGACATTCACGGGAGTGCGGGTCATGGCCTTCTCCGTTAGACAGCTGGCGGTGGGGCGTCCCCGCCCCATGTGCTGGACCCCAATTGCTGGGGAGGACGCCGCTTCCCTGTCCTGTGAATCTTGACGTGAAGAGACATCCGCGGTCAGGCTATCCGACCCGCGGGGCCCCCAATCCCCCGGACCCTGTGGTCCACGGCACACGGGCGCCCGGGGTCGGAGGTTTCGAAGGTCCGGACGGGTGTGCGGCCGTTACTCCACCCGGAAGACCTCCCCCGTCCGGTGCCCCTCGACGGACTTGACGTAGGCGTTCGCCGCGCGGGCGACCGGTACCGGGTCGAATCCGGCGAAGGCGTCCCCGTACGCGTCGAGGGACTCGGTGAAGACGGTCGGGCTGACGGCGTTGACCCGCTGGCGGCCCGGGAGCTCGATGGCGGCGGCCCGCACGAAGGCCTCGACGGCGCCGTTGACGAGGGAGGCGACCGAGCCGGTGAGCAGCGGCTCGCGCGCGAGGATGCCGGTGACCAGGGTGAAGGAGGCGTGCGCGGGGAGCCGGGCGGTGCCCTGGCGGACCAGCTCGATCTGGCTGACGGCCTTGCCCTCCAGGCCCTCGCGGACGTCGGCGGTGCTCAGCTCCGACAGCGGCCGCCACGGGACGCTGCCGGCGGCGCTCGCCACCGCGTCGACGGGGCCGACCGCGTCGTACATCGCCCGGATGGACTCGGGGTCGGTGATGTCGACGTACACGTCCGCGTCCTTGCGGGACGCGGTGACCACCTCGTGGCCGCGCTCGCGCAGGGCCGTGCGGACCGCGCTGCCGAGGGTTCCGTTGGCTCCGACCAGGAGCACCTTCAGGGGAGCGTTCATACGACGAGGATCCGCCCGGCCCATCGTGAAGTCCAGCTACTTCAACTACACCCATCGTTAAGCTGGACTCATGCTTGATGTGAAGCGGCTCGTCATCCTCCGGGACCTTGCCGAGCACGGGAAGGTGACGGTGGTCGCCGAGCTGCACCGCGTGACCCCCTCCGCGGTCTCCCAGCAGCTGCGCGCCCTGGAGGCCGAGGCCGGGGCCGTCCTCGTCGAGCGGGAGGGGCGCGGGCTGCGGCTCACCCAGGCCGGCGCCGCCCTGGCGGCCGCCTGCGAACCGGTGCTGGCCGCGCTGGAACGGGCCGAGGGGGCGGTGCGGGCCCTCGACACCGGGCCGGCCGGCGAGCTGTACGTCGGCTGCGCCCCGAGTGCGCTGGCGACGGTGGCCGCGCCGCTCGTGGCCCTGCTGGCGCGGCGCCACCCGGGGCTGCGGCCGCGCGTGGTCCAGGCCGACCCCGAGGAGGCCGTGCCGCAGCTGCGCCGGCGGCGCCTGGACCTCGCGGTGACGTACGCGTACCCGCTGCTCGGCGCCGCGCCCGCGAGCGGGACCACCGCCGTCCCGCTGTTCGACGACCCGCTGTGCCTGGCGCTGCCCGAGGCACTGCTGCCGGCCTACGAGCGGGAGGGGCCGGCGGCGCTGCGCCGGGCCGACTGGGTCTCGGCGCCCGCCCCGAGCAGCTGCCGGGAGATGCTCGTGCACACCTGCCGCAACGCCGGGTTCACCCCGCGCATCGCGCACGAGTGCGCCGACCTGCGGGCCGGGCTGTGGCTGGTCGCCGCCGGGCGGGCCGCGTCGGTCCTGCCGAAGCTGCTGTGCGACGCGCCGCCGCCCGGCACGGCGGTGGTGGAGCTGCCGGGCCGGGGGCGGACCCTCCAGGCGCTGGTCCGGGCAGGTACGGAGACCCGCCCGGCGGTCGCCGCTGCCCTGGACGCCCTGGTGGAGGTGACCGGGGGCCGGGGGCCGGGCTAGCGGACCGTGAAGCGGACCGCGCTCTCCAGGAAGGGGATGTGCAGCCACGGCCCGGGTTCCATGACCAGCGCGAGCAGCGTGATGGCCACGCCCAGCACCCCGTACGTGATCATGTCCGTGAAGCGGGAGCGCACCGCGAGCATGCCCACCGAGGGCAGGACGCGCCGCATCACCGCCGCCGTGATCAGCGCGACGCCGATCACCAGGCAGCCGACCCGCGGGTGCCCCACCGCCGTGGTCAGCAGCCCCACCGCGGTGGCGGCGAGGACGCTGAGCATCGGCCACTGACGGGCCGGCGTGGACACCGCCCCGGGGATGGCGCGGCCGCCGCCCTCGGGGCGGGCCGTGTCCTGGGTGACGGTGGGGAAGCGCCGGGACCGCGCGGCCGGCGGCGCGGGCCTCTCCGCCGCCTGCTCGGGCCCGGACGCCTGCTCGGGCTCCTTTCGGGGCTCCTTTCCGGGCTCCTTTCCGGGCTCCTTTCCGGGGCCGGGCCCCGGGCCGGCGGCCGGCCGCGTGCCGTCCTGCGGGCGGGACGCCTCGCCCGGCGCCCCGTCCGTACCGCTCACGTCGTGCTCAGCCCGCACTGGTGGTCCGCTCCGCCGCCTCGACGACGTTCACCAGCAGCTGCGCCCGCGTCATCGGGCCGACACCGCCCGGGTTCGGGGAGAGCCAGCCCGCCACCTCGGCGACGCCCGGGTGGACGTCCCCGACGATCTTCCCGTTCTCGTCGCGGCTGACGCCGACGTCGAGCACCGCCGCGCCCGGCTTCACGTCCTCCGGCTTCACCAAGTGCGGGACGCCCGCCGCCGCGACGATGACGTCCGCCTGGCGCAGCAGCCCGGCGAGGTCGCGCGTACCGGTGTGGCACAGCGTCACGGTGGCGTTCTCGGACTTGCGGGTGAGCAGCAGCCCGATGGAGCGGCCGACGGTGATGCCCCGTCCGAGGACGACGACGTGCGCGCCGTTGATCTCGACCCCGTGGTGGCGCAGCAGCTCGACGATCCCGTACGGGGTACAGGGCAGCGGGCCCTGCTCGTTCAGGACCAGCCGGCCCAGCGACATCGGGTGCAGGCCGTCGGCGTCCTTGGCCGGATCCATCAGCTCCAGGACGCGGTTGGTGTCGATTCCCTTGGGGAGCGGGAGTTGGACGATGTAGCCCGTGCAGTCCGGATTTTCGTTCAGCTCGCGCACGACCGCCTCGATGTCCTCCTGGGAGGCCGTCGCGGGCAGTTCGCGCTGGATGGAGGCGATGCCGACCTCGGCGCAGTCCTTGTGCTTGCCGTTGACGTACCAGCGGCTGCCCGGGTCGTCGCCGACCAGCAGGGTGCCGAGCCCGGGGGTGACGCCCCGGGCCTTCAGCTGCTCCACGCGGGCCTTCAGTTCGGATTTGATCGCGGCCGCGGTGGCCTTGCCATCGAGAATCTGGGCGGTCATGGGGGCATCCTCCCGGATGGGGCGGTCCGGCTTCCACTCGGGCGTCGGCCGGATCGCGCTCTTGATTGCACTTGCACAACAAGTCTGGCCCGCCTCGGCAACCAACTGGACAAGCCAGGTGCGGGCCCACCACGATGACGGGCAGCAAGACGATCGGAAAGAGTGCCGCGGGCAGTGCCGGGGGGCGTACCGCAGAAGCAAGTGTCCTCCAGCGTGCCGTGCGTCCCCGCACTTCACGGAGGAAAGACCCAGATGAGCTTCGGCGACCCGAACAACCCCTACGGGCAGCAGCAGCCGCCGCAGGGCCAGCCCGGCTACGGCTACCCGCAGCAGGCCCCGCAGGGCGTCCCGCCGCAGGGCCAGCCCGGTTACGGCTACCCGCAGCAGGGCCAGCAGCCCTACGGCGTCCCGCCCCAGGCGCCGGGGACCCTCCAGGCCAACAACGGCTACATCAACGTCGCGGGCCTCGGCACCGTCCAGGTCGCCACGATGGGCCGCCGCTTCGGCGCCCGCGTGATCGACGGCATCATCGTCACCATCATCGTGTGGATCCTCTTCGCCGTCGGTGCCGCCGCTCTGTTCGGCCTCGCCGACTCGGTCCAGGACTGCACGGGCCTCGACTACACGTCGCCCGCGTACCAGGAGTGCGTCAACGACCAGGCCGAGGCCGCCGGCGGCATCATCGCCGGCCTGTTCGGCACGCTGGCCCTCGTCGGCCTCGCCACGGCCCTCTACGAGTGGCTGATGATCGCCTTCGTCGGCGCCACCCTGGGCAAGATGGCCCTGGGCCTGAAGGTCGTCAAGGAGAACACGGGCCAGAACCCGGGTCTGGGCGGCGGCTTCATCCGCTGGATCATCCCGATCGTCGGCGCCGTCCTCTGCTACATCGGCACCATCCTGGTCTACCTGTCCCCGTTCTTCGACAACTCGGGCAAGCTCCAGGGCTGGCACGACCGCGCCGCGGGCACCCTCGTGGTGAAGAAGTAACACCCGGCACACCAACGCGAAGGCCGCGTCCCGCAGTGCGGGACGCGGCCTTCGCCGTCTACCGGGGCGCTCAGTGGAAGAAGTGGCGGGTACCGGTGAAGTACATCGTCACGCCGGCCTTCTTCGCCGCCTCGACGACCTGCTCGTCGCGGACCGAACCACCCGGCTGGACCACGGCCTTGACACCGGCGGCGGTCAGGATCTCCAGCCCGTCCGGGAAGGGGAAGAACGCGTCCGAGGCCGCGTACGAGCCCTGCGCGCGCTCGGCGCCCGCCCGCTCGACGGCGAGCTTCGCCGAGTCGACGCGGTTGACCTGACCCATGCCGACGCCGACCGAGGCGCCGTCCTTGGCGAGCAGGATCGCGTTGGACTTGACGGCGCGGCAGGCCTTCCACGCGAAGGCGAGCTCGGCCAGCTCCTCGGCGGACAGCGCCTCGCCGGTGGCCAGCGTCCAGTTCGCCGGGTCGTCGCCCTCGGCCTGGAGGCGGTCGGTGACCTGGAGCAGCGCACCGCCGTCGATCGGCTTGACCTCGACCGGGTTGGCCGGGGCGCCCTCGGCGCGCAGCACGCGGATGTTCTTCTTGCGGGCCAGCACCTCGACGGCGCCGTCCTCGTACGCCGGGGCCACGATGACCTCGGTGAAGATCTCCGCGACCTGCTCGGCCAGCTCCACCGTCACCGGGCGGTTGACGGCGATGACGCCGCCGAACGCGGAGAGCGGGTCGCAGGCGTGCGCCTTGCGGTGTGCCTCGGCGACGTCGGCACCGGTCGCGATGCCGCACGGGTTGGCGTGCTTGATGATCGCGACGCAGGGGTCGGCGTGGTCGTACGCGGCCCGGCGCGCGGCGTCGGTGTCCGTGTAGTTGTTGTACGACATCTCCTTGCCGTGCAGCTGCTCCGCCTCGGCCAGGCCGCCGGTGCCGTCGACGTAGAGCGCGGCGCCCTGGTGCGGGTTCTCGCCGTAGCGCAGCACGTTGTTGCGCACGTACGTCGCGCCCAGGAAGTCGGGGAAGCCGGAGTCGTCCGCGGCGGCGTAGTCGGCGGCGAACCAGGAGGCCACGGCCACGTCGTAGGCGGCGGTGTGCTGGAAGGCCTCGGCCGCGAGCCGCTTGCGGGCGCTCAGGTCGAAGCCGCCGCCCTGGGCGGCCGCGAGGACGTCGGCGTAGCGGGCGGGGCTGGTGACGACCGCGACCGAGGGGTGGTTCTTGGCGGCGGCGCGGACCATCGAGGGGCCGCCGATGTCGATCTGCTCGACGCACTCGTCGGGGGTGGCGCCGGAGGCGACGGTCTCCCGGAACGGGTAGAGGTTGACGATCACCAGGTCGAAGGGCTCCACGCCCAGCTCGGCGAGCTGGCGCTGGTGGTCCTCCAGGCGCAGGTCGGCGAGGATGCCGGCGTGCACGCGGGGGTGGAGGGTCTTGACGCGGCCGTCGAGGCACTCGGGGAAGCCGGTGAGCTCCTCGACCTTGGTGACGGGCACCCCGGCGGCGGCGATCTTCGACGCGGTGGAGCCCGTGGAGACGAGCGCGACGCCCGCCTCGTGCAGGCCGCGGGCCAGCTCTTCCAGTCCCGTCTTGTCGTAGACACTCACGAGCGCGCGGCGGATCGGCCGCTGGGTCGTAGCCGTCGTCGTTTCGTTGGCGGTCACTGGATTGTTACCTTTCGTCCCTCAATGCGGTAGCCGTGCCGGGCCAGGCGCCCCACGACGTCGACGAGCAGCTGGCGCTCGACTTCCTTGATGCGCTCATGGAGCGCGGCTTCGTCCTCCCCGTCCCGGATCTCCACGACACCCTGGGCGATGATCGGACCGGTGTCCACGCCGCTGTCCACGAAGTGGACCGTGCAGCCGGTGACCTTCGCGCCGTACGCGAGGGCGTCGCGCACCCCGTGCGCGCCGGGGAAGGCCGGGAGGAGGGCGGGGTGGGTGTTGACGAACCGGCCGCCGAAGCGGTCGATGAAGCTCTTCCCGACGATCTTCATGAACCCGGCGGAGACGACGAGGTCGGGTGCGTGGGCGTCGGTCGCCTCGGTGAGCGCGGCGTCCCACTCCTCACGGCTGCCGTAGGCCTTCACCGGACACACGAAGGTGGGGATGCCCGCCTTCTCGGCCCGCTCCAGACCGGCGATGTTGTCGCGGTCGGCGCCGACGGCGACGACCTCGGCCCCGAAACCCTCGGCTCCGCCGGGGTGGGCCTCGATGGCGTCGAGCAGGGCCTGGAGGTTGGTGCCGGAGCCGGAAACCAGCACGACCAGGCGGGAGGCGGCCATGTGAGGCCCTTTCTCACAGGATTTGCGACGTTCGTCTTGTGCGGTCATACGAAACTTCGGGGTACCGATATACGGGGAACCATACGAAGCCACCGACCGCCTGCAACGATACCGGCACACCGGACCGCCCCCGAGGGACGGGGGGACGGGCGGGCGGTAGCGTCTGGCGTACAAGCCGCGAACGACGCGGAACGCGCCCTCGTACGCGGGGCGCGCACCGCCCACGACACAGGGGAAGTCACACACTCGATGCCGGACCGCCGCCAGCCCGACCCCCCGACCGACGACAACCCCTTCGCGGCGCCGCCGGAGGGCCGGCCCGACCAGCCGTGGCAGCCCCGGCAGCCGCAGCGGCCGCAGGACGGCGGCGGTCCGGGCGGCGGCCCCACGGAACCCGGCGAGGGCGGCCCGGCCCGGTGGGACCCCACGGACCCGGTCCAGCGACGCGCCCGCTACGCGCTCCTCGCGGGCATGTGGGGCTTCTTCTTCGGCATCTTCGGGATCCCCTCGGTGGGGCTGCTGCTGGGTGCGCTGGCCATGTACTGGGGCATCAGCGCCCTGCGCGGCCGCCCGGCGACCGACTCGGCCCCCGGCGGCCTGTCCGCCCTCGGCCCGGCGGCCCGCCCGCAGCGCGCGGCGGCGGTGAGCGGGCTGGTCACGGCCTCACTGGCACTGCTGCTGGCGGCCAGCTCGTACGCACTGCAGCTGGCGTACAAGGACTTCTACATCTGCCGCGACGACGCCCTGACCCGCACGGCGGAACTGGAATGCAACACCCTCCTCCCGGACAACATGGTGGGCAAGATCCTCAAGGTCCAACGCTGACCCCGGCCGATCCCACCGGCGCTTGAGACGCGGCTCCGGGGCCACGACCCTGGATCTTCAAGCCCCGCCGGCGCTTGAGGCGCGGGTCCGGGGCCACGCCCCCTGGATCCTCAGCCCCGCCGACGCCTGAGACGCGGGAGCCCGGGGACGCAGCCCCCAGCGGCCCGGAGCGCAGCCCCTGGGCCCTCAGCCCCGCCGGCGTTTGAGGCGCGGGTCCGGGCAGCGCCCGGGGAACGGGCGAAGGGCGGGTAGGGGACCGGCCCCGCAGGGCCCGCCCCACCCCGGCCAGGGTTCAGTCGGACGGCCGCCGCCGCGCCAGCACCCGCGCGCCCACCACCCCCGCCGGCAGCAACGGCTCCGCAGGAACCGGAACCACCGGCGCAGCCACCACCGGCGGCACGACCTCCACCGGCGGAGCCGCATGGCCCGGGCCGGGGCCCGCGACCTCCCCCGCGGAGACGACCAACGGCTCCGCCGCCCTCCGCAACGCCTCCCACCGAAGCTCCCGCACCCCCGAGTCGTGCCACGCATCCCCCTCCACCCCACTCCCCGCGGAGCGCACGGGCCGGGTCCGCCACACCTGCACCCCCACCGCCAACGGCACGGCCAGCACCAGCGTCCACCCCGCCGCCGCACCCCCCACCGCCCACCACACCGGCCCGACGCCCGCCAGCACCCGCGACCCCAGCGGCCCCGCCGAGGCCGCCGCGAGGCCAGCCATCCCGAGTCCGCACACCCCCGCGCCCAGTGCGGCCGTCAGCGCGGTCTCCCCGTACGAGACCTCTCGCGCCCGCCTCACCGCGAACCACCCCACCGTCAGCCCCGCCGCCACCGGCACCCCCAGCGCCGCCCACGTCAGCGGAGTCCCCGGCCCCGGCGCCGGCAGCGCCGCCAGCAGGGGGAACCTCGGCAGTGCCGCCGCCCCCTCCAGCCCGAGCGGGGTCGCCACCGACCCGGCGCCGAGCGCGAACCCGGGCCCGAGCCCGTACGCCGCGCCCCACACCATGGCGTTCGGGATCAGCGCCACCGCGAGGAGCAGCACCGCGAACCGCCCCGACCACACCCCGGTCAGGGCCAGGAAGGAGTTCTGCACCTCCGCCCCGTGCCAGACCAGGGAGGCTCCGACGAGCAGGGCACCGCCGCCCAGCAGGACGAGCACCCCGGCCGCGCCGGAGCGCAGCGCCAGCCCGTACCGGGGGCGGGCCACGGCCCGGCGCACGCTCTCCGGAACCCACTCCGGCAGGGGCCCCAGCGGCTTGCCCTTGGCCGCCCAGACCCCGCCGGCGGCGGCGAGCACGGCCACCAGCGGCACGTGCCAGGCCGCGCTGAGCGGGTCCGCCGGCATCGGCCCGCCGGCCGCGTACACCGTGGCGAACGCACCGACCGTCAGGTAGCCGCAGGTCACGGCGGAGAACACGGCACCGGCCGGCAGCACCTCGTCCCCCTCCGCCCCGGCGGCGTCCCCCGAGGCGCTGCCCAGCCGGGCCGCGCGCCGCACGAGCAGCACGGGCAGGGCCACGAGCAGCAGCGGGACCAGGCCGACGGGTGCGGGCACCCCGGAGAGGGTCTCGTAGCGGACGAGTTCGGTGCCGTGGGCCATCAGCCACAGCCCGGCGGCGAGGTGCAGCGCGCCGCCCGGGCCGCTGTCGGGGTAGGGGGAGCTGATCCACAGCACGATCACGAGCACGGCGAGGAAGCCGAGCCCCAGTCCGGCGGCCACGGCGCCGCCCAGTACGCAGGCGGCGGCCGCCGGTGAACGGCGCCGCGCGGCGGCCCGCGGGGCCGTCGGCAACGGGGTCCCGCGTTCGGTCACTTCGGTCACTCCGCCATGGTGCCCTCGACACGCGCTATGTCCGGGTAACGACCGATTGTCCGTGGTGTCGTTCAAGATACGTTTATGTACTTTATTGCCCAGAGCAGCCGTGTCGCGGGGAGAGTGGCATGACACAAGACGTCGAAGCGTCCTCCGGCTCGGAGCTGGGCCTCCCGTCCCCCAAGGAGCGCCGGTGGCTGCGCGAGTCGGGCGGGCTGACGTACGAGGAGGCCGCGGCGGAGGTCGGCGTCACCGCGACCACCGTCCGCTCCTGGGAGTGCGGCCGCACCGAGCCTCGCGGGCGCACGCGCGTGGCGTACGCGGCCCTCCTGGACCGGCTCGCGGCCGCCGGGGCCGCCCCGGTACGGCCCGCGGCGGCGGGCCCGCCCACCCACCGGCCCCGGACCGCCGCCGACCGCGCCCCGAGGCCGTCGGCCCACCCGCCCCAGGCGGCACACTGGCCCCACCCGGCCCCGGCCCCGGCCCCGGCCCCGGCCCCGGGCGAACCGGCCTCCCTCCAGCGCTCCCCCGACCCGGCGCCCGCCGCCACGGCCGCCCTGCCCGCCGCCCCGGCCCCCGGAGCCCCGGCCGCGCCGGGCACCGTCCCCGGCGGCGCGGATCCCAGACCCGAGCACCCCACCCCGGCGGAGCCGGCCCCGCCGCCGCCCGCGCCCTCCGCCGGCGAACCGGCCGCCGAACCGGCCCCCACCCCTGAAGAACCGTTTCAGCAGATCGGCCCCGCCCAGCCGGACCCCGCGCGGGGGGAGCCCGCCCCCACCGGCCGCACCACCCGGCCGGGGCCGCCGTACGGGCCCCGCCCGAGACCCCCGCGGGACCCCGTCGAGGCCTTCGACGCCCTCTACGACCACGCCGCGGCCGCGCTCGTCCGCCAGGCCTACCTGCTCACCGGCCGCCGCGCCCTCGCCCTGCACTCCGTCGAGGTGGCGTTCCGCCAGGCCTGGGGACGCTGGCCCGAGGTGGCCACCGACCGGGACCCCGTCGGCTGGGTGCGCTCGGCCGCGCACGAGTACGCCCTCTCCCCCTGGCACCGGTTCCGCCGGGCCCACCGCCACCCCGACAAGCCCCCCGCCGACCCCGCCGACCGGATCCTGCTGGACGCCCTCCTCGCGCTGCCGCCCGTACACCGCCGGACCGTGCTGCTCTACGACGGCGTCGGCCTCGACCTGCCCGACACCGCCGCCGAGACCGAGGCCAGCACTCCGGCCACCGGGCACCGCCTGCTGCGCGCGCACGCCGAACTCGCCCGCCGGATCCCCCTCCCGGCGGACGCGGCGCCCGGACAACGGTCGGCCGTGCTGCGCGAACGGCTCGGCGCGGTGCGGCCCGCCGTGTCCCTGGAGCCGCGCCCGGCGGCCACCGTCCGCACCGTCAGCGAGCGCCGGGCCCGGCGGCTGGCGCGGGCCGCGCTCGTCCTGACCGCGGTGATCGCCGCCTCGACGGGGTACACCACCGTCACCGCCCCGGACCACTACGAGCCGCCGATCGCCCCCGGCGCGAGCGTCTCCGGGGTCCCGCCGCTGAGCGGCCCCCCGAGGCTCACCGAGACGAGCCGGTTCCTCCAGGACAAGCTCCGCGCCGACCCGGCCGCCGGCCCCCACCGGCTCCACCCGCGGCTCGAATGAGAAAAGGGCGTGGCCCGCACCCCGGAGGGTGCGGGCCACGCCCTTACAGCCGTACGTCCGTACGGAGACCGCTTACTTCGCGGCTTCCAGGATCTCGCGCGCCAGCTTGGCCGTCTCGGTCGGCGTCTTGCCGACCTTGACGCCGGCGGCCTCGAGGGCCTCCTTCTTGGCCTGTGCGGTGCCGGAAGAGCCGGAGACGATGGCGCCGGCGTGGCCCATGGTCTTGCCCTCGGGGGCGGTGAAGCCCGCGACGTAGCCGACGACCGGCTTGGTGACGTTCTTCGCGATGAAGTCCGCCGCACGCTCCTCGGCGTCGCCGCCGATCTCACCGATCATGACGATGAGCTCGGTCTCCGGGTCGGCCTCGAAGGCCTCCAGGGCGTCGATGTGCGTGGTGCCGATGACCGGGTCGCCACCGATGCCGACGGCGGAGGTGAAGCCGATGTCGCGCAGCTCGTACATCATCTGGTAGGTCAGCGTGCCGGACTTGGACACGAGACCGATCTTGCCGGGCTTGGTGATGTCGCCCGGGATGATGCCGGCGTTGGACTGGCCGGGGGTGATCAGACCCGGGCAGTTCGGGCCGATGATGCGGGTCTTGTTGCCCTTGGCGGTCGCGTACGCCCAGAAGGCGGCGGAGTCGTGCACCGCGATGCCCTCGGTGATGACGACGGCCAGCGGGATCTCGGCGTCGATGGCCTCGACGACGGCGGCCTTGGCGAAGGCCGGCGGGACGAAGAGGACGGAGACGTTGGCGCCCGTCTTCTCCATCGCCTCGGCGACGGAGCCGAAGACCGGGACGTCGGTGCCGTCGAAGTCGACGCTCGTGCCGGCCTTGCGCGGGTTCACGCCGCCGACGATGTTGGTGCCGTCAGCCAGCATCAGCTTGGTGTGCTTCATGCCCGTGGCACCGGTCATGCCCTGGACGATGACCTTGCTGTCCTTGTTGAGGAAGATAGCCATGTGAGTCTGTGACCTCTGCCCTTACTTCGCAGCCGCGAGCTCGGCGGCCTTGTCGGCCGCGCCGTCCATGGTGTCCACGCGCTGCACCAGCGGGTGGTTGGCGTCCGAGAGGATCTTGCGACCCAGCTCGGCGTTGTTGCCGTCGAGGCGGACGACCAGCGGCTTGGTGACCGCCTCGCCCCGGTCCTCGAGCAGCTGCAGCGCCTGGACGATGCCGTTGGCGACCTCGTCACACGCGGTGATGCCACCGAAGACGTTGACGAACACGGACTTGACGTCCGGGTCGCCGAGGATGATCTCGAGGCCGTTGGCCATGACGGCGGCGGAGGCGCCACCGCCGATGTCGAGGAAGTTGGCGGGCTTGACGCCACCGTGGTTCTCACCGGCGTACGCGACGACGTCCAGGGTGCTCATGACGAGACCCGCGCCGTTGCCGATGATGCCGACCTCGCCGTCGAGCTTGACGTAGTTGAGGCCCTTCTCCTTGGCGGCGGCCTCGAGCGGGTTCGCGGCGGCGTGGTCCACGAACTCCTCGTGGGACGGCTGGCGGAACTCGGCGTTCTCGTCGAGCGAGACCTTGCCGTCGAGCGCGATGACCTCACCGGAGGCGACCTTCGCGAGCGGGTTGACCTCGACGAGGAGCGCGTCCTCGGCGATGAAGGTCTGCCACAGGGTCACGAGGACCTCGGCGACCTGCTCGGCGACCTCGGCCGGGAACTTCGCCAGGGCGACGATCTCGCGGGCCTTCTCGATGGTCACGCCCTCGTTGGCGTTCACCGGGACCTTGGCGAGCTTCTCCGGGGTCTCCTCGGCGACCTGCTCGATGTCCATGCCGCCGGCGACCGAGGCCATGGCCAGGAAGGTGCGGTTGGTGCGGTCGAGGAGGTAGGAGACGTAGTACTCCTCCAGGATCTCCGGCGCGGTCTCGGCGATCATCACCTTGTGGACCGTGTGGCCCTTGATGTCCATGCCGAGGATGTCCGTCGCGCGGGCGACGGCCTCGTCCGGGGTGGCGGCGAGCTTCACGCCACCGGCCTTGCCGCGGCCGCCGACCTTCACCTGGGCCTTGACGACCGACTTGCCGCCCAGCTTCTCGGTGGCCTCGCGAGCCGCCTCAGGCGTGTCGATGACTTCACCGGCCAGCACCGGTACACCGTGCTTGGCGAAGAGGTCCCTCGCCTGGTACTCGAACAGGTCCACGCGCGTCCGTCCCTTGTCTTTAAAGATTCGCAGTGATTCGCGGTTGTCTGCTATCTGCGTGGGCGTGCCGCGGAGGGCAACGTGACGGCGCTGTCACTAGGAAGGCGCACACGGTGACCGTGGACGCGGCATGTCCGTCTCGCAGGTTATCCCCGCTGGACGTAGGTCCCTAAATCGCAGATCACACCTGAGCGGTGATACCTGTCACAGATCGCCTCACGGTTGAACTGCGTCTTCGTGTGATCCGCCGATGGCGCGCCCGTCAGGGGACCGGCAGGGGGCGCTTCTCCAGCGCGGCCGCCATCACCTCCGGGAACAGGTCCGGGGTGCAGGCGAAGGCGGGCGCGCCCAGCGCGGCCAGGGCCGCGGCGTGCTCGCGGTCGTAGGCCGGAGCCCCCTCGTCGGACAGGGCCAGCAGGGTCACGAACTCCACCCCGGCCCCCTTCATCGCGGCCACCCGCCCCAGCATCTCGTCGCGGATCCCCCCCTCGTAGAGATCGCTGATCAGGACGACGACCGTGTCGGCCGGTCGGGTGATCTTGGACTGGCAGTAGGCCAGGGCCCGGTTGATGTCGGTGCCGCCGCCCAGCTGGGTGCCGAACAGGACGTCGACCGGGTCGTCGAGCTGATCGGTCAGGTCGACGACCGCCGTGTCGAAGACGACCAGCCGGGTGGCGATCGACCGCATGGAGGCGAGGACCGCCCCGAAGACGGAGGCGTAGACGACCGAGGCCGCCATCGAGCCCGACTGGTCGATGCAGAGGACCACCTCCTTCTTCACCGCCCGCGAGGCCCGGCCGTAGCCGACGAGCCGCTCGGGGACGACGGTCCGGTGCTCGGGGAGGTAGTTCTTCAGGTTCGCCCGGATGGTCCGGTCCCAGTCGATGTCGTGGTGGCGGGGACGGCTGACCCGCGCGGAACGGTCCAGCGCCCCCGTCAGGGTGGCCCGGGTGCGCGCCGCGAGCCGCCGCTCCAGCTGCTCGACCACCTTGCGGACCACGGCCCGCGCCGTCTCCCTGGTCGTGTCGGGCATGGCCTTGTTCAGCGACAGCAGGGTGCCGACCAGGTGGACGTCCGGCTCGACCGCCTCCAGCATCTCCGGCTCCAGCAGGAGCGCGGACAGGCCGAGCCGCTCGATGGCGTCCCGCTGCATGACCTGGACCACCGGGCCCGGGAAGTACGTACGGACGTCCCCGAGCCAGCGCGCGACGCGCGGCGCGGACCCCCCGAGCCCGGCGGACCGCTCCCCCTGCCCCCTCCCGCCGCCGTAGAGCGCCCCGAGCACCCCGTCCATCGCCGCGTCCCGCCCGCCGAGCGCACGGCCCGTCCCGTCGGCCTCACCGCCGAGCACCAGCCGCCACCGCCGCAACCGCTCGTCTCCGGCGGTTTCCGTGCCGCTCTCCGTCATCTGCCGATCCCCTCTCGTTCCGCGTGTACCGCTGCGCGGGGCTTGCCCCTCCCCGCCCTTCGCCCGTTCCCGTTCCCGGGCTGCGCCCGGATCCCCTCTGCGTCAGGCCGCCCTGAGGAGCAGCCGGGCCAGTTCGGCCATCGCGTCCGCGCGGGCCGGGTCCAGGTCCGGGGCGAAGCCCGGCGGGGCGGTGGTGGATGCCGCGCGGGCGCCCGGGACGCGCCGGGCCAGCTCGCCCAGGGTCCGCTTCACGCCCGGCTCGTACCCCCCGAACGTGCGCCGCAGCAGCGGCAGTACGTCGATGAAGGCGCCCTCCGGCACCGACACCAGCCAGGCGTCGATCAGACCCAGCAGCCGCTCGTCGTGGACCAGCAGCGTCCCGCCGCCGGAACCCCCGGCGAACCCCTCGATCCAGCCCGCCGCGTCGGCCGGGGAGGCCGCCGGGGACAGCGCGAGCCCCATCAGCCGCGCCGTCTCACCGGCCGGGAGCCGGCCGTCGTCCAGCAGCAGCCGCGCGGCCCGCCCGCGTATCCGCCCGGGCACGGTGTCCCGCCCGGCCAGCGTCCGCAGCACCGCCGACCAGCGCTCCCGAAGCCCCGGGTCCGCGTCGGCCAGCAGGCCGACCGCCCCGTGCACCCCGTCGACGTGGCCCCGCAGCTCCGCCGCCCCGTCGGCGTCGAGCCCGGCCGCGCAGGCCGGCGGCAGGGCCACGCAGATCCGCTCCGCCAGCCCGGCCGCGACCGTGCCGAGCGCCGCCGCGTCCGTACCCCGTACGTCCCCGTACC
Source organism: Streptomyces sp. NPDC037421 (assembly GCF_055602105.1). NCBI lineage: Bacteria > Bacillati > Actinomycetota > Actinomycetes > Kitasatosporales > Streptomycetaceae > Streptomyces > Streptomyces sp. NPDC037421. Next base: position 197,458 of record NZ_JBVJWV010000006.1, read on the forward strand.
GCAGCGAACGCGCCAGCGCGGGCAGCGCCTTGGCGAGCCGGGCCACGTCCGTGTCCAGCGCGGCCCGGTCGGCGAGTGCCCGCAGCACCGCGGGCAGGGCTTCCGAGAGCCCCGCCAGCAGGCACCGCTCGGCCAGCGCGGTGACCTCCCCCAGCTCCTCGGCGGCCGCCGCGTCGGCCTCCGCCTTGGCGGTGGCGGCCCCCAGCACGGTGGTGCCCCAGATGCCGGCCTCGGCGACCCGCACCGACAGCTCCGGCTCCCAGCACAGCCGCCAGGTCTCCCGGAACGTGCCCGTGCCGCTCCGGGAGGCCGTCGGCGTCCCCCAGTCGATCCCGAGCAGCCGCAGCCGGTGCAGCAGCAGGGACTTGGCCGCGTCGGAGTCCTTGCGCAGGTCCAGCTCCAGCTCGCGCCGCTGCGCCTCGGCCTTGAGCCGCAGGGTGCGCTGCCGGCGCGTCAGGTCCCGCTGGAGCGGTACGACGGGCGCCGCGTCGGGGACCTCGCCGAGTACGTCCCCGACGACGAGCCGGTCCTCGACCAGCGCGAGCGGTATCCCGGAGCCGTCGCACATCACGGCCCGGACCGCTTCCAGGGTCTCCGTGAGGCCGGGCAGCGGGCGGCCCCGCACGGCGGCCAGCGTCTCCGCCAGCCGGACCGCCTCGATCACATGGGCCGAGGAGACCTGCCGGTCCTCCTCCCGCAGCAGCCCGGCGACCTTGGTCAGCCACCGCTCGACGGGCCGGTCGCGGGCCGCGAACAGGTGCGCGTACCACCCGGGCGAGGTGACGCCCGCGCCGTATCCGCCGGCCCGGGCGAGCCTGCGGTGGCTCCACGGCACCCAGGTGGTCTCCACCTTCACCTTGGGCAGCCCGGTGAGCAGCGCCTTGTCCGCCGCCACCGTGGACCCGGCGCGCAGCGCCGGGACGTGCCAGGCCCCGCACACCACGGCGTAGTCCTCGCCGAACTCCCTGCGGGCCGCCCGCATCCGCTGCCGCATGTGCGCCTCGCGGACCAGGTCGCGGGCGTGGCCGCCGTCGCCGTAGGTCTCGCGCAAGGCGCCCATGGCCTCCGCCAGGGCCTCGAAGACGGCCAGCGGGTCCCGCACCTCACCCGTGCCCCGGTGCTCGACCACGTCCTCCCACCAGTGCTCGGGGTCCTCGTACCCGGCGGTCTCCGCGAGCACGGCGAGCGGATCGATCCGCACGTCGCCGGCCTCGGGGGCGCCCGGCTCCTCCTCCCCGGGCGCGGCCAGCGCATGGGCCGCCGGCAGGTCGATGAAGCGCACCGGCACGTCCCGGGCCTGTGCCCAGCGGATGGCGACCCACTCCGGGGAGAAGGCGGCCAGCGGCCAGAACGCGGCCTTGCCGGGGTCGTCCGCCGCGTGCGCGAGCAGGGCGACGGGCGGGCGCATCCCGGGCTCGGCGGCGAGCGCGAGCAGCGCGTCCCCCTCGGGCGGCCCCTCGATCAGCACGGCCCGCGGCTGCGCCCGGTCCAGCGCGGCCCGCACCGCGCGGGCCGAGCCGGGCCCGTGGTGGCGGACGCCCAGCAGCAGCGGTCCCGCGGCCGCCGGGCTCATGCCGTCACCTCCCGGCAGGCGCGGTAGAAGTCCTTCCAGCCGTCCCGCTCGCGGACGACGGCCTCCAGGTACTCCTGCCAGACGACGCGGTCGGCGGCCGGGTCGCGGACGACGGCCCCGAGGATCCCGGCGGCCACGTCGGAGGGGCGCAGGACGCCGTCCCCGAAGTGCGCGGCGAGGGCCAGTCCGCCGGTGACCACGGAGATGGCCTCGGCGGTGGACAGGGTGCCGCTGGGCGACTTGACCTTGGTGCGGCCGTCGTCGGTGACGCCGGCGCGCAGCTCCCGGAAGACGGTGACGACCCGGCGGATCTCCTCCAGTCCCTCGGGCGCGGCGGGCAGGTCCAGGGCGCGGCCCATCTGGTCGACGCGGCGGGCGACGATGTCGACCTCGGCGTCGGCGGTGGCGGGCAGCGGCAGGACCACGGTGTTGAAGCGGCGGCGCAGGGCGCTGGAGAGCTCGTTGACCCCGCGGTCGCGGTCGTTGGCGGTGGCGATGAGGTTGAAGCCGCGCACGGCCTGCACCTCCTCGCCGAGCTCCGGTATCGGGAGGGTCTTCTCGGACAGGACGGTGATGAGCGTGTCCTGTACGTCGGCCGGGATGCGGGTCAGCTCCTCGACCCGGGCGGTCATGCCCTCGGCCATGGCCCGCATGACGGGGCTGGGGACGAGGGCTTCGCGGCTCGGGCCGTGGGCGAGGAGGCGGGCGTAGTTCCAGCCGTAGCGGATGGCTTCCTCGGGGGTGCCGGCCGTGCCCTGGACGAGGAGGGTGGAGTTTCCGCTGACGGCGGCGGCGAGGTGCTCGGACACCCAGGTCTTGGCGGTGCCGGGGACGCCGAGCAGGAGGAGGGCGCGGTCGGTGGCGAGGGTGGTGACGGCGACCTCGACGATCCGGCGCGGTCCGACGTACTTGGGCGTGATGACGGTCCCGTCGGCGAGCGTGCCGCCCTGGAGGTAGGTGGCCACGGCCCACGGGGAGAGCTTCCAGCGGGCCGGGCGGGGCCGGTCGTCCTGGGCGGCGAGGGCTTTCAGTTCGTGCGCGAAGGCGTCTTCGGCGTGCGGTCGCAGTGCCTCGGTGCCGGTGCTGCTCTCGGGCGTGGTCATGGTCCCCCTCCAATGCTCGGCAGCCGCTCCCGACTGCTGGAACCACCGTAGGGACCCCCACTGACAACGCCCTTTGTTCCGGGCGTCGTTGCAGGTCAGGGCGATTGTCAGTGGGGGTCTCTACGGTGGTTCCCATGACTGAGCAGGGGGTCCGCTGGACGGCGGAACAGGTACTGGCTCTGGCTCCTGACGACGCGTCGCGCAAGGCGGGGGGCAGGCTGGGCGGGGCGGGTCCGTGGTCACAGACCGGAAGTTCCGCTTCCGGTGCGGTGTGGGGGTCGTGCAAGGGCAGCGGCAGTACGCCGTACCGGACGGTCGTCGACCTGACGGGGCCCGCGTACACGTGCTCCTGCCCGAGCCGGAAGTTCCCGTGCAAGCACGCGCTGGGGCTGCTGCTGCTGTGGGCGGCGGAGGGGTTCGGCGATCCGGCCGAGGCACCGGACTGGGCGGGGGAATGGCTCGCGGGGCGCGCGGCGAAGGCGGCGCGTCCGGCGGTCGGTCCGGTGGACGCGGAGGCGGCCCGCAAGCGGGCGGAGCGGCGGGCCGAGCGGATCGGCGCGGGGGTCACCGAGCTGGAGCAGCGGCTGGTGGACCTGCTGCGCGGCGGGATGACCGGGCAGCAGCAGGCCGGCTACGCCCCCTGGGAGGAGGTCGCGGCCCGCATGGTCGACGCCCAGGCACCGGGACTGGCCGCGCGGGCAAGGGAGTTGGGGGCAATACCCGGTTGCGGCCCCGGCTGGCCCGCCCGGATGCTTGAGGAGTTCGCGCTGCTGCACCTGCTGGACAGGGCCTGGCTGGGGGTGTCCGGGCTGCCGGAGCCGCTGGCCGCGACCGTCCGGAGCCGGGTGGGGCTGCCGTCTCCGGCGGAGGGCGAGACCGTCCGGGACCGCTGGCTCGTGCTGGCCCAGTACGACTCGGTGTCCCCGGACGGCCGGCTCACCACCCGCCGGATATGGCTGCGCGGGCTGGGGAGCGGACGCCCGGCGCTGGTCCTGGACTTCGGTCCGCCGGGGCGGCCGCCGGGGCTGGCACTGCCCGTCGGGCTGGTGCTGGAGGCGGAAGCCCGCTTCCGGCCCGGGTCGGCGGGGCTGCGGGCGGAGTTGGGGGACCGTACCGCGGCCGCGGTGCCGGCCGCCCACACTCCGCCCGGGGTGGGCACCGGCGAGGCCCTGGAGGCCTACGGGGCCGCGCTGCGGGAGGACCCGTGGCTGGAGTCCTGGCCGGTGGTCCTCGGCCCCGTCGTCCCGGTACCGGGCGAAGGGGGCGAGGCGGCCTGGCAGCTGGCGGACGCGCAGGGGACGTCCGCACTGCCGGTGACGCTGCCGCAGGGCCGCTCGCGGTCCGGGCTGTGGCAGCTGGCCGCCCTCTCGGGCGGCGGGCCCGTCACGGTCTTCGGCGAGTGCGGCCACCGCGGCTTCACCCCGCTGACGGCCTGGCAGCCCGGCTCGCCCGAGCCGGTGCCGCTGCTCTGACGAAGCGGGCAACCAACCGAAAACGCAGGGGGCCTGGGGGGATCCATGCCGTCTCGCAGACCGACATGGAGGACGCGGAGGCGCGGGGGCGCCGCCGCGAGGACGAGAAGCCGGGGGGCTTTCATGAACGACAACCACGCCAGCTGAACGGGGTCGTACGGCGATTCCGGTGCCACGGCCCCGCGGAGGGGGCGGGACCGCGGCCCGGGCCGGCACGGCGCACGACCGACGACGCACGACCGACGGCGCACGACTGACGGGGACTGACGAGGGAGGGGTCCGATGGGCCAGGGTGACGATGGGGCCGGGGCGTACCGGGACTGGGAGGAGCTGGTCACCGCCGCGCTGCTGGGCACCGGGCGGCGGGGCGGCTCACCGGAGGCGCTGCTCGACGCGGCGGCCGTGCAGACGCTGCGGCGCCGTGCCGGGCTGCGGCCCGCCGAGGCGGCCCGGCGGCCCCGGCCCGCGGCGCGCGATCCGCGCCCGGCGCCCCCGGAGGCCGCCCGGCGGCGGCTCGCGCAGCTGCTGGCCGGCCGGACCGCGGCGGGCAGCGGCGGCGGGCGGCGCGGAGCCGCCCCAGATCTGACGGAGCTGCTTCCGCAGTGGCTGGCCGCCGCCGCGCGGCACGGGTACCGGGCGCCGTCGGCCCTGGTCCCGGCGCTGCTGGACGCGGCCCGGGCCCGGACCGACCTGCGCCCGCAGGCACTGGCCCTGGCCGGGGCGCGGGGGCTGTGGCTGGCCCGGCTGAATCCGGAGTGGCGGTTCGCCCTGCGCGGCGCGGCGGGAGGCAGCGGGGAACCGCCCGACCCGGCCGACGGGGAGGCGGTGGCCCGGCTCTGGGAGGAGGGGCTGTTCGCGGAGCGGGTCGCCCTGCTCGGCGCCGTCCGGGCCCACGAGCCGGCGGCGGCGCCCCGGCTGCTGGCCACGACCTGGGCGACGGAGCGGGCCGAGGACCGGCTGATGTTCCTCGACTCCCTGCGGTCCGGGCTGTCCGACGGGGACGAGCCGTTCCTGGAGGCGGCGCTGGGCGACCGCAGCCGCAATGTCCGGGCGACCGCCGCCGAACTGCTGTCCGCGCTGCCCGCCTCGGCGCTGGCCGGGCGGATGGCGGAGCGGGCGCTCGCCTGCGTCGGCCCGGAGGCGGTGGTGCCCCCGGCGGAATGCGACGCGGGCATGCTGCGCGACGGGGTGGTCAAGCGGCCGCCGGCCGGGCGCGGGGAGCGGGCCTGGTGGCTCGGCCAGCTGGTGGAGGCGGCCCCGCTGTCCTGCTGGCGGGACCGCTTCGGCGGGCTCGAACCGGCGGAGATCGTGGCGCTGCCGGTGGCCGAGGGCTGGGCGGAGGAGATACACGCGGCCTGGTGCCGGGCGGCGGTGCGCCAGCGCGACCCGCTCTGGTCGAAGGCCCTGCTGGGCCCCGCCTCCGCGCCGCCCGCGGCGGGCCCGGGCACGGCGTCGCTCGCGGAGCGGGCGAAGCTGCTGGAGACGCTGACCGAGGAGGAGCGGGCCGGGTGGGTCGCGGAGTTCGTACGCGCCCACGGGCTCTCGGAGGCCTTCCAGCTGCTCGGCGTCTGCCTGGTCCCCTGGGCGGGGGAGCTGGGCCGGGCCGTGGTGGACGCGCTGGACGCGGCGCGCGAGGCGGGCAGTTACCCGTGGAGCTTCAGCGGGGTGATGGGCCTGGCGGAGCGCTGCCTCGACCCCGAGGAGGCGGACCGTCTGGAGGCCCTGACGGCCGCCGCCCAGGACCCGCCGGAGACTTCACCCGGAGCCGCCGCCTACTGGGCGGAGGCCTTCCAGCGCCTGGTGGCCACCCTCCGGCTGCGCGCGGCGATGCTCGCGGAACTGGCCCCGCCCGCCTGAGCCCGGGCAGCGGGGCCGGACAGCACTCCCCGGGGACCGGTCAGCCCTGGCGGACGTGGGCGTTGACCCAGTCCACGATGGAGGTGGTGGTGGCGCCGGGGGTGAAGATCTCGGCGACGCCCTTCTCCTTGAGCGGAGCGATGTCGTCCTCCGGGATGATCCCGCCGCCGAAGACCTTGATGTCCGCCGCGTCGCGCTCCTTGAGGAGCTCGATGACGCGGACGAAGAGCGTGTTGTGCGCCCCGGAGAGGATGGAGAGGCCGATGGCGTCCGCGTCCTCCTGGATGGCGGTGTCCACGATCTGTTCGGGGGTCTGGTGGAGGCCGGTGTAGATGACCTCCATACCGGCGTCGCGCAGCGCCCGCGCGATCACCTTGGCGCCGCGGTCGTGGCCGTCGAGACCCGGCTTGGCCACCACCACACGGATCGGACCGGTCACACCCATCGCACTGCCTCCCGAGTGAACGAACGTTAAGTACAGCATTGCGCACGGCACCGTTTCACGGTCAACGGGGAGGGGGAAATCACACGTGGGACGCCGTTGATTCACCACCGCCCCGTCGCCCCGCCACCGCGCCGACAGCCGCACGGCACGGTGGCGGGGCCGCGCCGGCGGTACGGCCCCGCACCCGAATGGTCCAGGGGGAGGCCGTCCATGGGGCTGACGATCGCACCGCTGCCCGTGCCGCGCACGGGTGCCGCCCTGCGGGCGGCGGTCCTGGAGGCGGCGGTGCTCGCCGGGCACCTCCTCCTCTACCCCACCGGTATGCGGGAGGAACGCCCGCCGGACCTGCCGGCCGCCCGGACGCCCGGACAGCCGCCGCCGGTGCTGCTCCTGCACGGCTTCACCGACAACCGCTCGGTCTTCGTCCTGCTGCGCCGGGCCCTCGGCGCGGGCGGCCTGCGGCGCGTGGAGACGTACAACCACTCCCCCTTCACCCGCGACCTGCGCGTGACGGCCCGCCACCTCGCCCGGCGCGTCGAGGAGCTGTGCGAGCGCGGCGGCCAGGAGCGGGTGGACCTCATCGGGCACAGCCTCGGCGGGCTGGTCGCGCGGTACTACGTCCAGCGGCTCGGCGGCGACGCGCGCGTGCGGACGGTGGTCACCCTGGGGACCCCGCACGACGGCACCCGGGTCGCGCCCTTCATGGACGCGCACCCCCTGGTCCGCCAGATGCGCCCGGACTCCGAGGTGATGGCGGAGCTGCGCGAACCCGCGCCCGACTGCCGGACCCGGTTCGTGGCGTTCTGGAGCGAGTTCGACGCGTTGATGGCGCCCACCGGGACGGCCCGGATCGACCATCCGGACCTGGACGCGACGAACGTGCAGGTCACCGGTATCGGACACCTCGCCCTCCCCGTCCATCCCACCGTCATCACCGCCGTCCGGCGGGCCCTCGACGGCCCGCTCCGCCCGGCGGACGGCGCGCCCCGCCCGGCGGAATCCGCCCGCGCAGCGGGAACCGACGGTCAGAGCCTGGTCGTCTGAGAAGACCGCGTGCACGCCCGGCCGCCCGCGGGCCTGCGCTTACAACACCGGTCGACCGCCAGTCGAACGAATTTCGAACTCAAGGCCAAGGCTCGGTCTTCCGGCGACCGAAAGGCGGCCGAATGCCCGGTTCCGCTGAGGTCGAAACACTCGGAAGATTGTCGAGGCGAGTAACCGCCGGGTACAGTCACGCCACTGCTCTCCTCCGGTGAACCTTGAGTTCCCCGGCCACCCAGGCCCCACACTGCCGAGGCGAAAGAGAAGTTGGTGAACGACCGCCCGACGTCGGGCCAGTACCCCGATTTCGGGTACGACGGCCTTTCCACCACCACTTTCGCTGGTGACCAGGCATATGCGTCCTATGAAACGCAGGGCCAGGGGTATCAGTTCGTCACGGACCACGCCGCTTCGGGCAGTTACGGAACGTACGACACGTACGGGGCGTACCCCTCCGCGGCCGACACCGGCTCGTACGACACCACCGGGTGGTCCGCTCCGGAGAGTTACCTTCCGAGCGTCCCGGCCCAGAGCGTCCCCGAGGACATCACGGGCCAGTACGACGCGAGCGCCTGGAACGCCGCGACCGCCGAGTACCAGTCCGCCCCCCTCGGCTACGGCGCCGGCGAGGAGCAGACGGGGCACTGGACCCTCCCCGGCTACGGCCAGGACACCGGCACGTACGACGCCACCGCCTGGAACGGCGGCGCGGCCGGCGCGACCGCGTCCGCCGGCTACGAGGCCACGACCGTCGTCCCCGTGTTCACGGAGACCGCGGCGGCCGAGGACCACGCCGGAGCCGACGCCTTCGCGGACGCCGATCCGTACGCCGACGACGAGACCTCCGTCTTCGAGCCCGTGCCCGTCGACGCCGAGGAGGAGCCGGGCTTCCCGGACGCTCCCGTGCACGACATGCCCACGCAGGCCGTCCCCGTCACCCCGTCCGCCGCCGGGCCCCGTGCCGGCCGCCGCGCCACCGGCAAGGCCGGCTCGGGCCGGAACGGCGCGGCCAAGGGCAGCGGCAGCGCCGCCGCCGGAAGCCGTCGGCGCAACCCGGCCAAACGGTCCGCCCTGCTGACCGTGGCCGTGCCCTCCGCGTGCGTGATGGGCGTCGCGGGCGTGGCCGCCGCCTCCGTCGGCGGACTCACCGGCGCCGACAAGCCGGCCGAGGAGACGACCACGATGGCCGCCCCGGACCCGTCCTCGGTGAACCCGGTCGAGGCGAACAACAAGCTCGACACGCAGTTGGCGGCGCTCAGCGCCGACGCGGGCGACTTCGCGGACCGCGCGAGCCGCACCCAGGAGCGCATCGACCTCAAGCAGCGCCAGGAAGAAGAGAAGAAGAAGAGGGCCGAGGAGGCCGCGGCCAAGGAAGCGGCCCGCCCCAAGTTCTCCGTACCCGTCGCCCAGCGGGGCCTGAGCGCCAGCTTCGGCCAGGCCGGCGGCATGTGGATGTCGGTGCACACCGGCATCGACTTCCCCGTCGGCTACGGCACGCCGGTCATGGCGGCCACCGACGGCACCGTGCGCACCCAGTGGAACAGCGCCTACGGCAACATGGCCATAGTGACCTCCCCCGACGGCACCGAGACCTGGTACTGCCACCTCGGCAGCACCAAGATCCGGTCCGGCAAGGTCAAGGCCGGCGACGTCATCGCGTACTCCGGCAACTCGGGCAACTCCACCGGCCCGCACCTCCACTTCGAGGTACGGCCCGGCGGCGGGTCCGCGATCGACCCCGCCGCCTGGCTGCGCAGCCACGGCCTGGACCCGAGCTGAGCCGACGCCGGTAGCGGCCGGGGCCCGAAGGCCCCGGTCCCGGCCCCCGAGTCCTACAGCTTCTGCACCGGCGCGTAGCGCAGCAGCAGCCGCTTCGGCTTGGCGTCCCCGAAGTCGATGGTCGCCTGCGCGTCCGCACCGGCGCCGCGGACCTCCATGACGGTGCCCAGCCCGAACTGGTCGTGGGTGACCCGGTCCCCGACGGACAGCGCGATGACCGGCTTGTCGGCGGCCCGGCGCGTGGCGAAGCCGGACGGGCCGGACTTGGTGCGCGACGAGGACAGGAACGCCTCGGGCGAGGTCCCGAAGGAGGCCTTCCCGGAGGACGAGCCGTACCCGGACCCGCGCACCGGCCCCGCCGGCTTCTGCGCGGCGCCCGTGCGCTTCCACTGGAGGTACTCGGCCGGGATCTCCTCCAGGAACCGCGAGGGCGGGTTGTACGAGGGCGTCCCCCACGCGCTGCGCATGCCGGAGCGGGTCAGGTACAGCCGCTCCCGGGCCCGGGTGATGCCCACGTAGGCGAGGCGGCGCTCCTCCTCGAGCTCCTTGGTCTGGCCGAGCGCGCGCATGTGCGGGAAGACCCCGTCCTCCATGCCGGTCAGGAAGACCACCGGGAACTCCAGGCCCTTGGCGGTGTGCAGGGTCATCAGCGTGATGACGCCCGAGCCGTCGGTGTCCTCGTCCGGGATCTGGTCGGAGTCGGCGACGAGCGCGACCTGCTCCAGGAACTCGGCGAGCGTGCCAGGGTTGGACTCGTCCCGTGCCTGCTCGAATTCCAGGGCCACGGCCGCGAGCTCCTGGAGGTTCTCGATCCGGGTCTCGTCCTGCGGGTCGGTCGAGGCCTGGAGCTCGGCGAGGTACCCGGTGCGTTCCAGCACCGCCTCCAGCACCACGGCCGGGCCGGCGCCGGAGTCGGCGATCGTGCGCAGCTCCTCCATCAGCACGTTGAACCGCTTGACGGCGTTGGTGGAGCGGGCGGCCATGCCGAAGGCCTCGTCGACGCGCCGCAGCGCCTGCGGGAAGGTGATCTTCTCGCGCAGCGCGAGGGCGTCGATCATCGCCTCGGCGCGCTCGCCGATCCCCCGCTTGGGCACGTTCAGGATCCGCCGGAGCGGGACGTTGTCCTCGGGGTTCGCGAGCACCCGCAGGTAGGCCAGGACGTCCCGGACCTCCTTGCGCTCGTAGAAGCGGACGCCGCCGACGACCTTGTACGGGAGCCCGACGCGGATGAAGATCTCCTCGAACACGCGCGACTGCGCGTTCGTCCGGTAGAAGATCGCGACGTCGCCGGCCTTGGCGTCGCCCGCGTCCGTGAGCCGGTCGATCTCGTCGGCGACGAACTGGGCCTCGTCGTGCTCGGTGTCGGCGACGTAGCCGGTGATGACCGCGCCCGTGCCGGCCTGGGTCCACAGGTTCTTGGCACGGCGGTTCTCGTTGCGCTCGATGACCGCGTTGGCCGCCGACAGGATCGTCTGCGTGGAGCGGTAGTTCTGCTCCAGCAGGATCGTCGTCGCGTCCTTGTAGTCCTCCTCGAACTGGAGGATGTTGCGGATCGTCGCGCCGCGGAAGGCGTAGATCGACTGGTCGGCGTCACCCACCACGCACAGCTCGGCGGGCGGCAGGTCCGGGTAGCCCGGGCCGACCAGCTCGCGCACCAGCGTGTACTGGGCGTGGTTGGTGTCCTGGTACTCGTCGACCAGGACGTGGCGGAAGCGGCGCCGGTAGTGCTCGGCGACGTCCGGGAAGGCCTGGAGGAGGTGGACCGTGGTCATGATGATGTCGTCGAAGTCGAGCGCGTTGGCCTCGCGCAGCCGCCCCTGGTACATCGCGTACGCCTGGGCGAGCGTCTTCTCGAAGCCGTCGGCCGCCTGCGCGGCGAAGGCGTCCTCGTCGATCAGCTCGTTCTTCAGGTTCGAGATCTTGGCGTTGAAGGACTTGGGCGGGAACTTCTTCGGGTCCAGGTCCAGGTCCCGGCAGACGAGCGCCATCAGGCGCTTCGAGTCGGCCGCGTCGTAGATCGAGAACGACGAGGTGAAGCCGAGCCGCTTCGACTCGCGGCGCAGGATGCGCACGCAGGCGCTGTGGAAGGTGGACACCCACATGGCGTTCGCGCGCGGGCCGACCAGGCCCTCGACGCGTTCCTTCATCTCGCCGGCGGCCTTGTTGGTGAAGGTGATCGCCAGGATCTGGCCGGGGTGGACGTTCCGCGCGGACAGCAGGTGGCCGATGCGGTGGGTGAGCACCCGGGTCTTGCCGGAGCCGGCGCCGGCCACGATGAGCAGCGGCGAGCCCGCGTGCACCACGGCGGCGGCCTGCTGCTCGTTCAGCCCGTCCAGGAGCGTCGCCGGGTCGATGACGGGGCGCGGGGCGCCGTCCCGGTAGTACGCGTCCCCGCTCATGGGCAGGTCGAAGGCACCCCCGAAGAGGTCGTCCGCGCCGTGCTCCGGCTCGGCGTGCTCCTCGGGCGGCGGCGGGACCTCGTCGGAGGGGGTGAGGTCGGCCAGGAAGCTGTCGTCAAAGAGGCTGCTCATCGCCTTCCGAGTCTAGAGGCCGGGACCGACAGCCGGTCCCGCCCCCGGAAAATCGGGGGCGGAGGGCGCCCCGTACCCTCGGCGGCATGACCGTTCTGACCAACATCTTCGTCGGCCTGCACATCATCGGCATCGCCTCGCTCCTCGGCGGGTTCCTGACCCAGATGAAGGCGATGGGCGCCGGTACGGCGCGCTTCGTGCCCGCGATGCTGCACGGCGCGCTGACCATGCTCGTCACCGGCGTGCTGCTGGTGGGCTTCCGCGAGATGGGCGACGGCGCCCCGCTCAACCACGTCAAGATCGGCGTGAAGCTGGCGGTCCTGTTCGTCATCCTGGCCCTCGTCTACGTCAAGCGCGACGAGGAGCACGTGGAGAAGGGGATCTTCGCGGCGGTCGGCGGCCTGACCGTCGCCAACATCTTCATCGCCGTCCTCTGGCACTGAACCGCCGTCCTGCGGCACCGACCGGTCAGCCCGGACCCAGTCCCGGTCGGACAAGAGCAGTTCCGATCATCTCGTCATCCGCCCGTTACCTTCAGGTTTAGCGTCCTCCCCCAAGACCTCCCCCAGACCTGCGGGACGAGCGGAAGGACGTGAGGCCCCCGTGGCCAGTCATCGAAAGCCCAGGCAGCGCCCGTTCTCCGGCGGCACCGTACGGACCGCCGCCACCCTCGCCCTCGCGGGCGCTGCCACCGCCACCGCCTTCGAAGGCACCTCGCACGCCGACCCGCAGCTCAGCCCCGCCCAGGTCAAGGCGGAGGTCGACCGGCTCTACGGAGAGGCCGAGGCGGCGACGGAGCGCTACAACGGGGCGAAGGCCAAGTCCGACGAGGCCGAGCGGGCACTGACCGGCCTGCGCGAGGAGACCGCCCGCAAGGCGGACCGGCTGAACACGGCCCGCAGCGCGCTCGGCTCGCTCGCCGCCTCCCAGTACCGCAGCGGCGGCCTCGGCCCGGCCCTCCAGCTGGCCATGGCCTCCGACCCGCAGGACTACCTGGACCGGGCCGGCATGCTCACCCGGGCCGGCGACCGGACCGCCGCCGAGGTGGCCGCCGTCAGGCGCGGCCTCGACGAGGTCGGCCAGCTGCGCGACCAGGCCGCCGGCCGGCTCGCGGACCTGCGCGCCCGCCAGCACGAGCTCGCCGAGCAGAAGGCCGTCGTCGAGGACAGGCTCGCCACCGCCCGCCACCTGCTGGCCCGGCTCACCGCCGAGGAGCGGGCGGCGTACGAGGCCCGGTCCGGCACCGCCGCCGCCGTCGGGGCTGACCCCACGAGCGCCCCCCACACCCCGCCCCCGGCGCCCGAGGGCTCACGCGCCGCCCGCGCGGTGGCCTTCGCGTACGGGGCGATCGGCAAGCCGTACGTCTGGGGCGCGACGGGACCGGGCTCGTTCGACTGCTCCGGCCTGACCCAGGCCGCGTGGCGCGCGGCCGGCGTGTCCCTGCCCCGCACCACCTACACCCAGATCAACGCGGGCCGGCGGATCTCCCGGGACCAGCTGGCCCCCGGGGACCTGGTCTTCTTCTACTCCGGGGTCACCCACGTCGGCATGTACGTCGGCAACGGCCAGATGATCCACGCCCCGCGCCCCGGCTCCACGGTCCGGCTGGCGCCGGTCGGCTCCATGCCCTGGGCCGGCGCCTCCCGCCCCGCGTAGGACACCCCCTAAGGCGTCTTGACCTGCTGGCTGAGCCATCCGAAGGTCTGCGGCAGCTGCTTCGACCACGCCTCCAGGTTGTGCCCGCCGGTGATCTTCTCGGCGTGCACGGTGGTCGGGTTCTGCGCGAGGGCCTTGAGGTCGGTCCCGGACAGGTAGCCGTCGTGCTCGGCGCCCGACATCCACAGCGCGACCGCCGGAGGCGCGGGCTGGGCCTTGAGGAGTTCCTTCAGGTTGTGGGTGCGGCGCAGCTCCGGGTCCTTGGCCACCAGCGAGCTGGGCTCCTGGCCGGGGTCGTTGTAGCCGGACAGGGAGACGGCGGCGCCGTAGCGGTCGGGGTGCAGGATCGCCAGCTTGGCGGCGCAGTACGCGCCGGCCGAGTAGCCGGCCACGCCCCAGGTCCGGGCCTCGTCGGAGACGCGGAAGTTGTCGGTGACCATCTTGCGGACGTCGACGCTGAACCAGCTGTCGGCGTTGACCTTGCCGGGGATGTTGGCGCAGCCGGTGTCGCCGTTGCCGAGCAGCATGGCGCGCGGGGAGACCAGGATGAAGGGCTGGACCTTGCCCTCCTTCATCAGGGGCTCCAGCACCTCGTGCGCCTTGAGCCCCTGGAACCAGGACTTGCCCGTGCCGGGTATGCCCGGGATCAGCTCGACCACCGGGAACTTCTTGTCCTTGTGGGCGGGGTCGTCGTACTGCGGCGGCAGCCACACCATGACGTCGCCCTTGACGCCGGAGATCTTGCCGTCGAGCTCGGTCTTCTTCACCCGCCCGCCGAGACCTTCGACGGGCACGAACTCCTGGCGGACCTTCGGCTCCTGCTGGACCTGCTCGGCCTTCTTCCCGCCGAGCCCGTCGGGGCCCAGGTCGGGGGCGGCCTGGACGTACTTGCCGGTGCCCATCAGGTCGCCCCAGGAGACGTAGAAGTTCATCTCCCGGTTGAGCGCGAGGAAGACCAGGGCGACGGCGGTGACCTGCGCGAACACCACCATCAGCGCGCGGACGGCCACACGTGCGGCGGCGGGGCCGCGCACCTTGCCCCAGACGGCGAGCGGCAGGACGACGGCGGTCACGGTCAGGGCGACCGCCGTCGCGAAGAGAGGGGTCCCGGTCAGGCTCATCACGCCACCCAAGAGTCGGGGGCGCCGCCCTCCGGTTGCCCTCCGCGCCTGCGGCGTGGATCACATCCCGTCGGAAGCGGCCCGGTCAGACCAGCCGGCGGGCCGTCGCCCAGCGGGTCAGCTCGTGCCGGTTGGAGAGCTGGAGCTTCCTGAGCACCGCCGAGACGTGCGACTCCACCGTCTTCACCGAGATGAACAGCTGCTTGGCGATCTCCTTGTACGCGTACCCGCGCGCGATCAGCCGCAGCACCTCGCGCTCGCGCTGGGTGAGCCGGTCGAGGTCCTCGTCGACCGGCGGGGCGTCGGTCGAGGCGAAGGCGTCCAGCACGAAGCCGGCCAGGCGGGGCGAGAACACCGCGTCCCCGTCCTGGACCCGGAAGACGGAGTCCACCAGGTCGGTGCCGGTGATGGTCTTGGTGACGTAGCCGCGCGCGCCGCCGCGGATGACGCCGATGACGTCCTCGGCGGCGTCCGACACGGACAGCGCCAGGAACCGCACCGGGTTCTCGGCGGCCGCCATCAGCGGGGCGCAGCGGCGCAGCACCTCGACGCCGCCGCCGCCGGGCAGGTGCACGTCGAGGAGGACCACCTCGGGGCGGGTGGCGGTGATGACGGTGACGGCCTGGTCCACGTCGGCGGCCTCCCCGACGACCTCGACGCCGGTCCGGTCGGTCTCGCCGATCTCGGCCTGGACCCCCGTGCGGAACATCCGGTGGTCGTCGACGAGGACCACCCGGACCCTCCTGCCCGCGCCGCCGGTGGTCGCGTTGTCCTCGGTCATGCTGTCTTCGCCGCCCTCTCCATCTCCAGCTCGACTACCGTGCCGCCGTCGGGTGCCGACCGCAGTACCGCGGTCCCCCCGTTGCGCCGCATCCGGCCGATGATCGATTCTCGTACGCCCATGCGGTCGTCCGGTACCGCTTCCATGTCGAAGCCCGGTCCGCGGTCGCGTACGGACACGAACACCGTCTGTCCCTCGACCTCCGCGTACACCTGGACGGGGCCGCCGTCGCCACCGTACTTGGCGGCGTTGACCATCGCCTCGCGCGCGGCCTGGACCTGGGCGCCGAGCCCCTCGTCGAGCGGGCAGTCGCCGACGACGACGACCTCGATCGGGACGCCGTGGTGGTCCTCCACGTCGGCGGCGGTCTTCTTCACGGCCTCGGCGAGGGTGGCGGGCTCCTCGGCCTCGTCCTTGCCGGTGCCCTCGGGCTTGTAGAGCCAGTTGCGCAGCTCCCGCTCCTGGGCGCGGGCGAGGCGGCGCACCTCGCCGACGTCCTCGGCGTTGCGCTGGATCAGGGTGAGGGTGTGCAGCACCGAGTCGTGGACGTGGGCGGCGACCTCGGCGCGCTCCTGGGCGCGGATGCGCATCAGGCGCTCCTCGGAGAGGTCCTGGGTCATCCGGATCAGCCAGGGCCCGGCGAGCAGGGCTATGCCGACGAGGACGGCGAGGACGGCGGTGAGGAGGTTGCCGAGCTGGGCCGCGGAGCCCCGTACGACGATGAACACGGTCAGGCCCACGCCGACGAGGACGACGCCGGCGAGCGCGCGGGCCGCCTGGAACAGGCGCTTCTGGCGGTCGCCGGCGGCGCTCCAGTGGGCGCGGCGGGCGTTGTCGGCCTGGCGCCAGACGAGGACGACGCCCGCCCCGACGAGCAGGGTGGGCCAGATGTAGCGGCCGTTCTCGCCGCCGAAGCGCAGCTGGGAGAAGAAGATGCCCGCTCCGACGGCCAGCGCGATCAGGCCGGAGACCGCTCCCTTGTCGGGCTTGCGCACCCGGCGGGTGCCGTTGGCGAGGGTCTCGAAGAAGGAGTGGTGCCCGGTCTTGCCGCCCTGACCGAGCGGTACGAAGACCCAGAACGCCGCGTAGAGCAGTACGCCGAGCCCGTCCCCGAACATGAACATGCCGAGGAAGGCGAGACGGACCCAGATCACGGGCAGCCCGAGGTGGCCGGCGAGGCCGCGCGCGACCCCGCCGAGCATCCGGCCGTCGGCGCTGCGGTAGAGCTTGCGCTGCGGGACGTCCTCCGGGTCGGGTGCCTGCGGTATGCGTGGAGCGGCGGCTACGGGCATGTCACCAAGGGTCACACGCCCGGGCGCGGCCCGGTATCAGGGCGTCCCCCCACTTCTGTAGGGGGGATATCAGGGTTGCGCCAGGGTAGGGCCCGGTGCCGGGGGGCCGCACCGCCCGTCACCATGGACACATGACCGACGTACAAGACGCCCCGCCCGGGGATCCCGGGGCACCCGCCCCCGCCGAGCGGCCCCCTCTGCGCCGGAGCAAGCGCGACAAGGTCCTCGCGGGCGTGTGCGGCGGCCTCGGCCGGTACTTCGACCTGGACCCGGTCGTGTTCCGGATCGTGCTCGGGGTGCTCGCCGTCACCGGCGGCGTCGGCCTGATCTTCTACGGTTTCGCGTGGCTGCTGCTCCCCCTGGAGGGCGACGAGGACAGCGAGGGCAAGCGGCTGCTGACCGGCCGCGTCGAGGGCGCCACCCTGGCCGCCGTGTTCAGCGCCCTGGTCGGCTGCGCCCTGTTCCTGTCGATGCTGGACAACGGGGTGATGGGGGCCTTCTCGGTCCTGGTCATCCTGGCGCTCGGCGGTGCCTCCTACTGGTCCCGGCGCCACCGCGGCGCCGCCGCCCCCGAGGTGCGGGCCCCGGCCGCGCACCGCCCGGCGCCGCCCGAGACGCAGGCGCCGCCGGTGCCGGGCAGCCCCTCCTGGTGGCGGGACCCGCTGGTCAAGGACGGCACCACGGGCCCGGTCGGCTCGGCCGGCTACCTGTGGGGCCCCGACGACAGCGACTCCGACCGGGACCGGCCGGGCACCGGCCCGGAGAAGCCCCGTCGCGGGGCGCCCGCACGGCCGCGCGGGGGCATCGGCGGCCGGGTGTTCGTACTGGCCCTGCTGGCGGGAGCGGCCGGCACCGCCGCGGTGTGGGAGGGCAGCACCCTCGGGCACGCCCTCCAGGTGGGCCTCGCCTCCGCGCTCGCCGTCTTCGGGCTGGGTCTGGCCGTCAGCTCCGTCAAGGGCCGCACCGGTTTCGGCACGGTCCTGCTCGGCCTGCTCACCGCCGTGCTGCTCGCGGGTGCGGTGGCCCTGCCGCGTGAGATCGGCACCGACTGGCGGGACGTGGCCTGGCGCCCGGCGGCGGTGGCCGACGTGCGTCCCGCGTACGAGGCGGGGACGGGGCTGGCGACCTTGGACCTGAGCCGCCTGGACGTGCCCAAGGGCACGACCGTGGCCGTGAGCGCCTCCATCGAGGCGGGCCGGCTGAAGGTGGTCCTCCCCCGGGAGGTCACCGCGAAGGCCGACGTGTCGATCCGGCTCGGCGACATCGAGCTGCCCGGGGACACCGGCCCCGGCATCCGGATCAAGAGCGACGGGGAGACCCGGCGGGCGACCCTGCCCCCGGCCGCCGGCACCGAGGCCGGCGGGACGATCGAGCTGCGCCTGGACGCGGGCGTGGGACAGGTGGAGGTGGCCCGTGCGGCGTCATGAGTTCCAGCCGGGACGGCTGCTGGCGGGGCTGGTCCTGACCGCCGCGGGCGTGCTCTACCTGCTCGACGCGGCCGGCGAGACGGACGTGCCGTGGTTCCTGGTGGTCCCGTTCGCGCTGGGCGGGCTGGCGCTGTCCGCCCTGGTCGGGATGGTCACGTACGCCGTGCGCCGGGATCAGCGCGACCGGATCATCGAGTCGAACGACCAGTAGGGCGCCCCCGCGAGGACCAGCGGCGTCCAGGCCATCAGGTACGCCAGGTCGTTGCCGTAGTAGTACGGCGTCACGGCCCAGGAGACGGTGAGCCACAGGCTGAGCGAGATCAGCAGTCCGCCGGCGGCGGCGAGCCGGGTCAGCACCCCGGCGAGCACGCCGAGGCCCACGAGCAGTTCGCCGATGGCGATGGCGACGCCGAAGCCGACGGGGGCCTTCAGGGCCAGGTCCACCAGGGCCGGGATCGCGGAGGTGTCGCGCACCCCGCGCATCATGTCGCCGATCGAGCCGCTGCCGGTCTCCGCGAGGAAGCCCGAGGCCGTCAGCTTGTCGATGCCTGCGTAGACGAAGGTCACGCCGAGGAAGATCCGCAGCGGGAAGAGCGCGTAGCGGCCGGCCAGCTCCTTGAGCGGGGTGGTCCGCTGCCCGGATGGGGCGTCAGTTCGGGTCACGCCCCCATGTCTACCCCGTTCACTCGGCCACGTCGATGATGCAGCGGTTGGATTCCACCCCCGCCGCCGTGACCACCTGGACGTCGACGCGGCCCGGCTCGACCTCCGCGGGCACCGGGACGGTGAGCACCGAGTCCGAGGGGTTGGTGAACCCGCCCGCCACCGGGACCAGCGGCACGTGCACGTGGACCGCCCCGACCCGTACGACCAGCCGGGCGAGCATCTCGGGGGTCTGCGCGCCGGGCGGCACGAAGCCGACGCCGCGGATCTCGATGTCGTCGCCGGGCCTGACGGCCGCGTCGATGTCGCCGGGCTCGCGCCTGCGCACCACCGAGAGCACCAGCGGGCGGCTCCCCTCGGCGTACTTCGCCGCGAGGTACACCGCCGCCGACAGCGCCACCAGCATGGCCAGCGCCCACGGCAGCTGCGGCAGCCGGTCGGGGAAGCGGGCCAGCGACACCGCCGCGTAGGCCAGCACCACGGTGGAGACGAGCACGTACTGCGCGTCCGGGAAGCTGCCGCGGCCGTCGTCGTCCGTCAGCAGGTCCACCCCGCGCGGCCGGTCGGCAGGCAGCTTCTGCAGCCGCTGCCCCATGATCCGTACGGAGACCACGCGGCGCACCAGCACGGCCACCGCCGAGGTCAGCGCGACCACCGACAGCAGCGGCAGCGCCCGTCCCAGCGCGAACCCCTGGTACAGGGCCTCGCGCTCGGGGCCGGGTGAGGAGGCGGCCAGCCGCAGCGCGGGCAGCAGCGCGGCGAACGCGGTCAGCACCAGCCAGGCGCTCGGCACCGCCTTCGAGGTCGACAGCCGGTTGTCCTCCCCGACGACCGGGGCCAGCAGCCCGCCGCGCAGCGACTGGGCGCGGGCGGCGGCGGTGAGCAGCCCGGCCAGCACCAGCGCGGCCAGCAGCCCGGCCGTGCGGGCGGTGGACCAGCCGGTGCCGAGCGCGGTGCCGACCTGGACCACCAGCAGCACCCCGGCGGCGATCCACAGGGTGAGGACGGCCCGCCGGGAGAACAGGTACAGCCAGGAGCTGCCGGCCTCCCGGCCCCGGTCGGCGACCGTGCGGGCGGACAGGGTCAACTCGTCGGAGACCCACTGGCGGGAGGCGCCGAGGGAGTGGGCCACCGCGGCCGGCACGCCCTGCCCGGCGGCGAACTCGTCCCGTTTCTCCAGGAACGCGGCGACCGCTCTGCGGTGCCCCTGCCGTGCGCAGTCGTCGCAGGCGCAGACGGCGGTATGGGTACTCCGGGACATCTCTTGGACAGCCACGTGCGTGCCGCCTCTCTGAACTACGGTGCGATGCCAGCGAATTGTGCACCACTGCGGCAGTGCTCCGGATTGCGCACGATGTCAGAGCAGGTGATTAACGGTTCATGATGTTGACGCCACCGTCCTCGACGGTCTGCCACAGCGACTGGTAGTTCACCCACGCGGCGAGATCGCCGCCGAACCGCTCGCGCGTGGCCACGGCCGCGCGGTGCTCGACGGGCACCGGTTTGCCGGCCGCCCGCGCGATCAGCTGCACCTGCGCGGCCCGCTCCGCCGCGATGAACCACCACACGGCCGCGTCCACCGAGCCGCCGACCGTCAGCAGCCCCTGGTTGCGCAGGATCAGCGCCTTGTACGGGCCGAGGGCGCGGGCCACCCGCCACGGGTCGGCGACGCCGCCGCCGGGGTACTCGTCCAGCAGCGCGTGGTCCTCGTAGAAGGCGCAGGCCTCCTGCGTGACCGGGGCCAGCAGCTCGCCGAGGCAGGCCAGCGCCCTGCCGTACGGGCCCTGCGCGCGGACCACCGCGACCGCCTCGGGCCGGGCCCGGTGCACGGCGGCGTGCACGGCGAAGGCCAGCTCGTTGAGCCGCCGGCCGCCCTCCAGCACCCGCCCGTTCCCGTCGGCCAGCAGCAGGTCCTGCGGGCGCAGGCCCGCGAAGGACCGGCCGAAGGGGTTCACCCAGTAGCAGTCCTCGAACTCCGGGTCCCGCGCGGTGACGTGCCCCGAGACCCCGTCCTCGTACCCGAGGCGCCCCAGCAGCCGCAGCGCCCCGGCGAGCCGCTCCTTGCGGTGGGCGCGCTCCTGGGCCGGGTCCTCGTAAGCGGGCGGCATCTCGAAGGCCAGCCGGTCCACCGGCACGGGTACGGGCTGATCCGGCATGCGCCCTCCTTCGGGTCACGGCGTGCGCGGCGCAAGGTACCGGCACGGGACCGAGGAGGCCATAGCGACGGCGAAGCCGCCGCCCCGTGGAGGGGAGCGGCGGCTTCGTCAGGCACGGCGGGTGGGGACTACTCCCACTCGATGGTGCCCGGGGGCTTGCTCGTGCAGTCCAGGACCACGCGGTTCACGTCCGGCACCTCGTTGGTGATGCGGGTCGAGATCCGGGCGAGCACCTCGTACGGCATGCGCGTCCAGTCCGCGGTCATCGCGTCCTCGGAGGAGACGGGGCGCAGCACGATCGGGTGGCCGTAGGTGCGGCCGTCGCCCTGCACGCCCACGCTGCGGACGTCCGCGAGGAGGACGACCGGGCACTGCCAGATCTCGCGGTCGAGACCGGCGGCGGTGAGCTCGTGGCGGGCGATGGCGTCGGCCTCGCGCAGCAGGTCCAGGCGCTCCTTGGTGACCTCGCCGACGATGCGGATGCCGAGGCCGGGGCCCGGGAAGGGCTGGCGCTGGACGATCTCCTCGGGCAGGCCGAGCTCCTGGCCGACCATCCGGACCTCGTCCTTGAACAGCTGGCGCAGCGGCTCGACGAGCTCGAACTCGATGTCGTCGGGGAGGCCGCCCACGTTGTGGTGGGACTTGATGTTGGCGGTGCCGGTGCCGCCGCCGGACTCCACGACGTCCGGGTACAGGGTGCCCTGGACCAGGAAGGCGACCGCCGGGCCGTCCTCCTGGAGGATCTCCAGCTGGGCCTGCTCGAAGACGCGGATGAACTCGCGGCCGATGATCTTGCGCTTGCTCTCCGGGTCGGAGACGCCGGCCAGCGCGGTCAGGAAGCGCTCCTGCGCGTCGACGACCTTCAGCTGCACGCCGGTGGCCGCGACGAAGTCCTTCTCGACCTGCTCGGTCTCGCCCTTGCGCATCAGGCCGTGGTCGACGTACACGCAGGTGAGCTGGGAGCCGATGGCCTTCTGGACGAGGGCCGCGGCGACCGCGGAGTCCACGCCGCCGGACAGGCCGCAGATGGCGCGCTTGTCGCCGACCTGTGCCTTGATCGCCGCGATCTGCTCCTCGACGATGTTGCCGGTGGTCCAGGTGGGCTTCAGGCCCGCGCCCCGGTAGAGGAAGTGCTCCAGGACCTGCTGGCCGTGCGTGGAGTGCATCACCTCGGGGTGGTACTGCACGCCGTACAGCTTCTGCTCGTCGTTCTCGAAGGCCGCGACCGGGACGACGTTCGTCGACGCGGTGACGGTGAAGCCCTCGGGGGCGGCGGAGCAGGCGTCGCCGTGGGACATCCACACCGACTGGTGCTCGGGGGTGCCCTCGAAGAGGGTGGACCCGGCCTTGGAGACGGACAGCGGGGTGCGGCCGTACTCGCGCGCGCCGGTGTTGTCGACGGTGCCGCCGAGGGTCGTCGCCATCAGCTGGAAGCCGTAGCACATGCCGAAGACGGGGACGCCGGACCCGAAGAGGGCGTGGGCGTCGTCCAGGCGCGGGGCGCCCTCCTCGTACACGGAGGACGGTCCGCCGGAGAGGATGATCGCCTTGGGCTCCTTGGCGAGCATCTCGGCCACGGGCATCGTGCTGGGCACGATCTCGCTGTAGACCCGGGCCTCGCGGACGCGGCGGGCGATGAGCTGGGCGTACTGGGCGCCGAAGTCGACGACGAGAACCGTGTCCGGGGCGCTGTCGTGGGCGGCGGAGGGTGCTTCTGGCACGGGACGGCCTTCCGGCGGAAGAGGGTTTGTTTTGTCGATTCTAACGGGGGGCGGCACCTCCCCTTCGTCTCACCATCCGAACCTGGTTGGCCGCGGGCGGGGCGCGGGGTAATAATCCGTACCGTGCGCAAGCAGCTGAGCTTCCTCTTTACCTATGGCACCGGCCGGTCCGGTCGCCATGGGTCCGCGTGATGCTCGCTTGAGCCGCTGACTTCCCAGAGCGCCCCGGTCCGACAGGACCGGGGCGCTCCGCGTTTCCGCTCCTGCCGGGCCACCACCCACCACAGGAGAGACGCCATGACCACGATCACCACCACCCCCGAGCAGCTGATCGCCGGCTCCCGCGAGCGCATCGACGCCCTCGACGACCGGATCATCGGGCTGATCCAGGAGCGGATGGCCGTCTCGGCCGTCATCCAGGAGGCCCGGATCGGCGCGGGCGGCCGGCGGGTGCACCTGTCACGCGAGATGGAGGTGCTCTCCCATTGGAGCGATGCGCTCGGCAAGCCCGGGACCGCCCTCGCGATGACCCTGCTGGAGCTGTGCCGGGGCCGCGTCTGACCGCGCGGGCGCCTGTTCGTCACCCGTCCGGACCGTGACCGGGCCCGGAGGCCTTCGTTGGTCGGGTTGTCCGCGCCAGCCAGACGCGGGACGCAGCACCACGCGTGGCTCCACGGGAGCGATGAGACGCGACGCCCTACGGCGCGCGTCGTGGGACCTCGCTCCCTTCGTGTGGCCGGACGGCAGGGGACAGCAGCCCGGTCACCCCATGAGGACGGCCGGCCCGGGGGACGCCCCGGACCGGCCGTTCGTCTTTCCGCCTTGGACGCGGTTACGCGTGCGCGCCGCCGTTGCCGCGGCGGCGGAAGGACAGGTACAGCGCGGCGCCGACGGCGAACAGCCCGGCGCCGGCGATGCCGACCAGGCCGGCCGTGCTGCCGGTGGAGGCCAGCGGGCCGCCGCTGCGGCCGGCGGCCGCCGAGGCACCGTTGCCCGTGGTGGAACCGGTGCTGCTGCCCGCGGTGGGCGAGCCGCTCTTGGAGGCGCTCGGGGAGGCGCTGCCGGAGCCGGAGGGGCTCGGCGACTTCGTCGGGGTGGCCGTCGGGTTCGCCGTGAAGGCGGCCTGGTTGTTGGTCAGCACCGGGTCGAAGTCGTGCTTCTCGGGCTCGCCCTTCGCTCCGAGGCGGCCGACCGTGATGGCGCCCTTGGCGTCCTTGACGGCCTTCTCGATCTTCAGCTCGAAGGGGAAGGCCAGCTTCCCGTTCTCCAGCACGACCGGCCCGGTGGCGCAGCGGTACTGGGCCGGCTGTACGGCGCGGCAGGCCGCGGGGGCCGAGACGACCTTCACGCCCTGCGGGAGGACCACGTCGACGACGGCCGCGGGGGTGGTGGAGCCGTGGTTGGCGACCCAGGCCGGGCCGTTGTTGCGCGCGGCGGCGACGGCCTTGACCGTGGTGCCGGCGGCGCCCTTGACGGTGAGGGGCTCGGCCGCGAAGTCGGCGGTGTTCCGCACGGCGAGGTCGACCACGCGCTTGTTGTCGACCGGGTTCAGGTCGGGGCCGCGCAGCGGGGCGGGGGCGGCCTCGGTCTTCTTGCGGGCGGTCAGCTTCCGGCCGGCGGCGGCCGCGGCGTCGGCCGCGTTGGGCCTGTTGGGCGTGTTGGGCGCCTTGGCGTCCGCCGCCTTCTGCGGGGCGACCGCCGGGTAGATGCCGTAGCCGAACCGCTCGTTGAGGGCGTGCGCGCCGGCCTTCAGGTGCAGCGGGCTGTCCCCGGCCAGCTCGTAGGTGGCCTTGGCCTCGAAGTCCCCCTCGACGGTGCAGATGACGGTGGTCGATGTGCGGGTGGTGGGGTAGGAGCAGTTGTCGTAGCGCTCCGGGAGCTCCAGGCCGCGGGTGGCCTCCAGTTCCAGGACCACGCCCTTCGCCGGCTGCGTGCCCTCGTTGCGGAACACGAGGGGCAGGGCCTGGCTCTCGCCCGGCTTCAGGTCCTTCTTGAGGCCCAGGTCCCGCATGACCAGGTCGGGGCCGCCGATCGTGAGGGCGGTCTCGGCGGGGGTGACGGTGGCCCCGGCAGCCGTGCCGGTCACCTTCACCACGCCGGAGGCGCCCTCCCTGGCGTCCTTCACGGCCGTGGCCACCAGTTCCACGCCGGGGCGGGGGCCCTTGTCCTTGCAGACCAGCTGGGTGCCGTTCTCCACGCACTTCTGGGGTGCGGCGGAGCTCTCCTTGACGGAGGCGAAGCCGGCGACCGCGGCCCGGTCGACGGTGAAGGTGAACTCGCCGCCGAAGGAGCCGGTGTCCTCCAGGTGGAAGGACATGGCCACCGGCTGCGGGGAGCCCGTGGCCGGGTGGGGCCGGAGGGCGAGGGCGGACTGCCCGGCCAGGCGGAAGACGGGGTCCGCGGATTCGGCGGCCATCGCGGTGGGGGTGGTCAGCCCCACGGCCACCAGGCCGCACGCGGCCAGCAGGGAGATGCGCTGTCTCATGCCCCCCTTGACCCCCGGGCCCCCCTCGCGGTTGCGCACTCGACCGTGTGACCGACACCACAGCTTGCCGCAAAGGATTCCGGTACAACCTTTTTCGGCAACCGCCTGTCCACTCTTGTACTGCGGTGAGTACCGCGCTCGGAGGGGGAGCGCGGTGCTCACCGCCGTCGTCTTCCCGGGGTCAGTGCTCCGGTTCCGGTTGCCTGGGCGGGATTTCGGGGACCGCGAGGAACGGCAGCCGCAGGGCGCCGAAGGCCTCCTTGGGGACGGCCGGCCTGACCGGCTCCACCGCCTCCAGCCGCCGGTACGCCTCCCCCTGCGCGGGCCGCCGGTCCGCCTCGCCCTTGTTCGGCCAGTACGACATGGCCCGCTCGGCCTGCGCCGTGATCGTCAGGGACGGGTTGACCCCGAGGTTGGCGGAGACCGCCGAACCGTCGACCACCGAGATGCCCGGGTGTCCGTACAGCCGGTGGTACGGGTCCACCACGCCCTCCTCGGCGGAGGCGCCGATGGGGCAGCCGCCGAGGAAGTGCGCGGTCAGCGGGGTGCCCATCAGCTCGCCGATGTTGCTGCCGGGGAAGCCGTTGATCTCCTCGGCCAGCAGCGTCGCGGCCTCGGTGGCCTCGGCGATCTGCACCGGGTTGGGCGCGCCGTGGCCCTGGCGGGCGGTCAGCAGGCCCTTGCCGAGGCCGCCGGGCTTGCGGTAGGTGGTCAGGGAGTTGTCCAGGGACTGCATGACCAGGCCGATGATGGTCCGCTCCGACCAGCGCCGGTTCGACAGGGAGCGCAGCAGCTGTACCGGGTGGGTGGCGGTGCGGGCGAACCAGGCCCGTACCCGGTGCCTGGCGTGGGGCACCTGGAGGACCGTCATGAACCCCATGGCGTTGGAGCCCCGGCCGTAGCGGACGGGCTCGATGTGGGTGTCGGCGTTGGGGTGGACGGACGAGGTGATGGCCACGCCCCGGGTGAAGTCCGCCCGGGCCCCGGCCCCGTGCCGCCTGCGGTAGCGGCGGTCGTCGGTCTGGGCGCCGACCAGGCCCTCGGAGTTGGTCCGGGTCAGGTCGCCGAGCCGGCCGGAGATCCGGGGGAGCTCGCCGAGGTCCTTCATGGTGTGCAGCAGGGTCTGGGTGCCGTACGTGCCCGCCGCGACGACCACGTGCCGGGCGCGCAGCACCTGCGCCCTGCCCTTGCGGCGGTCGGCGGTGGGGACGGTGCGGACCCGGTAGCCGCCGTCGGGGTGCTCGGAGAGCGCGGTGACGGTGGTCATGGGGCGGATCTCCGCCCCGGCCTTCTCCGCGAGGTGCAGGTAGTTCTCGTTGAGGGTGTTCTTCGCGCCGTGCCGGCAGCCCGTCATGCACTCGCCGCATTCGGTGCAGGCCTTGCGGGCGGGCCCGGCGCCGCCGAAGTACGGGTCGGGGACCTCCTGGCCGGGGCGGACCTTCGGCTGTCCTCCGGCGTCCTCGCCGTCGCCGAAGAAGACGCCTACGGGGGCCATGTGGAAGGAGTCCCCGACGCCCATCTTCTCGGCGACGGCCTTCAGGTGGACGTCGGAGGGGGTGAGCGTCGGGTTGAGCCGTACGCCGAGCATCCGCCTGGCCTGGTCGTAGTACGGGGCGAGTTCCGCCCGCCAGTCGGTGATGGAGGCCCACTGGCGGTCCTCGAAGAAGGCGGCGGGCGGCACGTACAGGGTGTTGGCGTAGTTGAGCGAGCCGCCGCCGACCCCGGCGCCGGCGAGGACCATCACGTTGCCGAGCAGGTGGATGCGCTGGATCCCGTACAGGCCGAGGGCGGGCGCCCACAGGTAGTTGCGCAGGTCCCAGCTGTTGCGGGGCAGGTCCTGGCGGGTGAAGCGGCGTCCTGCCTCCAGGACGCCGACCCGGTAGCCCTTCTCGGTCAGGCGCAGCGCCGAGACCGACCCGCCGAAGCCCGATCCGATGACGATGACGTCGTAGTCGTACTCGTACTCGTGGTCGTGAGGCACGGGTTCCCCTTAGCGCAGTCGGAGGGCCTTGAGGACCTTGAGGCTGCTCGTCATGAAGCGGGCGTACTGCTCGTCGTCCATGCCGAGCGAGGGTGCCATCGGGAGCAGCCGCTGGTGGGCGACGGTCTGTGCCTCGGTGTACTTGAGGATGCCCTCGGAGCCGTGCCGGCGGCCGAGGCCGGATTCCTTCATGCCGCCCATGGGGGCCTGGGCGCTGCCGTAGGCGGGGGCGTAGCCGTCGTTGATGTTGACGGTGCCGGTGCGCAGCCGGGCGGCGACGGCGTGGCCGCGCCGGGCGTCCTTGGTCCAGACGCTGGAGTTGAGGCCGTAGGGGGTGGCGTTGGCCTGGGCGACGGCCTCGTCCTCGTCGGTGAACCGGTAGACGGAGACGACCGGGCCGAAGGTCTCCTCGGCGCAGACCGACATGGGGGCCTCGACCCCGTCGAGGATGGTGGGCTCGTAGAAGAGCGGGCCGATGTCGGGGCGGGCGGTGCCGCCGGCGACGAGGGTGGCGCCCTTGGCGACGGCCTCGTCCACGTGCCGCTGCACGGTCTCCAGCTGGCGTTCGCCGACGAGGGAGCCCATGTCGGCGCCGTAGGCGAGGGAGGCGCCGAGCCGCATGGCCTTGGTGCGGGCGGCGAAGCGCTCGACGAAGGCGTCGGCTATGGAGGCGTGGACGTAGAGCCGCTCGATGGAGATGCAGAGCTGGCCGGCGGAGGAGAAGCAGGCGCGGACGGCGCCCGCGGCCGCCTTCTCGACGTCGGCGTCGTGCAGTACGAGCATGGCGTTCTTGCCGCCGAGTTCGAGGGAGACGCCGACCAGGCGGGCGGCCGCGCCCTGGGCGACCTCGCGGCCGGTGCGGGTGGAACCGGTGAAGGAGACGTAGTCGGCGTGCCGGACCACCTCGGGGCCGACGACCGGGCCCTCGCCGAGGACGACCTGGAAGACCTCGGCGGGCAGTCCGGCCTCGATGAGCAGGTCGCGGGCCCACAGGGCGGTCAGCGCGGTCTCGGTGTCGGGCTTCATGACGACGGCGTTGCCCGAGACGAAGGCCGGCAGGGCGTCGCCGACGGAGAGTTCGAGGGGGTAGTTCCAGGGGGCGATCTGGCCGACGACCCCGCGCGGCTGGCGCAGCTCGGTGACCTTGGTCAGGGTCGGCATGGCGCCGGTGTGGCCCTTGGGGCGCAGGTACGAGGGGGCCTTGCGGCCGTAGTGGCGGGCGGCGACGGCGACGGCCTGGACTTCCTCGTGGGCGTGCAGGCGGGCCTTGCCGGTCTCCAGCTGGATGAGGTCGAGGACCTCGGACTGGCGGGCGAGGACCAGGTCGTGGAAGCGCAGCAGTACGGCGGCCCGCCTGCGCACGGGGACCGCGGCCCAGGCGGGCTGGGCGGCGCGGGCCTTCGCGAAGGCGGTGGCCACGTCCTCGGGGGTGGCCTCGGGCAGGTCCGCCAGCTTCGCCCCGGTGAAGGGGGTGTGGTTGGCGGTCCGGCCGGAGCCGATCACTCCGCGGGTGAGCCGGGTGACCAGGGCGGGGGTCACCACGTCGGCGGCGGTGCGGGCACCTGCCGGGGCCGGGGCGACCGGGTTGGTGGGCTGCGGGGCGGAGCGGAGGGTGGCGGCGGGGGCCTGCGAGTCCGTCATGGCGGTGAGCGTATTGGGCGGGCGGGGCTTTGGGTACCCGCGGGTAACCGGATTTTGCCAAATCCGCCAGTAATCGCTGGCACGGTGGCCGGGGCCGGGGCCTCAGCTCCCCTTCCCGGCCGGCTCCCAGCCGCTGAGCACGACGTCGAACTGCTGGCGGGTCGTGGCCCAGTCGGCCGCGGGGCCCGTCATGTAGATCGCGTACTCGGTGCCGTTCGCGTCGACGTACATCTGCTCGATGGCCCGGCGCGGTCCGGCGTGCACCCCCTTCTCGGTCCACGTGAAGTCCCACAGCACGGCCTGGGTGGTGCCCCGGAACGTGTTCGGGTCGAGCTTCTGCCGCTTGTAGTCCGTCCGCTTCGCCACCTGCTTCTCCAGGTC
Source organism: Streptomyces sp. NPDC037421 (assembly GCF_055602105.1). Classification (NCBI taxonomy): domain Bacteria; kingdom Bacillati; phylum Actinomycetota; class Actinomycetes; order Kitasatosporales; family Streptomycetaceae; genus Streptomyces; species Streptomyces sp. NPDC037421. Next base: position 226,564 of record NZ_JBVJWV010000006.1, read on the forward strand.
GAGCAGGTGCGTGTACGGGTTCGGGTAGTCCGGGGTGGGGTCGGCGGCGATCCGGATGTAGTGCTTCCCGTCGTCCCCGGTGTAGTCGATCTGGTTGCCGTTCACCTGGCGCGTCCAGCCCTTCGGGACGAAGAGCGTGAAGCCCGCTTCCGGGTCCGTGACCTTGTTCCAGCCGGCCGGCGGGGCCGCGGCCTTCTGGCCGGCCTGCCCGCCCGTGGCGCTCGTGTTCTTGTCGGAGCCGCCGCCCTTGTCCGCGTCCCCGTCCCCGTCGCCGGTGAACTTCAGCAGCCCGAACACCGCGCCGCCGCCGAGCAGCGCCGCCACCAGCGCCACCGCGGCGACCCGCCGCAGCCGGCCCGGCGGGCGCCCGGCGGGGGCCCCGGGCCGCTCGGGCAGGGCGGTGGTGGCGGCCGGGGAGGGCCCAGGTGCGGGCTCCGCCGCCGGGGCCTGGGCGGGGGCTGCCCGGGTCCGGGCCGCCTGCGCGGAGGCCCGCTCCTCGTCGCTCACCGCGCGCGTGGGCACGTACGCCTGGGCGGCCTTCGGCTCGCGGCCCTCCATCGCCTCCAGCAGCATCCGCTCGGCCTCCGCGGCCGAGGGCCGCTCGGCCGGGTCCTTGCGCAGCAGCGCCGTGATGACCGGGCCCAGGGCACCGGACTGGCGGGGTACGGGCGGCTCGTCGTTCACCACGGCCTGGAGGCTGGAGATCGGGGAGGTCCGCCGGAAGGGCGAGCGGGCCTCGACGGCCGTGTACAGGGTGGCGCCCAGCGACCACAGGTCGGAGGACGGGTCGGGGGCACCGCCCGTGACCCGCTCCGGGGCCAGGTAGTCGATGGAGCCGACGAGTTCACCCGTCCGCGTGATCGACGAGTCGCCCTCGATCGCGGCGATCCCGAAGTCGGTCAGCAGCACCCGGCCGTCCTTGGCCAGCAGCACGTTGCCCGGCTTCACGTCCCGGTGCATCACTCCGACCGCGTGCGCGGCGCGCAGCGCGCCCAGTACGTGCAGCCCGATCCGGGCCGCCTCGCGGGGCTCGATCCGGCCGGCGGCCTTGGCCGCCTCGGCGAGGGAGGGGCCGTCGATGTGCTCCATGACGATCCACGGCCGGTCGTCGTGCTCCAGCACGTCGTGGACGGTCACCACCGCCGGATGCTGGATCCGGGCCGCCGCCCGCGCCTCCTTCTGCGTGCGGGCGTGCATGACCTCCCGGTCGGCCTGGGACACGTAGAGCCCCGCCGTCAGTTCCTTGACCGCGACCGTTCTGTGCAGCAGCTCGTCATGCGCGCGCCACACCTTCCCCATGCCGCCGCTGCCGATGGGCTCCACGAGCCGGTACCGGCCCGCGAGCACCGCACCCGCGCCTGTCTGCTGTTCCACGAATTCCCGCCGCTCTGTGCACTCCACGCCAGATTACGGAGCCTGCGGGCGCTGCCGGAACAAGGCGGGGCCCGTAAGCCGGCACTGTGACGCAATCGCCGTACTGATCGACCGTCAGCCCCCGGCTTTGTAACTCGCCGTTGCCTTCTCGAAGACGTCGGTGACCTTGTCCTGGTTGTCCTCCGGTCCCGTGACCATGACGACGTGGTAGGCGCCGCCGAGCGCGACGACGAAATTCCGGGCGAACAGGGACCGGCCCGCCGCGTCGATCCAGGTGTAGCGGCCCGTGACCCGCAACTGCTGCCCCACCTTCGTGGACTTGACGTCCCCGCCGGACGCCCAGGTGGAGTTGCGGTACGGGGCCAGCTCGGGCTCCTTGTCCTTCTGGTAGCCCAGCGGATCGGGATCGCCGCCCTCGACCCGGTCCCGGCCCGGCACCACGATCAGGGTGAACTGGCCCTGGGTGTAGCGCACCTGCCCGGCCTCGTTGATGGACTGCCGCTCCCAGCCGTTCGGCACGGCGATGCTGAAGTGCGCCGGGTCCTGCTGGACGGTGTAGCCCTCCGGCGCGGGCGCGTCGCCCTGCGGGGCGGGCTTGGACTCCGGGGCCCCGCTCGGGGTGCGCCCGGGTGTCTGCGCGGGCTTGGACGCCGGGCCCTGCTGGGGGCTGCCCGGGCCGGAGGCGGACGCCGCCGGGCTCTGGGCGGCCGTGGGCTGCTGTTCGGAGTCCGTCGCGCGCGGCAGGAAGAACATCGCGTACGCCACCCCGCCCGCGAGCAGGGCCAGTACGCCGACCAGCAGGACCCGGCCGAGGGAGCGCGGCTCGCGGGGGGCGGCGGGGTTGCGGTGGCGCCCGTGCAGATCGCCGCGGCGGCGCACGACGGGCAGCCGGGCCGGATCCGGCTCGGGCATCGGGAGGCCGGCGAAGTCCCCGTCGGGCTCGGGCGCGGAGCGGATCAGCGAGCGCAGCCAGCCGCGCAGCTCCTCGAAGTCGGGCCGCTCGGCCGGGTCCTGGCGCAGCAGGGACTCCACGACCGGGCGCAGCGGGCCGCAGTCCTCGGCGAAGGCGGGCGGCTCGGCGCAGACCATCTCGACGAGCTCCGCGACGCTGTCCTCGGGGTACGGGGCGTGCCCCTGGACGGCGCGGTACAGCAGGGCCCCGAGGGCCCAGAGGTCGGCGGCGGGGCCCACGGGCGCGGCCAGCTGCCAGTTGCCGTGGACGGGGCCGGCGGCCTGCTCGGGCGCCCAGCGCTCGGTGAGGGGGCCGACGACGGCCATCCGGGTCTGGCGGGCCCGCTCGGCGTCGAGGCCGGTACGGGGGCCGCCCCAGGCTCCGCCGGTGTCCGCCCGGTTGACGGGGGCGGGGCGCGGGACCGGTACGGGAGCCGGGCGCGGGGCCGGCGGACGTACCGGCTCCGGGGGCGCGGGGGGTTCGGCCTGGCGGTAGCCCTGCGGGAGGGCCGGCTGGGCGGGGAGCGCGGGCCGGGCAGGGGCGGGCTCCGGGGCGGGCTCCGGCTGCTGCTCGGACTGCGGCGGCCCGGGCTCGGGCAGCGGCCGCCCGGGCTGCGGCTCCGGTTCCGGCGGCGTCTGCGGCTCGGCCGGGCGGCGGGGGGCCACCCCGTGCCACGGCGTGGCGGCGGCGGTGTCCGGCCCCCCGTACGGGTAGGCGTACTCCTGGGGCAGGTTGGCCCCGGTCGGCGGCAGCACCGGCACGACCACGGGGCCGCGCCCGCCGCGCTGCCGCGCCACCTCGGCGGAGGCGGCCCGGGTCCCGGCCCGGTACGCGGCGACGGTCCCGGCGCGGGCGGCCGCCTCGGCGGCGGCCCGGTCCTGCCCGGGCGGGGCGGGCGGCCCGGGCGGCGCGGCCTGCGGGGGCGGCGACGGCGGCGCGGAACGGGCCGGCTGCGGTTCCGGGGTGATGTGGTCCGTGTAGCGCGGGCCGGTGTCGTACCCGGGCGCCACCAGCGGCGCGTACCGGGGCCCCTCGTCGCGGGATCCGGCGGGCGGGGGCTCCGGCGCGGGGTCCGGAGGCGGCGGGGTGCCCCAGGCGGCGTCCGCGCCCGCCTCCCCGCCCGGCTCCCCGGTGTCCGGCGGCGGCACCGGGTCGTACCCGCACAGGGCCTCCTCCGCGGCGCCCGCCGCCAGACCCGTCAGGACGACCCGTCCGTCCTCGCATATCAACACGGTCCGGGCCGTGATGTTGCGGTGCGTCCAGCCGTGGGCGTGCAGCACGCGCAGCGCGGTCAGCACGTCGGAGGCGACCTCCGCCGCCCGGTAGGGGCTGAGCGGCTCGTCGGCGATCAGCGCGGCCAGCGGCCTGGCGGGGACGAGTTCGCTCACTATCCACAGCGAGCCGTCCTCCGCGAACACGTCGAAGACCTGGTCGAGGCGGGGATGGTCCGGCACGGAGGCGGCCGCCTGGGCGGCGGCGATCGCCCGCCGGACGGCGGGGAGTTCCCCGGCGGCCACGGCGTGCGCGCCGGATCCGTCGAGCAGTTCCGCGTCCACCACCTCGGGGAGCGGCACCTGCCGGACGAGGACTTCCTGCCCGCTGCGCGTGTCGAAGGCGCGGGTCTCTATCAGCTCGTACTCGTCGGACGGCGGAATCGGCAGACGGTAGCGGTCGGACAGGATCCGGCCGGCGTAGTCCTCCACATCGCCTCCCCCGAGTGCGGCCCCCCATGGCCCCCGCTGGACACGATACGTCGCCGGGGCCGCCCGCGTCCCGGGCTTGCGAGGCCCGTCAGCCCAACGGCTGGAAGGTCTGGAAGGCCGTGTCGCGCAGCTGCGTGCATTCGGGGCCGTCCCACTGGTCCGCGGCGCAGCTGATCATGATGGCGTAACCGTGCGTGGCGTCCGCCTTGAAACCCCGGTTGAGGACGCGGACCCGCGTGCCCTGCTGGTCCCGCTCGAACTCCCAGTCCGCGACGGTCGGGTAGTTGCGGTAGTTCACCGTGTCCAGGCGTATCAGGCGGTAGTTCTTGCTGCTGCCCGCGACGGCCGGGGCGAGCTTGGTCCAGGCGAGTCGGGCGTCGTTGCCCGGGCTCCCGGTGTAGTCGACCTGGATCCTCGGGAAGCCTCCGTCGCGGCTGTATATCGCGCCGGAGTTCTCGCCCGCGGTGTCGGTCTGGCGGAAGCCCTCGGGCATCGCCATCGAGAAGTGGAACCGCAGGTCCGTCACCGTCGCGAAGCCGGCCGGGAGTCCGCCGCCGGGGCCGCCGGGGCTGGCGCCCTGGCCCTGGCCCTGGCCCTGCGCCGGGTTCTGGCCCTGTCCCTGCCCCTGGTCGGCGCCGCCGGGGGTGCCGCTGGGCCCGGGCGTGCCCGGGGTGCCGCTCGGGTTCGCGCTCGGCGAGGAACCGGCCGACGCGGCGGGGCCGTTGCCGGCGGAGGTGCCGGGCGAGGGGCTGCCGGAGGCGACCGGGCCGCCCTTGCCCTCGTTCTTGTGGCCGGTGCCCTTGCCGTCGCCCTTGACCATGTACGCGATGAGCGACCCGACCACCGCGAGGACCACGACCACTGCGGCTATGGCCAGCACGATGGTGCGGCGCGACACCACGTCGGTGAGCGAGGCCCCGGCCTGCGCGGGCCGGGCCGGGGGCGCCTCGGCCGCGGCAGCGGCGGCGGCCTCCGCGGCGGCCGCCTTGCGGGCGGTCTTCAGCGCGGCGCGGGTCCGCTCGCGCTGCTCGCGCTCACGGCGCTCGCGTTCCTTCTTCGCGGCCTTCTCGGCCGCCGCGTCGGCCTTGGTGAGGGAGATCGGGCGGGTCTCCTCGACCGGCGGGAGCGGCTGGGGCTCCGGCTCGACGGCGACCGGGTCGGGGGCGTTGACCACGGCGGTGAGCATCGTCCGCGCCTGGTCGTCGCCGAGGCGCATCGCGGGGTCCTTGACCAGCAGCCCGTAGATGACCTCGGTCAGCGGGCCGGCGTTCTGCGGCGGGTCCACCTGCTCGGTCATCACCGCGGTGAGCGTGGCGAGGGCGTTGCCCTTGTCGTACGGGGGCACGCCCTCGACGGCCGCGTACAGCAGCCCGCCGAGGGACCACATGTCGGCGGGCGGACCGGGCTTCTGGCCGCGGGCGCGCTCCGGGGAGATGTACGAGGGGGCGCCGACGAGCATGCCGGTGGAGGTGATGGAGGGGTCGCCCTCCACCTGCGCGATGCCGAAGTCGGTGAGCACGACGCGGCCGGAGGCGGCGATCAGCACGTTGGACGGCTTCACGTCGCGGTGCAGGATCCCCTGGCGGTGCGCGGCGCGGAGCACGTCGAGCACGGCGAGGCCGACCTCGGCCGCGCGGTGCGGGGTCAGCGGGCCGTTCTCCCGGACGAACTCGGCGAGCGAGGGGCCCTCGATGAGCTCCATGACGATCCAGGGGCGGGCGTCCTCGTCGACGACGTCGAAGACGGTGACGGCGCCTTCGCTGCGGATCCGCGCGATGGCCTTGGCCTCGCGGAGGGTCCGGGTGATGAGGCGGCGCTTCTCGTCCTCGTCGACGCCGTTGCCGAAGCGGAGTTCCTTGACTGCCACCGTCCGGCCGAGGACCACGTCCTCGGCGCGCCACACGGTGCCCATGCCGCCCTTGCCGAGCACGGCGCCCAGCCGGTACCGCCCGGCCAGCAAGCGTCCCTCGCGCCGCGCCTCTTCGGCCGCCTCCTCGACGTCACCCTCGTCCACCGCGGCACCCTCAACCGCCTTGGCGGGCGCCGCCTTGGCGGGCTCGCCCTCGGCGGAGTCGCCCTTCTCCGCAGCCGCCTTCGCGGGCACCGCCTTGGCGGGTTCGTCCTTGGCGGGCACGTCCTTCGCGGGAGCACCCTTCTCCGTGTCCGCCTTCGCGGGCGGCGCGTCCTTCTCCGCAGCCGCCTTGGCGGGCACGTCCTTGGCAGGCACGTCCTTCTCCGGGTTCACCTTCACGGAGGCGTCCTTCACCGGCTCGCCCTTCTCCGCGGACACCTTCGCGGGCGCGGCCTTCGCGGGCGCGGCCTTCGCGGGCGCGGCCTTCGCGGGCGCGGCCTTCGCGGCGTTCACCTTCGCGGGGGTCGCAGCAGGCGCGGCTTCCTCGGCCTCCGCAGCGTCCGCCGTCGGCTCCGCGTCCTCGACCGCCCCGGCGGGCTCGGCGTCCTCGACGTCCCCGGCCGACGCGGCCTTCGACACCGACACCTTCGCAGCGGCAGCGGAACCGGCGTCAGAACGCGGCTCCGCCACGGACGCAGCCCCGCTCGCGGCCGTGCCGGAGCGCGGCCGGGGCACGGCGGCCGGCTCGGCGGCGGCGGAACCGGCGTCTTCCGGCCGCTCGGGGTGCTCGCCCGCCGGAGCAGCCCCGGCCCCGTCATCCAGCTTCGCCGTAGGCGCCCCGGCAGACGACTCGGTGTGCTCCGGCTTCGACATGCGTCCCCTCTGCGATCGTGCAGCCTGCCCCGGCTGCCTCGGCAGCCGCCAGGGGGCACGGTAATCCACCCCGGCAGAAACCTCATTGTTGCTCACTCCGCATCCGACGGGAGCCCCGGGGCCGCCGGTTCCCCCTCGTGTATCTCGGAGTTACAACGGGACGATGTCGGGCGCCCCCAGCCGTGCCGCGTCCGCCGTCTGGTCGTCCGGCTGGCGCTGGGACTCCCGCTCCGCCTGGACCCGCTTCTCGTAGTGCTCGACCTCCTTCTCGATCTGCTGCTTGTCCCAGCCCAGCACCGGAGCCATCAATTCCGCGCACTCGCGCGCCGATCGCGTCCCCCGGTCGAAGGTCTCGATGGAGATGCGGGTCCGCCGCGTCAGCACGTCGTCCAGGTGCCGGGCGCCCTCGTGCGAGGCGGCGTAGACGATTTCCGCCCTCAGGTAGTCCTCCGCCCCGGTCACCGGCTCCCCGAGCCCCGGATCGGCCTCGATCAGGCCGAGCAGCTCCTCCGTCAGGGAGCCGTAGCGGTTCAACAGGTGTTCCACCCGCACCACATGGAGTCCCGACCGGGCGGCGATGCGGGCGCGGCCGTTCCACAGGGCCCGGTAGCCCTCCGCCCCCACCAGCGGCACGTCCTCCGTCACGCACGCCGCGACCCGCTGGTCCAGCCCGTGCACCGCCTCGTCGACCGCGTCCTTCGCCATCACCCGGTACGTCGTGTACTTGCCGCCCGCCACCACCACCAGGCCCGGCACCGGATGGGCCACCGTGTGCTCGCGCGAGAGCTTGCTCGTCGCGTCCGACTCCCCGGCCAGCAACGGCCGCAGGCCCGCGTACACGCCCTGGACGTCGTCGCGCGTGAGCGGCACGGCCAGCACCGAGTTCACGTGCTCCAACAGGTAGTCGATGTCCGCGCTCGACGCCGCCGGGTGCGCCTTGTCCAGGTCCCAGTCCGTGTCCGTGGTGCCCACGATCCAGTGCCGGCCCCACGGGATCACGAACAGCACCGACTTCTCGGTCCGCAGGATCAGCCCGGTGCTGGAGTGGATCCGGTCCTTCGGGACGACCAGGTGGATCCCCTTCGACGCCCGTACGTGGAACTGCCCGCGCTCCCCGATCAGCGCCTGGGTGTCGTCCGTCCACACCCCGGTCGCGTTCACGATCTGCTTCGCGCGGATCTCGTACTCGCCGCCCCCCTCCACATCGCGCACCTTCGCCCCGACCACCCGCTCGCCCTCGCGCAGGAAGCCGACCACCCTCGCCCGGTTGGCGCAGTGCGCCCCGTACGCGGCGGCCGTCCGGACCAGCGTGGCGACGTAGCGCGCGTCGTCCATCTGGGCGTCGTAGTACTGGAGGGCGCCCACCAGGGCGTCCTTGCGCAGGGCGGGGGCGATGCGCAGGGCCCGTTTGCGCGTGAGGTGGCGGTGGGTGGGCAGGCCTCGTCCGTGCCCGCTGGAGACGGACATCGCGTCGTACAGGGCCACGCCCGAGCCCGCGTAGAAGCGCTCCCAGCCCTTGTGCTGGAGCGGGTACAGGAAGGGCACCGGCTTCACCAGGTGCGGGGCGAGGCGCTCCAGCAGCAGCCCGCGCTCCTTGAGCGCCTCCCGTACGAGGGCGAAGTCGAGCATCTCCAGGTACCGCAGGCCGCCGTGGATCAGCTTGCTCGACCGGCTCGACGTCCCGGACGCCCAGTCACGGGCCTCCACCAGGCCCGTGGACAGGCCTCTGGTCACGGCGTCCAGCGCGGTGCCCGCGCCGACCACGCCCGCGCCGACGACCAGAACGTCCACTTCCCGCTCGGCCATCCGGGCGAGCGCCTCCGCGCGCTGTGCCGGTCCCAGTGTCGCTGTCCTCACGGCTGCCTCCCGTTGGTGCGGGCCGTACCCGCTCGGTGCGGGTGATCCCGCTCACATCCCCCGCTTCTCGATTCTGACCGGCCGCACCCACATCAGCCACCGCCTGTGGACAACACAACGGCGACCACCACCCCACAATGCGACATATCTGTCATATATACGCCTAGTCTGACATTGCGCCAGCTCCAGTCGTCCACAGGACTTGCGCGCACCGCCCCCTCATGCATGCCAGGGAAGGGAAGGGACGGCCCCCCATGCCCGCAGATCTCGCCGTCATCGGACTCGGCCACCTCGGCCTCCCCCTCGCCCAGGCGGCCGTAGCCGCCGGAATCGAGACCGTCGGCTACGACAGCGGCCCCGCCACGGACAGCACCCTCACCGCCGCCGAGATCCGCCGCATGTCGGCGGCCGGCTTCCGGGTCACCACCAACCCCGCCGAGCTCGGCCGGGTCCGCACCGCGGTCATCTGCGCCCCCACCCAGCTCGGCGCCGACCGCGCACTCGACCTCGGGGCCGTCGGCGAGGCGGGCCGCACCCTCGCCGCCCGGCTGCGCCCGCACACCACCGTGATCCTGGAGTCCGCCGCCCACCCCGGCGTCACCGAGGACTACCTGCGGCCCATCCTCGAAGAGGGCTCCGGCCTGCGGGCCGGCCGGGACTTCCACCTGGCCTACTCCCCCAGCCGCCTCGACCCGGGCAACCGGACCCACACCATCTCCAACACCCCCAGGGTGATCGGCGGCCTCACCCCCGCCTGCACCGAGTCCGCGCACGCCTTCTACGCCCGCCTCACCGAGAAGGTCGTACGCGCCCGCGGCCTGCGCGAGGCCGAGACCGTACAGCTCCTGGAGACCAACTACCGGCACGTCAACATCGCCCTGATGAACGAAATGGCCGTCCTCTGCCACGACCTCGGCGTCGACCTGTGGGACGTCATCCGCTGCGCCGAGACCAAGCCGTACGGCTTCCAGGCCTTCCGCCCCGGCCCCGGCGTCGGCGGCCACGGCGTCCCCCTCGACCCCAACTACCTCCCCCACACCACCCGCACCCCCGGGCATCCCCTGCGCATGGTCGGGCTGGCCCAGGAGATCAACAACCGGATGCCGCAGTACGTCATCCAGCGCTGCGCCACCCTGCTGAACGAGCACGGCAAGTCCGCACGCGGCGCCCGCGTCCTCCTGCTGGGCGTCACCTACAAGCCCGACCTCGCCGACCAGGAGGGCTCGCCGGCCCGGGAGATCGCCAGCCGGCTCCTCGACCTGGGGGCGCTGATCAGCTACCACGACCCGTACATCGCGGGCTGGCGGGTCCGCGACCAGCCCGTGCCGCGCGCCGACTCCCTCTACGAGGCGGCGGCGAACGCCGACCTGACGATCCTGCTCCAGCACCACCGCACGTACGACATGCAGGGCCTGGCGGTGAAGGCGCAGCTCCTCCTCGACACCCGCGGCGCCAGCCCGGCCGGCGCGGCCCACCGCCTCTGACCGCCACCCCGGCCCAGGTCACGGCCGGATCCCAGTCCGATCACCCGACCGAAATCCCCCGGTGGAATTCCACCGTCCCCTGTTAGCCTGCGGCGTCACTTATCCCGCACTTACGCCCTCCGGGCCCCGTGCGCCGAATCCCTGGGGGGGATTTCCATGAGCCAGAACTTCCAGCCGCCCGCACCGACACCCACGCCCTACGCCGAGGCCCCCGCCCCCGCCCCGGCCCGCAGGGGCAACGTCGGCCTGGGCATCGTCGCCGCGGTCGTCGCGGGCCTGATCGCCGCGGCGGCGTACGGCGGCATCATGTACGCCATCGACCGGGAGCGGTCCTTCGGCGCGATCGGCATCGGCCTCCTCGTCGGCTACGCCGCCGGAAAGGCCGGCGGCCGCAGCCCGGTCCTGCTCCCGGTCTCGGGCCTGGTGTCGATCGGCTCCGTCTACCTCGGCAAGATGTTCCTCTTCGCGCTCGCCCTGGCCGAGCTCAAGAGCATCGGCGTGACCGAGGTGATCGACATCATCGGCATCGGCGGCCTGAACGACATCGTCAAGGAGAGCATGGACTTCATGTCCTACGCCTTCATCGGCATCAGCGTGCTCGTCGCCGTCGGCGCGGCCAAGAAGGCCAACGACTGACACCGCACGCGCCGGAGGGGGGGGGGGGGGCGGGGGGGGGGGGGGGGGTCGCGGGGGGGGGGGGGGGGGGGGGGGGGTGGAGGGGGGAGGTAGGTGCTA
>NZ_JBVJWV010000006.1:237403-354907 GCF_055602105.1 Streptomyces sp. NPDC037421
GCAAAAAAACAACAAAAGCCCCCCCCCCCCCCCCCCCCCCACCCCCCCCCCCCCCCCCCCCCCCCCCCCCCCCCCCCCTCCGGCGTACGCAAAGGGTCAGCGGCTGTGCTGCGAGTCCGCGACCGTGACCTCGACGCGCTGGAACTCCTTGAGCTCGCTGTAGCCCGTGGTGGCCATCGAGCGGCGGAGCGCGCCGAAGAAGTTCATCGAGCCGTCCGGGGTGTGCGACGGGCCCGTGAGGATCTCCTCGGTGGTGCCGACGGTGCCGAGGTCCACCTTCTTGCCGCGCGGCACGTCCTCGTGGACGGCCTCCATGCCCCAGTGGTTGCCCTTGCCTGGGGCGTCGGTGGCACGGGCCAGCGGGGAGCCCATCATCACGGCGTCGGCGCCGCAGGCCACGGCCTTCGGGATGTCGCCGGACCAGCCCACGCCGCCGTCGGCGATGACGTGGACGTAGCGGCCGCCGGACTCGTCCATGTAGTCGCGGCGGGCCGCGGCCACGTCCGCGACGGCGGTGGCCATCGGGACCTGGATGCCGAGCACGTTGCGCGTGGTGTGCGCGGCGCCGCCGCCGAAGCCGACGAGGACGCCCGCGGCGCCGGTGCGCATCAGGTGCAGGGCCGCCGTGTAGGTGGCACAGCCGCCGACGATGACCGGGACGTCGAGCTCGTAGATGAACTGCTTGAGGTTCAGCGGCTCGGCGGCGCCGGAGACGTGCTCGGCCGAGACGGTGGTGCCGCGGATGACGAAGATGTCCACGCCCGCGTCGACGACGGCCTTGGAGAACTCGGCCGTGCGCTGCGGGGAGAGCGCGGCGGCGGTGACGACGCCCGAGTCGCGCACCTCCTTGATGCGCTGCCGGATCAGGTCCGCCTGGATCGGGGCGGAGTAGATCTCCTGGAGACGGCGGGTGGCGGACTGCTCGTCCAGCTCCGCGATCTCGTCGAGCAGCGGCTGCGGGTCCTCGTAGCGGGTCCACAGGCCTTCGAGGTTCAGCACGCCGAGGCCGCCGAGCTCGCCGATGCGGATCGCGGTCTGCGGGGAGACCACCGAGTCCATGGGGGCGGCCAGGAAGGGGAGCTCGAAGCGGTACGCGTCGATCTGCCAGGCGATCGAGACCTCCTTCGGATCCCGCGTACGCCGGCTGGGGACGATGGCGATGTCGTCGAAGGCGTACGCCCGGCGGCCGCGCTTGCCGCGCCCGATCTCGATCTCAGTCACGTGTGGTGGCCTTTCCTCTGGGTCTGCCCGTCCAGTATCCCCGAACGGCGGGGGGCCGCGTTCCGGTGACCGCTGTACGGACGACCCCGGACACGCCCGAGGGGGCGGGCCCGGCCGGGCCCGCCCCCTCGGGCGATCGTCGTGCTCAGCCCTTGCGGCTGTAGTTCGGTGCTTCCACCGTCATCTGGATGTCGTGCGGGTGGCTCTCCTTGAGGCCCGCCGAGGTGATCCGGACGAAGCGGCCCCGGTCCTGGAGCTCGGGGACGGTGCGGCCGCCGACGTAGAACATCGACTGGCGCAGGCCGCCGACCAGCTGGTGGACGACCGCGGAGAGCGGGCCGCGGTAGGGGACCTGGCCCTCGATGCCCTCGGGGATGAGCTTGTCGTCGCCGCCCACGCCCTCCTGGAAGTAGCGGTCCTTGGAGAAGGACTTGCGGTCGCCGCGGGACTGCATCGCGCCGAGCGAGCCCATGCCGCGGTACGACTTGAACTGCTTGCCGTTGATGAAGAGCAGCTCGCCCGGGGACTCCTCGCAGCCCGCGAGCAGCGAGCCGAGCATCACGGTGTCGGCGCCCGCGACGAGGGCCTTGGCGATGTCGCCGGAGTACTGGAGGCCGCCGTCGCCGATGACGGGGACGCCCGCGGCCTTGGCGGCGACGGCGGCCTCGTAGATCGCGGTGACCTGCGGGACGCCGATGCCGGCGACGACGCGGGTGGTGCAGATGGAGCCGGGGCCGACGCCGACCTTGATGCCGTCACAGCCGGCGTCGATGAGCGCCTGGGCGCCGTCGCGGGTGGCGACGTTGCCGCCGATGACGTCGACGGAGGAGTTCGACTTGATCTTGGCGACCATGTCGCCGACCAGGCGGGAGTGGCCGTGGGCGGTGTCGACGACGATGAAGTCGGCGCCCGCCTCGATCAGGGCCTGGGCGCGCTCGTACGCGTCGCCGGCGACGCCGACGGCGGCGCCGACCAGCAGGCGGCCGTCCTTGTCCTTGGCGGCGTTCGGGTACTTCTCGGCCTTGACGAAGTCCTTGACCGTGATGAGGCCCTTGAGGATGCCCGCGTCGTCGACCAGCGGAAGCTTCTCGATCTTGTGGCGGCGCAGCAGCTCCATGGCGTCCACGCCGGAGATGCCGACCTTGCCGGTGACCAGCGGCATCGGGGTCATGACCTCGCGCACCTGGCGGCTGCGGTCCGACTCGAAGGCCATGTCGCGGTTGGTGACGATGCCCAGCAGCTTGCCGGCGGAGTCGGTGACCGGGACGCCGGAGATGCGGAACTTGGCGCAGAGCTCGTCGGCCTCGCGCAGCGTCGCGTCCGGGTGCACCGTGATCGGGTCGGTGACCATGCCGGACTCGGAGCGCTTGACCAGGTCGACCTGGTTGGCCTGGTCGGCGATGGAGAGGTTGCGGTGCAGCACGCCCACGCCGCCCTGGCGGGCCATCGCGATGGCCATGCGGGACTCGGTGACCTTGTCCATGGCGGCGGACAGCAGCGGAACGTTCACCCGGACGTTGCGCGAGATGAGGGAAGAGGTGTCGATCTCGTCAGGAGCCATGTCCGACGCGCCCGGCAGCAGCAGCACGTCGTCGTAGGTCAGTCCGAGCGTGGCGAATTTGTCGGGTACTCCGTCGGCGGTCATGACACCTTCCAAATGGTCTTGCTCAGCGCGGATGTCCATGCTAACGGGATCCCGGGGCGTCTCATTCCACGACCAAGGTCAACCGCAATTTTCGTCGTTTCCTACGACAGAAAACGTCACGAAACGGAACCCGCCCCTCCGCAGGGGGTCACTGCTCGGCGAGCGCGCGCAGCCTGCTGAGGGCCCGGTGCTGGGCGACGCGCACCGCTCCCGGGGACATTCCGAGCATCTGGCCGGTCTCCTCCGCGGTCAGCCCGACGGCCACCCGCAGGACGAGCAGCTCGCGCTGGTTCTCCGGGAGGTTCGCGAGGAGCTTCTTGGCCCAGGCGGCGTCGCTGCTGAGCAGCGCCCGCTCCTCGGGGCCGAGCGAGTCGTCCGGCCGCTCCGGCATCTCGTCGGAGGGCACGGCCGTGCTCCCCGGGTGCCGCATGGCGGCCCGCTGGAGGTCGGCGACCTTGTGCGCGGCGATGGCGAAGACGAAGGCCTCGAAGGGCCTGCCGGTGTCCCGGTAGCGGGGCAGCGCCATCAGCACGGCGACGCAGACCTCCTGCGCGAGGTCCTCCACGAAGTGACGGGCATCACCCGGGAGCCGCGACAGCCGGGTGCGGCAGTAGCGCAGGGCGAGGGGGTGCACGAAGGCCAGGAGATCGTGCGTGGCCTGCTCGTCCCCCTCGACGGCTCGGCGTACGAGCGCGCTGACGGCCCCGGCGTTGCCGCCTTTGGCGGCGCCGGTGGGGCCTGTGGCCGCGGGTGACCCCAGGGCCTCGTCGTCGCGCATCAATCCATGGTGCCTTGGCGCGGGAGCGTTCGCGGCACCGCGGTCCGTGTTGTGCATCGAAGCGTTATGAGCGGGTGCGCCGGAACTCATCATTTGCGCCCTCCCCTCCGCTCGGCCCGAATCGTCGTCCCGGGGGACTCGACCTCTCCAAGAATGCGGCACACCATCAAGGATGCGGCATCGCGCCCGAAGCGACACGTCCCCCGGATTGTGCCCCGCCAATCCCCGGCGCAACACCGGGTGCGGCGGGACTTCCGCGGCTTCCGTCCCGGCGGCACCGGCGGACGCCTGCCGCCCCGTCCGCCACCGGCGGACGGGACCGCGGCCGCCGCCGGCCGCCGGTGCCGCGTCAGCGGACGAGACCCCAGCGGAAGCCGAGTGCCACGGCGTGCGCCCGGTCCGAGGCGCCGAGCTTCTTGAACAGCCTGCGGGCGTGGGTCTTGACCGTGTCCTCGGAGAGGAAGAGCTCGCGCCCGATCTCCGCGTTGGACCGGCCGTGGCTCATGCCCTCCAGCACCTGGATCTCGCGCGCGGTCAGGGTGGGGGCGGCCCCCATCTCGGCCGAGCGGAGCCGGCGCGGGGCCAGCCGCCAGGTGGGGTCGGCGAGCGCCTGGGTGACCGTGGCCCGCAGCTCGGCGCGCGAGGCGTCCTTGTGCAGGTAGCCGCGGGCGCCGGCGGCGACCGCGAGGGCCACCCCGTCCAGATCCTCGGCGACCGTGAGCATGATGATGCGGGCACCCGGGTCGGCGGACAGGAGCCGGCGGACCGTCTCGACACCGCCCAGGCCGGGCATCCGTACATCCATCAGAATCAGGTCGGAGCGGTCGGCACCCCAGCGGCGGAGGACTTCCTCGCCGTTGGCAGCCGTCGTCACACGCTCGACGCCGGGCACGGTGGCAACCGCGCGACGGAGCGCCTCTCGGGCAAGCGGGGAGTCGTCGCAGACGAGGACGGAAGTCATGACCGCCCTCCGCAGCTGCTGATGCGCGTCACCTTGAGCCTCCAGGCTGGTACGTATCGTCACCTGTGCGGTCGATGCCCTCGGACACCTGTCCGGGAACTTCTCGTTTCAACCGCACTCGCTCTCTCAACGATGGTCACTCGAAAGAGTTACGGGTCGGACGGACACCTTCGGCACTCTACGTGAGGAAGCGATCACCACGCCGGAGCCACGAGCCAACTGTCCTCCATCTGGAGCTATGCCCTATTTGGCGGCTTTCCTTCCGTTTGCCATGTGTCTGAGGCTAGGGTCCCAATGAGTCATATTTACATCTACTACGACAGTAGGTGTGGAGACATGGACCGTATCCGCGTAGTACCCGGCACCAAGAGGACTACCAATGGCAGATTTCTCCCGCCTCCCCGGACCGAACGCCGACCTCTGGGACTGGCAGCTGCTGGCCGCCTGCCGCGGGGTCGACAGCTCCCTCTTCTTCCACCCGGAAGGCGAGCGGGGCGCGGCCAGGAGTGCGCGCGAGGCCTCGGCTAAAGAGGTCTGCATGCGCTGCCCGGTGCGTTCGGAATGCGCCGCGCACGCACTCGCCGTCCGAGAGCCCTACGGGGTGTGGGGAGGGCTCACCGAGGACGAACGCGAGGAGCTGATGGGCCGCGCACGGCACCGCCTGATCCCCGCCTCCAGCACGATCGGCCCCGTCCCGCCGCACTGACGGCCGGCCCGCCCGAAGCACGCACCCAGCCGAAGAGACATCCGAAGGAACGTTCCCTCACATCCGTGCGCGCTCCCGGGCGCGCCGCCACGGCTCGGGTCCGGGCCGTCACCCGTCCGGCCGTACGCCCCCGTACGGTCAGCGGGCGGCGGCCCGCACCAGCTCACCCAGGGTCGCCGCCACCGCCGGTACGCGCGCCAGGTCCGGCAGGGTCAGCGCCACGACCTCCCGCTCCACGGCCGGCTCCACGGCCAGGGTGCTCACGCCCTTGGCCCGTACGGACTCCACCGCCAGCTCCGGCAGCACCGCCACCCCCAGCCCCGCCCCGACCAGCCCGACCACGGCGGGGTAGTCGTCGGTGGCGAAGTCGATCCGCGGGGTGAAGCCCGCGCCCTCGCACACCTCCACCAGATGACGGCGGCAGCGCGGACAGCCCGCGATCCACGGCTCGTCGGCCAGCTCGGCCATCCCCACCCGCTCCGCGCCCGCCAGCCGGTGACCCTCGGGAACCAGCCCGACGAGCCGGTCGGTCAGCAGCGGGGTGACCACCAGGTCCTCCCACTCGGCCGCGCTGCCCGCCGCACCCGCCGCGGGCCCGTCCGCGCCGTAGCGGAAGGCCAGCGCCACGTCGCAGTCGCCCTCGCGCAGCATCTCCACCGACCTCGGCGGCTCCGCCTCTACCAGGGAGATGCGCGTACCCGGGTGCTCGGCGCGCATCGCCGCGAGCGCGGTGGGCACCAGCGTGGAGCTGCCGCTCGGGAAGGAGACGAGCCGGACCCGGCCGGCCCGCAGCCCGGCGATGGCCGCGACCTCCTCCTCGGCGGCCGTCAGCCCGGCCAGGATCCCGGCGGCGTGCCGCACCAGGGCCTCGCCGGCCTGGGTCAGCCGCATCTCGCGGCCGGCGCGCACCAGCAACGGGGTCCCGGCCGACTGTTCCAGGGCCTTCATCTGCTGGGAGACGGCGGGCTGGGTACAGCCGAGCTCGCGGGCGGCGGCGGAGAAGGAACCGGTCCCGGCGACAGCGCGCAGGATCCGGAGGTGGCGTGCCTCGATCACCCTTCGAGCATAAGGCCGACTTTGACCACGACGCCAATTCCCCAGCCGCCGCTTTGGGAAGGGGCCCCGGCGCGGCCCGCCCGCGCGCCCGCGCAGCGGCACCCGGGGAACACGGGATCGCACGCACGTGCCCGCGGAAGTACGCGCGTCGGCGCGGGCGGCTATTTTGCGCACATGACGACTGCGCTGATCACTGGATCCACGGCGGGCATCGGCGCCGCCTTCGCCCGGCGGCTCGCCTCCCAGGGCCACAACCTCGTACTGGTGGCCCGCGACACCAAGCGGCTCGCCGAACAGGCCACCGAACTGCACGACCGGCACGGCATCGAGGCCGAGGTACTGGCCGCCGACCTCTCCACCGAGGAGGGCATCAAGGCCGTCGAGACCCGGCTCGGCGACCGCACTCACCCGGTGGACCTGCTCGTCAACAACGCGGGCTTCGGCAACAAGGGCCGCTACCTGGAAGTCTCCATGGCCGACGAGCTGACCATGCTGAAGGTGCACATCGAGGCGGTGCTGCGGCTGACCTCGGCGGCGACGGAGTCGATGCGCTCGCGCGGCCGCGGCGGGGTCGTCAACGTGGCCTCGGTGGCCGCCTTCGTGCCGCGCGGCACCTACGGCGCCAGCAAGGCCTGGGTCGTGCAGTTCACCCAGGGCGCGGCGCGGGACCTCGGCGGGTCCGGGGTCCGCCTGATGGCCCTGTGCCCCGGCTTCGTGCGGACCGAGTTCCACCAGCGGGCCGGCATGGGCACGGACAACATCCCGGGCTGGCTGTGGCTCGACGCGGACAAGCTGGTCACCGCCGCACTGGCCGACCTGGCGCGCGGCAAGACCGTGTCGATCCCGGACCCGCGCTACAAGGCGCTGATGGGCGTGGTGAAGCTGACGCCGCGCGGGCTGCTCGGCGGGGTGTCCTCCCGTACGGGACGCAAGTACGGGCCCCAGTGACCCGCCGGTAGACCGGGCCGAACGGGTGAATCCTCCCTAAACTGGACATGTCCACCCAGCACGGGAGCCCACCATGACATTCGTACAACTGGTTGATTACAGGACCCACCAGCCCGAGGCGATGAACGACCTGCTGGACAAGTACGTCGCCCAGAGCCAGGGCAAGCGCACGGTCACCCACAGCATCGTGGCCAAGGACCGCGAACAGACGGACCACTACGTGAACTTCGTCGAGTTCCCTTCGTACGAGGAGGCCATGAAGAACTCCGACCTCCCCGAGACGGACCGGATGTTCCACGAGATGATGGCCTTGTGCGACGGCATGCCGACGTTCACCAACCTCGACACGGTCCGCGACGAGCACCTCAACACCCTGCTGGTGAACCGGATGTACGACGACATCGCGATGAAGGGCGACATGTCCGTCATCGAGGAGATCTTCGCCCCGGACTACCACGACCACGACATCTCCAACCCCGAGGACAAGCACGGCTACGCCGCGATCCGCGATGACACCGAGATGTGGCGCGCCGCCTTCGACTTCACCTTCACCCGTGACGCCCAGATGGCGCAGGACGACTACGTCACCACGCTGTGGACCTGGACCGGCAAGCACAAGGGCGAGTTCATGGGCGTCGCCCCGACCGGCAAGACCTGCACGATGACCGGCACCACGGTCTTCCGATGTCAGGACGGGATGATCAAGGAAGGCTGGTGGCACTACGACGCCATGGCCGTGATGCGGCAGCTGGGCGTTATGGAGTGACGGCCGCTCAGGCGGCCCCGGCAGACGGGAAGGCCCCCGTCCCACCGTGTGAACGGCGGGACGGGGGCCTTCTCGTCGAAGCGCGCGGACGCGTCAGTGGCTGTGGCCGTGACCGTGGCCGTGACCGGCGTCGGCCTCTTCCTCGGCCGGCTTCTCGACGACCAGGGTCTCGGTCGTGAGCAGCAGGGAGGCGATGGAGGCGGCGTTCTCCAGGGCGGAGCGGGTGACCTTGACCGGGTCGATGACGCCGGCCTTGACCAGGTCGCCGTACTCGCCGGTGGCGGCGTTGAAGCCCTGGCCCTTGTCGAGCTCGGCGACCTTCGAGGTGATGACGTAGCCCTCGAGGCCGGCGTTCTCGGCGATCCAGCGCAGCGGCTCGACGGCGGCGCGGCGGACCACGGACACGCCGGTGCCCTCGTCGCCGGTCAGGCCGAGGTTGCCCTCCAGGACCTTGACGGCGTGGACGAGCGCGGAGCCACCGCCGGAGACGATGCCCTCCTCGACCGCGGCGCGGGTGGCGGAGATGGCGTCCTCGAGGCGGTGCTTCTTCTCCTTGAGCTCCACCTCGGTGGCGGCGCCGACCTTGATGACGCAGACGCCGCCGGCGAGCTTCGCCAGGCGCTCCTGCAGCTTCTCGCGGTCCCAGTCGGAGTCCGTGGACTCGATCTCGGCCTTGATCTGGTTGACGCGACCGGTGACTTCCTCGTGGCTGCCGCCACCGTCGACGATGGTCGTGTCGTCCTTGGAGATGGTCACGCGGCGCGCGGAACCGAGGACGTCCAGACCGGCCTGGTCGAGCTTGAGGCCGACCTCCTCGGCGATGACGGTGGCACCGGTGAGGGTGGCCATGTCCTGGAGCATCGCCTTGCGGCGGTCACCGAAGCCGGGGGCCTTGACGGCGACCGCGTTGAAGGTGCCGCGGATCTTGTTGACGACGAGGGTGGAGAGGGCCTCACCCTCGACGTCCTCGGCGATGATCAGCAGCGGCTTGGAGCCACCCGCCTGGATGACCTTCTCCAGCAGCGGCAGGAGGTCCTGGATGGAGGAGATCTTGCCCTGGTTGATCAGGATGTACGGGTCGTCGAGGACGGCCTCCATACGCTCCTGGTCGGTGACCATGTAGGGAGACAGGTAGCCCTTGTCGAAGGCCATGCCCTCGGTGAACTCCAGCTCCAGGCCGAAGGCGTTGGACTCCTCGACGGTGATGACACCGTCCTTGCCGACCTTGTCCATCGCCTCGGCGATGAGCTCGCCGACCTGCGAGTCCTGCGCGGAGAGCGCGGCCACGGCGGCGATGTCGGACTTGTCCTCGATCGGGCGGGCGGTCGCGAGGAGCTCCTCGGACACGGCCTTGACCGCGGCGTCGATGCCCTTCTTCAGGGCGGCCGGGGAGGCGCCGGCGGCGACGTTGCGCAGACCCTCGCGGACCAGCGCCTGGGCCAGCACGGTGGCGGTGGTGGTGCCGTCACCCGCGATGTCGTTGGTCTTGGTCGCCACCTCCTTCACGAGCTGCGCGCCCAGGTTCTCGTACGGGTCGTCCAGCTCGACCTCGCGGGCGATGGTGACACCGTCGTTGGTGATGGTGGGGGCGCCGAACTTCTTGTCGATGACGACGTTGCGGCCCTTG
The DNA here is from genome assembly GCF_055602105.1 of Streptomyces sp. NPDC037421. Lineage (NCBI taxonomy): Bacteria > Bacillati > Actinomycetota > Actinomycetes > Kitasatosporales > Streptomycetaceae > Streptomyces > Streptomyces sp. NPDC037421. The sequence continues at coordinate 247,112 of NZ_JBVJWV010000006.1, forward strand.
GGGCCGATCGTCACCTTGACCGTGTCGGCAAGCTTGTTGACGCCGCGCTCGAGGGCGCGACGGGCGTCCTCGTCGAACTTCAGGATCTTCGCCATGGGAGCGGTTCAGCCCTCTCGAAAACTCGGGTTTAACGAACCGCGCCCCTCGCCGCCCGGCAAATCAGCGGGGTGACCAGGGGCGCAGCTCAAGCAAACTTCTTGAAGCGAATTACTTCTCGACGATCGCGAGCACGTCGCGAGCCGAGAGGACGAGGTACTCCTCGCCGCTGTACTTCACTTCGGTGCCGCCGTACTTGCTGTACAGCACGATGTCGCCGACGCTGACGTCCAGCGGGAGACGCTGGCCGTCCTCGAAGCGGCCCGGGCCGACCGCGAGGACGACGCCCTCCTGGGGCTTCTCCTTCGCGGTGTCCGGGATGACCAGGCCGGAGGCCGTGGTCTGCTCGGCGTCGAGCGGCTGGACCACGATGCGGTCCTCAAGCGGCTTGATGGCAACCTTGGAGCTGGCGGTCGTCACGATCCGACCTCCCCCTTCGGAGATCCGGGGTTAACTGTCTGAGGTGGCGACCAGGTCGATCCGTCGTCGCGGGTGCCGGACCTGCCTGTCGCTGTGTTGGCACTCACCGGGGGCGAGTGCCAGGTGCGAGACTATTCCGGCGATTAGCACTCGGTCAAGCGGAGTGCCAACACGGTCCACTGGTTCCACGTATTCCGGCCGCCGAACCCCCCGTTCGGCTGAACCCCGACCCGGCCGGGACCGGGCCGCCGCGCCCTGGGGCCCGGGGGGCCACTGCCCGGTATGTGAGGCTTGGGGCGTGCGCATCCTCGTGGTCGAAGACGAAGAGAACCTGGCCGAATCCCTCCGCCAGGGCCTGTCCGCCGAGGGCCACCGCGTCGAGGTCGCCCACGACGGCCACCGCGGCCTCGAACTGGCCCTCACCGGCGGCCCGTACGACGTCGTCCTGCTCGACCTGATGCTCCCCGGTCCCGGCGGCGCCGAGATATGCGCGCGGATGCGGGCCCACGGCGACCCCACCCCCGTCCTGATGCTGACCGCCCGGGACGGCGAGCACGACGAAGCCGAGGGGCTCGACGCCGGCGCCGACGACTACCTCACCAAGCCCTTCTCCTTCCTGGTGCTGGCCGCCCGCCTGCGCGCCCTCGCCCGCCGCGCCGCCGCCCCCGAACCCGCCGTGCTCCGGGCCGGGGACCTCTTCCTCGACCCGCTGGACCGCCGCTGCCGCCGCGGGAGCCACGACATCGAGCTCACCGCCCGGGAGATCGGCGTGCTCGCCTGCCTGATGCGGCGCCCCGGCCGGGCCGTGGCCAAGCAGGACGTCCTCGACGAGGTCTGGGACGCCCCGCACGGCATCGACCCGAACATCGTCGAGGTCTACGTCTCCTCCCTGCGCAGGAAGATCGACGCCCCCTTCGGCCGCCGCTCCATCCTCACCGTCCACGGCACCGGCTACCGCATGGCGCCCGACGGTGGGTAGGGGGCCGCGCGGCCCGCTCGTCGGCAACCTCCGCGCGCGGACCGCCCTCGCCGCCGCCCTCGCGATGGCCGCGGTCCTCACCGCCGGCGGGCTGTGGCTCTACAGCCTCATGCGCACCAACCTCCTCGACAACACCACCGGCCGCACCGAGCTCGCCGCGCGCAAGGTCGCCGCCCAGCTCGACACCCGGACCCTCCCGCCCGGCGGCCGGCTGCCCGCGCCCGACGGCGGGGTCGACCTGGTCCTCGTACGGGACGCCCGCGGCCGCGACGTCGCCAGCACCGCCGCCGGAGCGCCCAAGGACCCCCCGCGCCTCGACGGGCTGCGCCCCGGCCCCGGCCAGGACTCCCGCTCGGCCGTACTGCCGCCCGCGCGTCCCGGCGCGCAGCGGCACGTGGTCGTCGCGGTCGAGGCCCCCGGCCCGCCGGGCGCGCACGATCCGCACACCGTGTACGCGGTGACCGTGCTCGGCGACGTCGACGACGCCACCCGCGCCGTCGCCACCGGCTTCCTCTCCGGCGCTCCCCCGCTGACGGCCTTCGCGGCGGCCCTGGCCTGGTGGGCCACCGGCCGCGCGCTGCGCCCGGTCACCGCGATCCGCACCGGGCTGGCCGCCGTCACCGCGAGCGAGCTGGACCGGCGCGTCCCCGACCCCGGCGGCGGCGACGAGATCGCCCAGCTGGCCCGGACCGTCAACGACACCCTCGACCGGCTGGAGCGCTCCGACGCCCGGCAGCGCCAGTTCACCGCCGACGCCTCGCACGAGCTGCGCAACCCGCTCGCAGCCGTCCGCTCCCGGCTGGAGGTGGCCCTCGCCATGCCGCGCCCCGACCGGGCGTCGGTCGCCGCCGCGCTGGCCGACACCGAGCGGCTCCAGCGGATCGCCGCCGACCTGCTGCTCCTGTCCCGCCTCGACGGCGGACCCGCGCCCCGCCCCGAGCCGGTGGACCTCGCGCTGCTGGCCGCGGAGGACGCGGCGCGGAGGCCCGCGCCCCGGGTGCCGCTGCGGCTGGAGGCGCCCGCGCCGGTGCCGGCGTACGGGGATCCGGCGCGGCTGGAGCGGGCCCTGGCCAACCTGGTGGACAACGCCCTGCGGTACGCGGACGCCGAGGTCGTGGTGCGGGCCGCCGCGCGGGACGGTCGGGCGGTGCTGGAAGTGGCCGACGACGGCCCGGGGATCCCGGAGGCGGACCGCGACCGGGTCTTCGAGCGGTTCGTACGCCTCGACGCGGACCGGGGCCGGGCCAGCGGCGGCACCGGGCTGGGCCTGGCCATCGCCCGGGAGATCGCGCGGGCCCACGGGGGCGACGTACGCGCCCTGGGCGCGCAGGGCGGGGGCTCGCGGCTGGAGCTGCACGTCCCGGCGGACGGCCGCCGCTGAGGGCGTCGCCGAGGGCACCGCCTCCTCAGGATTCCTTCAGCGCCGCTGCGCCAGGATCGAGCGGTATGAGCGCTGCACGGACACGGAGCGGGACCGGCCACCGCAGGCCCTCACGGCGCCGGAGGCTCGGGCGCACGCTGCTGATCACGGGCTGCGCGCTGACGGTGACGGCGGGCGGCGGCGCCTGGTACGTCTACCACGACCTCGCTTCGGGCATCGCCAGCTCCAAGGCCCTGGACGGCGCCGAGAAGTCGGCGCACGGCGATGTGAACATCCTGCTCATGGGCCTGGACAGCCGGCGCGACCAGAACGGCGACCCGCTGCCCGAGGAGATCCTCGACAAGCTGCACGCGGGGAGTTCGGACATCGGCGGCTACAACGCGAACACCGTGATCCTGCTGCACGTACCGGGCGACGGCGGCGAGGCGAAGGCGTTCTCGATACCGCGCGACGACTTCGTGGAGATCGCGGGGCAGGGGCCGGGCCACAAGGACAAGATCAAGAAGGCGTACGGGCTGGCGAAGGCCGCCAAGGAGGAACAGCTCTCCCGGGACGGCGTGAAGGACCGGCGCCGGCTGGAGCGGGAGGGGCGCGAGGCGGGGCGCAGGGCACAGATCGAGACGGTGCGGAACTTCCTGGGCGTCCCGGTCGACCACTTCGCCGAGCTGAACCTGGCCGGCTTCCACCACCTCGCGGACGCGCTGGGCGGCGTACCGGTGTGCCTGAAGAAGCCGGTGAAGGACACGTACTCGGGCGCGGACTTCCCGGCGGGCCGGCAGACCCTGAACGGTCAGCAGGCCCTGGCCTTCGTACGGCAGCGGCACGGGCTGGCGATGGGCGACCTGGACCGGACGAAGCGGCAGCAGGCCTTCCTCGCGGGTGCGACGCAGAAGCTGAACTCGGCCGGGACCTTCACGGACCCGGTGAAGCTGCTCAAGCTGATCGACACGGCGAAAGAGGACGTCGTGACGGACGCGGGGTGGGACCTGCTGTCCTTCGTGAAGCAGGCGAAGAACCTGTCCGGGGGCAAAGTGCGGTTCACGACACTCCCCGTCGAGGGCTTCGGAAGGAACCATGGGGAGGACATCAACGTCGTAGATGATATGAAGATAAAGCGCCTCATTGCCGAGCAGATCGGTCCCCGGTCGACCACTGCGACGACCCCGGGTGCGCCGGACGCCGCGCCGTCCTCTTCTCCCTCCTCTCCCCCTTCCCCGTCATCCGCCCCGTCATCCGCCCCGCCTCCGCCACAGCCGGAGAAGGGCGCCATCGACGGCGGCGGTATCCCGTGCGTGGACTGAGGCCCCTGACGGTGGCGGGCGCCCGCCGCCGCACCGAAGCGCTGCTCCTCCTCCTGGTCATCGCCATCGCCGTCTTCGGCCACGTCAGCGCCGGGCTGGCCATGAACGGCGAGCTGCCGCAGCACCTCACCAGCTTCGTCATCAGCATGACGCTGCTGTCACTGGTGGGACACCTGGGCATCCGCCGGTTCGCGGCGTACGCGGACCCGCTGATCTTCCCGCTCGCGATGCTGCTGACCGGGCTCGGGCTGGTGCTCATCCACCGGCTCGACCAGGGCTACATAGAGCGGTTCGACTCCGTGGCCAACGCGCCCGACCAGCTGATGTGGACGGTGGTCGGGGTCGCCGCCTGCATCCTGGTGGTGGCGCTGCTGCGCGACCACCGGCTGCTCCAGCGCTTCATCTACATCACGATGGCCGTCGCGCTGGTGCTGCTGATCGCACCGGCGTTCTTCGGCGCGGACACGTACGGCGCCAAGCGCTGGATCATCCTCTTCGGCTTCTCGCTCCAGCCCGGCGAGTTCGTGAAGATCATGATCGCGATCTTCTTCGCGGGGTACCTGGTCATCCACCGCGACTCCCTGGCACTGACGGGGCGGAAGTTCCTGGGCATGCGGCTGCCGCCGATGCGGCAGCTCGGGCCGATCATCACGGTGTGGATCATCTCGCTGCTCGTGCTCGTCTTCGAGCGCGACCTCGGTACGTCACTGATCTTCTTCGGCGTCTTCGTGGTGATGCTGTACGTGGCCACCGAGCGCACCAGCTGGATCGTGTGCGGCCTGCTCATGGCGGCCGTGGGCGCCTTCGTCGTGGGCTCGACGGAACCCCACGTCAAGGCGCGCGTCGCCGCCTGGCTGAACCCCCTGGCGATCTACTCGCCGAACCCCCCGCCGGGCCTGAACTCGGAGCAGTCCGCCCAGGCCCTGTTCAGCTTCGGCACCGGCGGCGTCTCGGGCACCGGCCTGGGGATGGGGCACCCGGAGCTGATCAAGTTCGCGGGGCGCAGCGACTTCATCCTGACGACGGTGGGCGAGGAACTCGGCCTGGCCGGGGTCATGGCCGTACTGATCATCTACGCCCTGCTCGTGCAGCGGGGCCTGCGCATGGCACTGGCCGCGCGGGACCCGTTCGGCAAGCTGCTGGCGGTGGGCCTGGCGGCGGCACTGGCGCTCCAGGTCTTCGTGGTCGCCGGCGGCGTGACGGGCCTGATCCCCCTGACCGGCAAGGCCCTCCCCTTCCTGGCGAAGGGCGGCTCGTCCCTGCTGGCCAACTGGATCATGATCGCCCTGCTCCTGCGCATCAGCGACAGCGCGGAACGCCAACGCGAAGCCGACGCCCACGGCCCGGCGGAAACGACGATCACCCCGGTGGTGGCGGGGGCGGGGGCGGGGGCGGGGGCAGGGGTCCGCTGAGGGGTGCGGGGGGGGCCGGTGGGCCGGTGGGCCGGGTGAGCGGTAGCCCCCTGGGCGGTCTCATGGCCGGTTTGGGGGGTTCCCGTCAGTCCCATCGTCCTTCCGTGTCGGGCCGGTCCCTCAAGGGCGCTCCCTTCGGTCGCGTCACTGCGTGATCGCCTTCGGCGACCCTTGACCGACCGTCCCGCCCCGGAAAGCCGAAAGACTGCCGGGAAACCCCCAAAAGAACGGCACGGTCCAAGGGGGAGGGACGGGTCTCTCAGCGATGAGACGAGGGACCGGGCCCCGGCCCGCCGGGCATCCGGGCCCTCAGCAACCGAGATCCCGGGCCGGGGCGCGGCTACCTGCACGAGAGGTTGATCAGAGCCCCCTGCGGAGCACCCAGGCGCAGCAGATCGCTACGCGCTCCTCCCGTCTCGGCGTCCGGCGGCCGGCTTGGGCTGGTACCTGCACCAAATGTTGATCAGAGCAGCGAGGCAAGCGCGTGGGCGCGTCGGATCGCTACGCGCTGCCCTTTTCCCGGCGTCCGGCGGCCGGCTTGGGCTGGTACCTGCACCAAATGACGAACAGAGCAGCCCAGCAAGCCTCCAGGCGCATCGGATCGCTACGCGCTCCTCTGACCTCGGCGGCTGACGGCCGTCCGGGGCTGACGGCCGCACCAAACGACTAGTGGCCGTGAGGGCTGCGCATGTCCACGAAGCGGATCTCCAGATCAGTGGCCAGGTAGTCCATCCGACGCTCCCAGAAGTCCCGCAGGTGCGGGAGCTCCAGGTGGGCGTCCAGGTCGGCCTGGCTGCGCCACACCTCGTAGAACACGAAGACGCCGGGCTCCTCTCGGTCCTCGTGGAAGTGGTACTCCAGGCAGCCCGGTTCCTGCCGGGTGGGCTCGACGAAGGAGAGCAGCAGCTCCATGAGCTCCTGGGCGCGTTCCGGCTTGGGGCGGGCGACGCCAATGAGTGTGACGAGCTGGTCCATCAGGGTTCTCCCCCACAGGTAGGTACGACTGCTTTCGTACCTACCTGACGCTAGCAGCCGCCAGAGGTAAGATCCAATCCATACCTAAGGAAGGGGGTCACCATGCCCGACGACGAGGGTCATCCGACCGTCGACGAGATCGAGCTCGGCAGAGTGCTGTCCGCGCTCGCCGATCCGTTGCGCCGCCGTGTGGTGCGCGAGCTGGCCGTCGCCCCCGAAGGCACTGCGCGCACCTGCGCCTCCTTCTCGCTGCCGGTCTCGAAGGCGACGGTCACCCACCACTTCCGCACCCTGCGGGAAGCCGGCCTGATCCACCAGGTCGACCGGGGCAATAGCCGGATGGCAGGCCTGCGTCGAGCCGACATCGAGGCCCGCTTCCCCGGCCTCCTCGCCATCCTGACGGCCGAGCCGGCCGACGAGGACCGCGCGGCGATCTGATGCGCTTGGCAGCCCCTGAGCTGCCCTGTTCGTCATGTGGTGCAGGTGTCAGCCCTACGCGGCCGTCGGACGCCGAGAAGAGGGGAGCGCGCGGCGATCTGCTGCGTCCGACCGCTTCCCACAGCGCTCTTTTCGTCATGTGGTGCGGGTATCGGCCCAAGGCGGTCGTCGGACGCCGAGAGATGAGGAGCGCGTAGCGATCTGGCGCGCTCGGGGGCTTCCCGGGGGGCTCTGATCAACCTCTCGTGCAGGTAGCCGCGCCCCCGGTCCGGGATCTCGGCTGCTGAGGGCCCGGATGCCCGGCGGGGCATGGCCCGGTCCCTCGTCTCGTCGCTGAGAGACCCGTCCCTTCCCTGTCGACCGTGCCGTTCTTTTGGGGGTTCCCCGGCAGTCTTTCGGCTTTCCGGGGCGGGACGGTCGGTCAAGGGTGGAGCGAAGCGACATCGCGTAGCGACGCGACCGAAGGGAGCGCCCTTGAGGGACCGGCCCGCCCCGGAAGGACGATGGGACTGACGGGAAACCCCTGAACCCTCCCTGATACCGCCCGGGCCGGACACCGTTCCCCACCCCCGCTGGCACCCCGGGGGGTCGAGGGGGAGACAGCGGGCCCGAACCGTGAAGCCACGCGCCGACCCGGCATGCTCCGAAGGGCAGGACACCCCTTAGAGGTAGTCCTCCAGGCGGCCGATCTTGTAGCCCTGGTCCTGTATCCGCTGGAGCATCCGGGTCGTCATCTGGGTCTCCGTCGCGCCCTTGAGCTCGGACGGGCCGCGGAAGTGGGCCAGGACTATGTCACCCGGCTTGAGGGCGGAGCCCTCCGCGTACTGGAAGTCGTTGATCTGCATCGACGCCCGCCACAGGACCACCGTCGGGGCCCCGCACTCGGCGGCGGCCTTGAGGGTGTCGTCGTTGTAGTTCCCGAACGGCGGGCGGAAGAGCGGGGGCCGCTTGCCGAAGCGCTTCTCCAGGTGGTCCTGCTGCCCGCATATCTCCTTCTTCTGCGCCGCGAAGGGCAGGGTGCGGAGGTTCGGGTGCGTCAGGGTGTGGTTGTTCACGGTGCTGCCGGAGCCGTTGTCGCGGAGCTTCTCGAAGTGGCCGTAGTCCGAGGAGGCCACGTTGTCCGTCAGGAACATGCTGATCGGCAGCTTCAGGTCGGCCGCCATCTTCAGGAACTCGGGGTCCTTCTCCGCGCCGTCGTCGAAGGTGAGGAAGACGACCTTCTCCGTCGGCGCGACGGGTATTCGGTCCAGCACGGCCGCCCTGCCCGGGGCGGCCTTGGGGAGTTGGGGCTTCTGCGCCGGCTTGGGGGCGTACTGGACGGGGGCCTTCAGGCCCCACTTGCGGTACGCCTCGTCCCCCGCCGTGCCGGCCTGCGCGGAGCTCGCCGCGGGGGCCGGTGCGGACGGGGAGGACGACGGGGACGCGCTGTCCGGCGCGGTCTTGCGGCCCAGCCGTTCGATGGGATCCACGCTGTTCCCGCATCCCGTCAGGGAGAGCGCGAGCGCGCCGGCCGTCAGCGTCCCGGCTACCAACCGGCGCGCGTACCTCACAAGTAGTCCTCCAGGCGGGCCACGGCATATCCCTTGTCCGTGACGGTCTTCATGACATGACGGATCATGTCAGGCATCGTGCCCTTCCAGTCCTCCCGGCCCCGGAAGTGCGTGAGGATGATGTCACCGGGATGGAGGTCTCGGTCCCATTCGCGGTAGTCCATCCGGTTCACGAACGCCTCGGCGTTCCACAGCGGAACCGCCTTGATGCCGCAGGACTTGGCGGCCTTCAGCGTGTCCTGGTTGTAGTTGCCGTACGGCGGGCGGAACAGCGAGGGCCGCTTGCCGAACTGCTTCTGGATGGTGTCCTGCTGGCCGCAGATCTCCTCGCGCTGCTGCTCGTACGAGAGGCCGGGCATGTAGCGGTGGTTGAGGGTGTGGTTGTTCAGGGTGACGCCCGCCGCCTGCATCTCCTTGAAGTAGGGGTAGTTGTCGCGCACCAGGTAGTCGCTGAGGAACGCCGTGTAGGGGATCTTCAGCTCGCTCATCATCCTGATGAACTCGGGGTCCTTCTCGGCCCCGTCGTCCACGGTCAGGAAGACGACCTTGTCCTCGGTCGGGACGGTGGTGAAGACCGGGGGCAGTTCGTCCTGGTCCTCGACCTCGAAGCCCTCGCGCGTGGTGATCTCCGGCTTCGCCTTCGGTGCGGCCGGGGCCAGGAGCGGCGTCTTGGCCAGCCGCCACTTCTTCGCGGCGGCGATCCGGGCCTGCTGGGCGGCCTTGAGCTTCTCGGCGGAGTTGGCGAGCGCACCGGCCGCGCCGCCCGCCTCCGCCCCCTGGCCGGGCTTGCCCTTGGCCGGCTTCTCGGGCTCCGTGGCCCCGCACCCCGTGCCCAGGGCGGCGACCAGCAGTGCGGCCAGGGCCACCCCGTACCGGCCGCGCGGGTGCCCCACGGGCCGGTGACCAAACTGCGAATTATTTCCCTTTTGTCGTACAAGCTGCATAGCAGCGGATCCTTCCACCACGCGGCTCCGCGCCCCGGGCGACACCACGGCCGGACGCCCGCCTTCCACCGGCTGGCCCACAATGAACCGGTGACCCCCGAAGACTTCGCCGCGCTCCTCGCCCCCGAGGGCCGCGCCCTCCTCGACTCCCTCCGCGACTACGACCCCGCCCAGGAGCTGGCCGTGGCCACCCGGCTGCGCCGCGAGCACCCCGCCGGGCTGGTGTCGGCCGCGCTGGGCCAGGCCCGGCTGAGGCAGCGGGCGGTGGCGAAGTTCGGGGCCGAGGACGCCTTCCGGATGTACTTCACGCCCGGCGGCGGGGAGATGGCCACCCGCGCGTCGGTGGCCGCGTACCGGGCGGAACGGCTCGCCGGGCTGGGCGTACGGAGCGTCGCGGACCTGTGCTGCGGGATCGGCGGGGACGCGCTGGCGCTCGCGCGGCGCGGCATCCGGGTGCTGGCGGTGGACCTCGACCCGCTGACGGTGGCCGTCGCGCGGGCCAACGCCGAGGCGCTGGGGCTGGCGGACCTGATCGAGGTCCGGGAGGCGGACGTGACGGCGGTGGACGTGTCCGCGTACGACGCCGTCTTCATCGACCCCGCGCGACGGGGCGGGCGCGGGCGGATCTTCGACCCCGAGTCGTACTCGCCGCCGCTGTCGTGGGCGGTCGAGGCGGCGCGGGCGGCGGAGTTCGCCGCCATCAAGATCGCGCCCGGTATCCCGCACGAGGCGGTACCGCCGGAGGCGGAGGCCGAGTGGATCTCCGACCACGGGGACGTGAAGGAGGCCGTGCTGTGGTTCGGCACCGCCCCCGGCACGGTACGGGCCACCCTGCTGCCGGGGCCGGTCGGGCTGGACACCGCCGAGCCGCTGCCGGACCCGGAGGCGGGACCGGTCGGGCGCTGGCTGTACGAGCCCGACGGGGCGGTGATCCGCGCGCACCTCGTCGCGGAGGTGGCCGGTCAGCTTGACGGGCGGCTCATCGACCCGACCATCGCGTACATCACGGCCGACGAGCTGCGGGAGACGCCGTACGCGACGGCGTACGAGATCACGGACGTGCTGCCGTTCGGGCTGAAGAAGCTGAAGGCGCTGCTGCGGGAGCGGGGGGTCGGGATCCTGACGGTGAAGAAGCGGGGGTCAGCGATCGAGCCGGAGGAGCTCCGCAAGAAGGTCAAACCGCAGGGGCCGAACTCCGCGACGGTCTTCCTGACGCGGGTGGCGGGGGCGCCCTCGATGCTGATCGGACACCCTTCCCCTGGCCGGGGGTGACGGGGATCCCGTGCCGCCCCGCCGCATGAGCGGCCGGTGTCCGGGGGCTCCGCGCCTCAGACGCCGGCGAGGCTGGATGTGCCGGCCGGCACCGGATCGTTCGGCGGCACCGTCGTGGGAGCGGCCCCGGCTTGCCCGCGCCCCTGAGCGGCCGGGGCCGGTGTGCGGGTCCAGCGGTGGTACGCCGCGGTCTTGGCCAGGCCCAGGAGGGCGGTGATCCACAGGATCATGCCGAATCCCGTGAAGTACGCCACCTCCCCGTACGTGTCCGTGCCCGGCCGCGCCCCGGACGCCGATGCGAACGCCAGCCAGAGGCCGAAGCCGCCCAGGGCCAGAGAGGCCGTCAGCCACACCGCGCCGCGGGCCGGGGCGCGCAGGCGGGCGTCGGCCTCGGGGTCACGGTCCGCCAGGACCCAGGCGCACAGCAGCTGCCGTATCCGCCGCTCCTGCCGGACGCCCCGCTCGAAGCAGAGCCCGGCCCACAGCAGTACGGCGGCCCCCGCCGCGGAGCACACGACGCCGCCGAGCAGGCCGGGACCGCCGCCCGCCGCGAAGGCCGTCACGGCCAGGCCGGCCAGGGTCCAGCCCAGCGCGAAGGCCGCCGCGACGCCCCAGAGCGACAGCAGCCGCCCCGGGCCCAGGCTGCGCCGGCTCAGGTCCGCGAGGAAACGCGCGCGGTCGGCCCGTACGACGCCCTCGTCCAGCCACTCGCGCAGGTGCGCGGGCGGCGGCGGGGGCGGTAGCTCACGGCCAGGAAGTCTCGGCATGGGCATGACCCTAACCGCGGCCCTTCGAGCTTCGCCGCAGCACTCCTCGACCACCGCCCCGACCAGCGCCTCAGCCGGCGCCCGTGGCCTCCACCGACTCGAACCGCCAGCGGTGCACCGCCCGGGTGATCAGGTCCGCGGCCGGCTCGGGCAGTTCGGGCAGGTCCGCCGCCAGGCCCTCGGGGACCTCCCACCAGGTGATCACGAGCACCCGCTCCTGCGGGGCGCGCAGCACCTCGCGGCGCACCGGCTCCCGGGCCAGGACCTGCGCCCGGGCCCACTCCATGAGTTCGTTGCCCCGGCCGTCGACGGCCCGGGCCTCCCACATCAGCGCGACGGTGCTCACGAGTAGAGGTTGTCCTTGCTGAGCTCGTGTACGTGGTCGTGGTCGTGCGAGTGGCCGTGGTCGTGCGGGTGCTCGTGCGACGTGCCCGGCACGTGCGGGTCCGTCACCGGCAGCGAGGAGTCCGCCGACAGGTCCCAGTCGGAGGCCGGCCGGTTGCGCTTGACCATCTCCGCGCCCAGCGCCGCCACCATCGCGCCGTTGTCGGTGCACAGCTTCGGCCGCGGCACCCGCAGGATGATCCCCGCGTCGTCGCAGCGCTCCTGCGCGAGCGAGCGCAGCCGGGAGTTGGCCGCCACGCCGCCGCCGATCATCAGGTGGTCCACGCCCTCGTCCTTGCAGGCGCGGATCGCCTTGCGCGTCAGCACGTCCACCACGGCCTCCTGGAAGGACGCCGCCACGTCGCGCACCGGCACCTCCTCGCCCGCGTTGCGCTTGGCCTCGATCCAGCGGGCGACCGCCGTCTTCAGGCCGGAGAAGGAGAAGTCGTACGCCGCGTCGCGCGGGCCGGTCAGACCGCGCGGGAAGTTGATCGCCTTCGGGTCGCCCTCCTTCGCCAGCCGGTCGATGACCGGACCGCCGGGGAAGCCGAGCTGGAGCACGCGCGCGATCTTGTCGAAGGCCTCGCCCGCCGCGTCGTCGATGGTCGCGCCGAGCGGCCGTACGTCGCTGGTGATGTCCGGGGCGAGCAGCAGCGAGGAGTGCCCGCCGGAGACCAGCAGCGCCATGGTCGGCTCGGGCAGCGGCCCGTGCTCCAGCTGGTCGACGCAGATGTGGGAGGCGAGGTGGTTCACCCCGTACAGCGGCTTGCCGAGCGCGTACGCGTACGCCTTCGCCGCCGAGACGCCCACCAGCAGCGCCCCCGCGAGGCCCGGGCCGGCCGTGACGGCGATGCCGTCGAGGTCCCGGGCGCTGACCCCGGCTTCCTTCAGGGCGCGCTCGATGGTGGGGACCATCGCCTCCAGGTGCGCGCGGGAGGCCACTTCGGGCACGACCCCGCCGAAGCGGGCGTGCTCGTCGACGCTCGACGCGATCGCGTCGGCCAGCAGGGTGGTGCCGCGGACGACGCCGACGCCGGTCTCGTCGCAGGAGGTCTCGATACCGAGGACGAGCGGTTCGTCAGCCATTGCTCTCACTGCTCTCAGGGTTTTCGGTTCTGGTCTGTGCCGGGTCGGTCAGGCGCATCACGAGCGCGTCGACGTTCCCGGGCTGGTAGTAGCCGCGCCGGAAGCCGATCGGCTCGAAGCCGAACCGCTCGTAGAGCCGCTGGGCGCGGGTGTTGTCCACCCGTACCTCCAGCAGCACCTCGGCGCATTCGAAGGCGGTGGCGGCGCGCAGCAGGTCGGTGAGGAGCCGGGCGCCGAGGCCCGTGCCCCACTGGTCCTTGGCGGCCGCGATGGTCTGTACGTCGCCCAGGTCGCCGGCGGCGGCCAGTCCGGCGTAGCCGACGATGCGGCCGGTGCCGGGCTCTTGGGCGACGACGTAGCGGCGGGTGGCCCGCGGGCCGCGCGCGTGGGCGAGTTCGGACCAGAACATCCCGGCCGACCAGGCGTCTTCGGGGAACAGCTCGTGTTCCAGCTCCAGCACCGGTTCGATGTCCCACCAGCGCATCTCGCGGAGCACTGCGGTCGGGGCGGTCACTGCGGGGTGACCACCTTGTAGTTCTTGGGCACCTGCGCGTCGGGGCGGCGCAGGTAGAGCGGGGCCGGGGGCAGGAACGCCTCCCCCGCCGCGAGCCGTTCGGCGGCCAGGGCGGCCAGCGCCGCGGCCGACTGGTGCACGGGGCCGCGCGCGTCCGGGAAGACGTCCGGGTACAGCGTGGCGCCCTGGCCGACGGCCGGGAGGCCGGCGACCCGTTCCGCGATGTCGGCCGGGCGGTCGACCGCGGGCTCGCCGACGCGGGTGCGCGGGTCCTCGTAGCGCGCCCAGTAGACCTCCTTGCGCCGCGCGTCGGTGGCGACGGTGAAGGGGCCCTCGATCCCGGCGGTGCCGGCGGCGTACGCGAGGCCGTCGAGGGTGCACAGGCCGTGCACCGGGACGCCGAGGACGGCGGCGAAGGTGGAGGCGGTGACGAGGCCGACGCGGAGCCCGGTGTAGGGGCCGGGGCCTACGCCGACGACGATGCCGGTGACGGCTTCGAGCTTGACCCCGGCCTCGGCGAGGACCTGGTCCACGGAGGGCAGCAGGAGCTCCCCGTGGCGGCGTGCGTCGACCTGGTTCGACTCTGCGAGGACGGATTCCCCGTCGTGCAGGGCGACGGTGACGGCGGGCGTGGCGGTATCTACGGCGAGCAAGAGCACGCGAACAGCCTACGACTCCCCGGCCCCAGGGCCTTGCGGCCGGTCGGTGCGGGGCCCGGCTGCTACCTTTCGACCGGGTACACACGCGGGTCGCCCGAGAGTTCGACGGCCCGAGGCGCGGAGAGGTGGAGCAAGGTGGCACGCAGCAGCTCGGGAATCGTGGCCGGGCTCACCGCGGCGGCGATCGCCGCGATCGGCTTCCTGGGCTACCAGGCCTCCGCGACCGCGCCCGCGCTTCCCGCCAAGGCGGGCCCGCAGGCTCCGGCCGCGCCCCCGGCGCAGGCCCCCGCGAAGCAGGACCCGGCGAAGCCCGCGGCGGTGCCGGCCGACTCCGGGACGGGAGCGCGGGTCGTGTACTCGGTGTCCCAGAGGCGGGTGTGGCTGGTCGCGGAGGACGGCAAGGAGCCGCGCAGCTTCACGGTCATGCCGAGCACGGTGCACCCGGTGCCGGGCAGCTACGCCGTCAGCTCGCGCGCGGGCACGGTCACCGGCACGGACGGGGTGCCGATCGAGCACGTCGTGCGGTTCGCCAGCACGGACGGGATCGCGATCGGGTTCAGCGCCCGCGTGGACGGTTCGATGCCGGAGCCGGACACCACGAAGAAGGCCGGCGGCATCCGCATGGCGCGCGCGGACGGTGACGCGATCTGGGCCTTCGCGACGATCGGCGCGAAGGTCGTCGTCGTCGCCTGACGGCACCCCGCCAGGGCACTCCCCACGGCGTTCCCCGCGCGGGAACGCCTCACGCGGCGCGGCTCGCACACGCGGTGTGATTCACCCGAACGTGGGTATCAGGCCGCTTCCGGCTCCGGGGCGGCCCGTTCCGCGTCCGCTTCGGGCCCGGCTCCCGGTTCGGGTTCGGCCTCCGCGCGCGCGGGCGGCGTGGACACCGCCGTGGCGGCCACGCCCGCCGCGAGCAGGGCCCGCATGGACACGACGGGCGCTCGCTCTGCTCCTGCTGCCGACATGGCTGCCTCCTGAGACCCCGGGACGCCGTACTTAGGCACACCTAACCAGCGCTCGGTACCATGTCATCACGCGATGCTGCGCCAACGCAATGTTTTCCCGACGAGTTGTCGGTACGTTGTCGGAACGGTGGCCGGAACCACGGCGTCGCGGCGGCTACCGCGCCGCCAGCCCCGCCAGCTCCGAGCCCGCCCAGCGCGCGCCGACGCCGCGCAGCGCGACCTCGCGCACGTCGTCCAGGACCTCCTCGTGGCCGACGGCTCGCCCGATCACCACGTGCAGCCGGTCGTCGGAGAGCTCCTCGACCTTGCCGTCGCCCCACTCCACGACGACCACGGACTCGGGCAGCGAGACGTCGAGGTCCAGGTCCTCCATCTCGTCGAGCCCGCCGCCGAGGCGGTACGCGTCCACGTGCACCAGCGGCGGACCGTCGCCCAGGGACGGGTGCACCCGGGCGATCACGAAGGTCGGCGAGGTCACGGCCCCGCGCACGCCCAGGCCCTCGCCCAGCCCGCGGGTCAGGGTGGTCTTGCCGGCGCCGAGTTCGCCGGTCAGCAGGACCAGGTCGCCCGGGCGCAGCAGGCCGGCGATCCTGCGGCCCAGCTCCTGCATGGAGGCGGGCGAGTCGACGGTGATCAGGGTTTCTGCGGCGGCCTCGGCCAGGGCCTCAGCGGCCGGGCTGCGCGGCGCTTCCCGCGGTACTTCTTCCATGTCCCCCAACGTTAGCCGCTGCGGGGACGGCTCCGGTGCGCGCCAGCAGGCCGGTCAGCAGCCCGGTCACGATGTCGGGGCGCTCCAGCATCATCAGGTGCCCGGTGTCCTCCAGCACCACCAGCTCGGCGGCCGGGAGCTGCTCTTTGATGGTCACGCTGTGCGCGGCCGGGGTGATCATGTCCCGGTCCCCGGCGACGACGGTGACGGGGATGTCCGCGAACCGCTGGAGGGCGGCGCTCTTGTCGTGGGTCTGGAAGGCCGGGTAGAACTCCGCGACCACGTCGATCGGGGTCGCCTCGATCAGCCGCTCGGCGAAGCGCGCCACACCGGGATCGACGTCCCGGGAGCCGAACGAGTACATCTTGATCATGCCGGCGAAGAGGTCGGCGGTGGCCCGGCGGCCCTTCTCCACGAGCTCGACCTGGGAGCCGAGCGCCTTCAGCACCCCGGGCAGGATGCGGCGCACCGCGCCCAGTCCGACGGAGGGCAGCCCGTACGTCACCTCGTCGAGGCGGCCGCTGGAGGTGCCGACCAGGGCCACGCCGAGCACCCGGTCGCGGACCAGCTCGGGGAACTGCTCGGCGAGGGCCATGAGGGTCATGCCGCCCATGGAGTGGCCGACGAGGACGAGCGGGCCCTCGGGTGCGGCGGCGTCGATGACGGCCTTCAGGTCGCGGCCGAGCTGGTCGATGGTCACCGGCTCGCCGTCGGCCTGGGCCAGGCCCCGGGCGCTGCGGCCGTGGCTGCGCTGGTCCCAGTACACGGAGCGGACGACCCCGCGCAGGGCGGCGCGCTGGAAGTGCCAGGAGTCCTGGGAGAGGCAGTAGCCGTGGCAGAAGACGACGGTGGCGCCCTCCGCCGGGTTCTTGCGCCGCAGCCGGCGCTTCTTGCCGTCCGCGGGCGGTTCGTCGACCTCGTAGTAGAGCTCGGTGCCGTCCTCGGCGCGGCAGCCGCCCTCGGTCCCGCGCAGGGAGCCGAAGTCCCCGGCGGCGTCGAGGGCGAGGCGCGCCTTCATCCGGATGCCGCGCCCCACGGTGATCCGTTCGACCGCGACACCGGCCGCGGCGCCCGCCGCCAGCACACCGATGGCGGCGCCGGCCCAGCCGGCCTTGCGCCAGTTCTCGCTCACGACGTCGCCGCCCTCACTCGGCCCGCGTCACCCGCCGAGGTAGACCCGGGGCACCCTGCCTCCGATACGGGTGACGATCTCATACGCGATCGTGTGCGCCGCTTGAGCCCAGTCCTCGGCGGTCGGTTCGCCGCGCTCGGCGTCCCCGAACAGGACGGCCTCGTCGCCGGCTTCGGCGAGGTCCTCGCCGAGGTCCACGACGAACTGGTCCATGGCGATCCGCCCGGCGGCCCGCCGGACCTTGCCGCCCACGAGCACCGGCCCGCGGCCGGAGGCGTTGCGCGGGACGCCGTCGGCGTAGCCGGCGGGGACGAGCGCGAGGTGCGTCTCGGACTCGGTGACGTAGTGGTGGCCGTAGCTGACGCCGTGCCCGGCGGGGACCGTCTTGACCAGTGCGAGTGAGGCCTTGAGGGTCATGGCGGGGCGCAGCCCGAGCTGGGCGGGGGTGCCGAGCTCGGGCGAGGGGGAGACGCCGTAGACGGCGATCCCGGTGCGCACCAGGTCGAAGTGGCTCTCGGGGAGGGTGAGCGTCGCGGGCGAGTTGGCGATGTGCCGGACCTCGGGCTCGACGCCCTCCTTCTCCGCGTAGGCCAGCATGTCGCGGAAGGCGTCGAGCTGGAGCCGGACGGAGGGGTGGCCGGGCTCGTCGGCGCAGGCGAAGTGGGACCAGACCCCGGTGACCCGGACGGTGCCCTCGGCCTGCGCGGCGACGGCCGCGCCGACCAGCTCGGCCCAGTCGGCGGGCTGGCAGCCATTGCGGCCGAGACCGGTGTCGGCCTTGAGCTGGATGCGGGCGGTACGGCCGGCCGCGCGGGCGGCGGCCCGGACCTCGTCCAGGGCCCACATCCCGCTGACGGACACGTCGACGTCGGCCTCGACGGCCTCCCGCCAGGGCCCGCCGGGGGTCCAGAGCCAGCACATGACCCGGCCCTCGATGCCGGCGGCGCGCAGGGCGAGCGCCTCCTCGGGGGTGGCGGTGCCGAGCCACGTGGCACCGGCCTCCTGGGCTGCGCGGGCGCACTGGACGGCACCGTGCCCGTAGGCATTCGACTTGACGACGGCCATCAGCTTGGCCCGGGGCGCCCGCGCGCGCAGGGCGCGCACGTTCTCCCGTACCGCGTCAAGATCGATCTCGGCGTACACGCGCATCGGTGTCTCGTTCATCGCCCACAGTCTCTCAGAACCCGTACGGGCCGGTGATCGGGCATGATTCGCCCGCCTTGCCCCACTCGCCCGCTCTCCCACCCCGCAGCACCTCCCGGCCCCGCCGGCGTTCGAGGCGCGGGGGCCTGCGGGCGGAGCCCCCGGCGGGTCCTGGGCGGGTCCTGGGCGGGTCCTGGGCGGAGCCCCGGGGAACGGGCGGAGGCCGGGGCCGGGAGCAGCCCGCGCAGCGGCCCCGCCCGGCCGGGGTCAGGCCCGTACGGAGCGCCACGCCTCCGGCAGCGCGGCCGCGACCTCCTGCGCCACCACCGGCGCACCCCCGGCGGCCAGCCGCCCGGCCAGCCCGTGCAGGTAGGCGGCCACCGCCCCGGCGTCCACCCCGCCCAGCCCACCGGCCAGCAGCGCCCCCGCCAGCCCGGACAGCACGTCCCCGCTGCCCGCGGTGGCCAGCCAGGGCGTACCCGTCGGATTCACCCGCACCGCACCGCCGCCACCGCCGGAGGCGACCAGCGTCGTGGACCCCTTCAGCAGCACCGCCGCCCCGTACCGCCCCGCGAGCTCCCGCACCGCGGCCAGCCGCCCCGCCTCCACCGCCTCCCGCGCCACCCCCAGCAGCGCCGCCGCCTCCCCCGCGTGCGGGGTCAGCAGGGTCGCCGCCCGGCGTGAACGCACCACCGCCGGGTCCAGCCCGCGCAGCCCGTCCGCGTCGGCCAGCACGGGCACGTCCCGGTCCGCCAGGGCCCGTTCGACCTCGGCGGCCCGCCCGGACCCCAGCCCGGGGCCGACCACCCAGGCCTGCACCCGCCCCCGCCCGACCAGCACCTCCGGGTAGCGCGCCAGTACGGCGTCCGCCGCCGGGCCCACGTACCGCACCGCGCCCGCGCCGCCCCGCAGGGCCCCCGCCACGGCGAGCACGGCCGCACCCGGGTACTGCTCCGACCCGGCGACGACCCCGACCACGCCCCGCCGGTACTTGTCGCTCGACGCCCCCGGCACCGGGAGCAGCCTCGCCACGTCGGCGTGCTGGAGCGCCTCCAGCTCCGCCGGGGCCGGCAGCTCCAGACCGATGGGGACGAGCCGCACCGCGCCCGCCCGCGAGGCCCCGGGGTCGATCAGCAGCCCGGGCTTGTACGCGCCGAAGGTGACCGTCACGTCGGCCGACACCGCCGGGCCCGCGACCTCCCCGGTGTCCGCGTCCACCCCGCTCGGCAGGTCCACGGCGACCACGAGCGCCCCCGCCGGGATCCGCTCGGCCAGCGCGGCCGCCGCCGGCCGCAGCCCGCCCCGGCCGCCGATCCCGGTGAGCCCGTCCAGTACGAGGTCCGCCCGCGCGGGGACCGACTCCGCGACCCGTCCCCCGGCGGCCCGCAGCGCGGCCAGCCCGCCGGGGTGGATCCGCGCCGGGTCCATCGGCACCGCCGTCACCGCGGCCCCGCGCCGCGCCAGCCGGGCGCCCGCGTACAGCGCGTCGCCGCCGTTGTCCCCGGGGCCGGCCAGCAGCACGACCCGGGACCCGTAGACCCGGCCCCGGCGCCGCGCCAGCAACTCCGCGCACACGGCGGCCAGTCCGGCCGCCGCCCGGGCCATCAGGGCGCCCTCCGGCAGCCGCGCCATCAGCTCGCGCTCGGCGGCCCGTACGGTCTCCACGCTGTAGGCAGTACGCATGGACTAACCTTCGGCGATCACCACCGCCGACGCGACGCCGGCGTCGTGGCTGAGCGAGATGTGCCAGGACTTCACCCCGAGCGCCCGCGCCCGGGCCTCGACCGTGCCGGACACCCGCAGCCGGGGCTGCCCCGTGTCCTCGACGTACACCTCGGCGTCGGTCCACAGCAGCCCGCCGGGCGCCCCCAGAGCCTTGGCCAGGGCTTCCTTGGCCGCGAACCGGGCGGCGAGCGAGGCGGTACCGCGCCGCTCGCCGCCCGGCAGCGTCAACTCGGATTCGAGGAAGAGACGCCGGGCCATCTGCGGCGTCCGCTCCAGAGCCGCGCCGAACCGTTCGATCTCGGCAACGTCAATCCCCACACCGACAATCACAACGACAACCCCAACTGCTCTTCGCTCACTCCACGGTCACCGACTTCGCGAGATTACGCGGCTGGTCCACCTCGTTGCCGCGCGCCGTAGCCAGCTCGCACGCGAACACCTGGAGCGGCACCGTCGCCACCAGCGGCTGGAGGAGCGTCGGGGTCGCCGGGATCCGGATCAGGTGGTCGGCGTACGGGACCACGGCCTCGTCGCCCTCCTCCGCGATCACGATGGTGCGCGCCCCGCGCGCCCGGATCTCCTGGATGTTGGAGACGATCTTGTCGTGCAGGACCGAGCGCCCGCGCGGCGACGGCACGACGACCACCACCGGCAGGTCCTTCTCGATCAGCGCGATCGGCCCGTGCTTGAGTTCGCCCGCCGCGAAGCCCTCGGCGTGCATGTACGCCAGCTCCTTGAGCTTGAGCGCGCCCTCCAGCGCCACCGGGTAGCCGACGTGGCGGCCGAGGAAGAGCACGGTGTCCTTGTCGGCGAGGGAGCGCGCAAGGGCCCGTACCGGTTCCATCGTCTCCAGTACGGTGTCCACCGCCGCGGCGATGTCCGACAGCTCCCGGATCACCGCCCGGATCTCGTCGCCCCACTTCGTGCCCCGTACCTGCCCGAGGTACAGCGCGACGAGGTAGCAGGCGACCAGCTGCGTCAGGAACGCCTTCGTGGAGGCGACGGCCACCTCAGGACCGGCGTGCGTGTAGAGCACGGCGTCCGATTCGCGGGGGATGGTCGAGCCGTTCGTATTGCAGACGGCCAGCACCTTGGCGCCCTGCTCGCGCGCGTGCCGCAGCGCCATCAGGGTGTCCATGGTCTCGCCGGACTGCGAGATCGCGATCACCAGGGTCCGCTGGTCGAGGATCGGGTCGCGGTAGCGGAACTCGCTGGCCAGCTCCGTCTCGCACGGGATGCGGGTCCAGTGCTCGATGGCCAGCTTCGCGATCATGCCCGCGTGGTAGGCCGTACCGCAGGCCACGATCACGACCTTGTCGACCTCCCGGAGCACCGAGGCGGGGATGCGCACCTCGTCCAGGGTCAGCAGGCCGCTCGCGTCGATCCTGCCCAGCAGCGTGTCGGCGACGGCCTTCGGCTGCTCGGCGATCTCCTTGAGCATGAAGTAGTCATAGCCCCCCTTCTCGGCCGCCGAGGCGTCCCAGTCCACCCGGTACGCCCGCACGGTCGCGGGCGCACCGTCGAAGCCGGTCACCGTGACCCCGTCGCGGCGGAGTTCGACGACCTGGTCCTGCCCCAGCTCGATCGCGGACCGGGTGTGGGCGATGAACGCGGCCACGTCCGAGGCGAGGAAGTTCTCGCCCTCTCCAACGCCCACCACCAGGGGGGAGTTCCGGCGCGCGCCGACCACCACGTCCGGCTCGTCCGCGTGCACCGCGACCAGGGTGAACGCGCCCTCCAGCCGTCGGCACACCTGCCGCATCGCCTCCGCGAGGCCGCGTCCACCGGCACCGCCGGCCGCCTCGAAGCGCTCGGCCAGCAGGTGCGCCACCACCTCGGTGTCCGTCTCGGACTCCAGCCGGTGCCCGCGCTCGGCGAGTTCGGCGCGCAGCGCGGCGAAGTTCTCGATGATGCCGTTGTGCACGACCGCCACCCGGCCGGAGTTGTCCAGGTGGGGGTGGGCGTTGACGTCGGTGGGCCCGCCGTGGGTCGCCCACCGGGTGTGCCCGAGGCCCGTGGAGCCGGCCGGCAGCGGCCGGCTGACCAGCTCCTTCTCCAGGTTGACGAGTTTCCCGGCCTTCTTGACGTTGGCGAGGGCCCCGTCGGCGAGCACGGCGACCCCGGCCGAGTCGTAGCCGCGGTACTCCAGCCGCTTCAGTCCGGCGATGACCACATCGAGCGCAGACTGCGCCCCTACGTAACCCACAATTCCGCACATAGGCGGCAGCGTACGCCGTGGCCGCCCGTCTGCCCCGTACCCGAACAAGACGAAAACCCCGCCCCGGCGAATCCACCGGAGCGGGGTTGACGATGTTTTCGAATCCGCCGTCCGACGGCCCTCAGCCCAGCTTGCGCAGCTGCGCCTCGACCACCGGAGCCGCCAGCTCCGCCGCCCCGGAGGTCCGGCCGGCCAGGAAGTTCGCGAGCGTGCCGCCCTTGCGCACCACCACGAGCTCGGTGGCGTAGCGCTCGCCGTCGCGCTCGGCCTCCACCGTGTAGCCGACCGCCTCGTCGCCGCCGTGCGCGGCGTGCGGGACGACCCGCGTCACCTTGACGGTCTCCCCGTCCGCCGTCACGGAGTAGCCGGCCGTGCAGGCCTCGCCGGCGGCCCGCACCTCGGCGAAGTGCCCGCCGGCCGCGTTCCCCGCGTACGAGCCGAGGGTCACCACCGTCACGGTCGAGCTGGCCGCGTCCTGGGCGGCCGCCCGCTTCTGCCGTTCCGTGGCGTCCTGCGGCAGCGGCGCCGGTACGGCGACCACCGAGGCCTTGGCCCAGCCGGTCCGGCCGGTCGGCAGGAACCCCGTGGCCGCGTGGGCCAGCTCCCGGCACTCCGGCCGGTCCACGCTCACCAGGGCGCTGTCCGCCCCCTCGGGGCTGACCCTGTGGTCCACGAGGTCCCCCTGCGCCACGATCAGCCGGGCCGGGGGCTCCTGCCCCTTCCCCTTCGACGCGTGGTCGGCCGCGCCGGCGGGCAGCTCCGCCGGCACGATCTCCACCACCATTCCCGGCCGGGCCGTCCCGCATCCGGTGGCCAGCAGGGCCAGCGTCAGACCGGAGACCGCCGAGGCTCCCAGTGCGGCCGCGCGCCGCGCGCGGACGCCTCTCATCCGAGCTTCTTGACCTGCGCCTCCACGACCGCCTTGGGCTGGGCGGCCGCACCCGTCAGGTTCATCGCGTAGAAGGTGGCCAGGGTGTTGCCCTTGCGCACGACCACGAACTGCATCGTGGCCTTCTCGCCGTCCTTCAGGTCCATCACGGTGTTGTAGGCCACGGCCTCGTCACCGGCGGCGACCGCGGCGGAGGGGGCGACCTTCTCGATCTTGGTGGTCTCGGCGTCCTGGGTGACCGTGTAGCCGCCCGCGCAGGCCGTGCTCGCGGTCTTCAGCGCGCCGAAGGCCTCCTCGGCGCCCTTGCCGTCGTACGAGGCGAGCCCGACCGAGGTGCGGGTGACGGCCAGGCCGCCCTTGAGCGCGTCGAGCTTGTCGTCCAGGCTCGCGCCCTCGGACGGCTTCTTCGGCTTCTCCGTCGCGGCGATCGTCGCGGTGCCGGCCGGCTTGCCGAGCGGCACCAGGGTCTGGAGCTGGACCAGCGGCTTGCACTCGGCCTTGTCGGCGTTGGCGTTCGCCCCGGCCGCGGCCTTCGCCGCCGCGTCCGCCTCGACCTTGTGCTCGGGCAGGTCGGCCTGGGCGACCAGCAGCGGAGCCAGCTCGGCGGCGGACTTCCCCTTGGCCCCGGCCGCCGCGGGGGCGGACTGCTGCGGGCTCGCCTTGGCGTCGTCCTTCTTGCCGGAGTCACCGGAGTCGGAGCCGCAGGCGGTGGCCAGCAGGCTCAGGGACACGGCCGAGGCGGTCAGGACGGCACGGCGGACGAACGCGGTACGCACGAAGAATCTCCCCCAAGAACAAGAACGCCGTCAGGACGCAGGTCGGCGCCACGGCGACGAACAATGTACGGCGTTCAATCGATCACGCGAACGGGTTTTCGGGTGATCCGGCCCAATCGTGATGCGCACGAGACCGGGCGGGCCTCCGATCGACATGTACGCCTGTACAACCCGTCGCGGCCCCGCCCGGCCGCCGCCACCCGCTGTTCTCCCGGCGGCCACCCCACACGTGACCGACCCCACCACCCACGAGCGCCCCTGAGCCCCGACAATGGCGGTGTGATCACCTCGCCGACGCGTTGTACGCCGGACCACGCAACGGAGCGCCCCGGCCCCCGCAGGGCCCAGGACGCCTCACCGTACGTCGACCTCACCCGGGCCGAGTGGAGCGCCCTGCGCGAGCGGACCCCGCTGCCCCTGACCGCCGAGGAGGTGGAGCGGCTGCGGGGCCTGGGCGACGTCATCGACCTCGACGAGGTGCGGGACGTGTACCTGCCGCTCTCCCGCCTGCTGAACCTGTACGTCGGCGCCACCAGCAACCTCCGCGGCACCCTGAACACCTTCCTCGGCGACGCCGGCAACGGCCACGGCGCCCAGCAGGGCACCCCCTTCGTCATAGGCGTCGCCGGCTCCGTAGCCGTCGGCAAGTCCACCGTGGCCCGTCTGCTCCAGGCGCTCCTGGCCCGCTGGCCCGAGCACCCCCGCGTCGAGCTGGTCACCACGGACGGCTTCCTGTACCCGATGAAGGAGCTCCAGCGCCGCGGCCTGACCTCCCGGAAGGGCTTCCCGGAGTCCTACGACCGCCGGGCGCTGACCCGCTTCGTCGCCGACATCAAGGCGGGCAAGGACGAGGTCAAGGCCCCGGTCTACTCGCACCTGATCTACGACATCGTGCCGGGCGAGCAGCTCGTCGTACGCCGCCCGGACATCCTCATCGTCGAGGGGCTCAACGTCCTGCAGCCCGCGCTGCCCGGCAAGGACGGCCGTACCCGCGTCGGCCTCGCCGACTACTTCGACTTCAGCGTGTACGTGGACGCGCGCCCCGAGGACATCGAGCGCTGGTACCTCAACCGGTTCCGGAAGCTGCGCGAGACCGCGTTCCAGAACCCCTTCTCCTACTTCCGCAAGTACACCCAGGTCTCCGAGGAGGAGGCCCTGGAGTACGCGCAGACGATGTGGCGGACCATCAACAAGCCCAACCTGCTGGAGAACGTGGCCCCCACCCGCGGCCGCGCCACCCTCGTCGTGCGCAAGGGACCCGACCACAAGGTGCAGAAGCTGAGCCTGCGCAAGCTGTAGCACTAGGGTGCGGCCATGCTGCACCTGAGGATGATCGCCCCGCACCACCTCACCCAGCGGGTGGTGGAGCTGATCGGGCAGACCGTCGGCACCACCCATCTGGTCGTACTGGAGGGCGCCGCCCGCGACCCCGAGGGCGACCTGGTGCTGTGCGACGTGGCGCGCGAGTCGGCCGACGAGCTGCTCCAGGAGATGCGCTCCCTCGGCATCGACCGGAGCGGGTCCATCGCCGTCGAGAACATCGACCTCTCCATCTCCACACGCGCCGACGAGGCGGAGGAGGAGGCCCCGGGCGAGGCCGCGGACGCGGTGGTCTGGGAGCAGCTCGCCGAGTCGACCCACGAGGAGTCGACCCTCACGATCACCTACAGCGCCTTCATGATCGTCGCCACGATGATCGCGGCCTGCGGTGTGGTGCTCGACAACGCGATCCTGATCGTCGGCGCGATGGCCGTCGGCCCCGAATTCGGGCCGCTCGCCGGGATCTGCACGGGGATGGTGCGGCGCGCCCCGAAGGCGGCGTGGCGCTCGCTGGTCGCCCTGTTGGTCGGCTTCGCCGCCGCGATCGTGGCGACGACCGTGTTCAGCCTGGCCATGGACGCGCTCGGCCTGTTCCACCCGGGGATGCTCGACAGGCCCCGGCCGAACACCAGCTTCATCTGGCAGCCCGACCCGTTCTCCTTCGTCGTGGCGGTGCTCGCCGGCGTGGCCGGGATGCTGTCGCTGACGTCGGCGAAGTCGGGGGCGCTGGTGGGGGTGGCGATCTCGGTGACCACGGTCCCGGCCGGCGCGAACGCGGCCGTGGCGCTGAGCTACGGGGAGTTCGGCCAGATGTGGGGCTCGGCGGAGCAGCTGCTGCTGAACCTGCTCGGCATCATCGTCTCCGGCTCGCTGACCCTCATCGGCTGGAAACTGCTGTGGCGCACCCAGCACGCACGGATGATCCGCCCGCCGGGTGCGCCACGGAACAGCGCGGGGTAAGGGCTATCCGAGCGCCGACTTCACCGCGTCCGCGAGCCGCCCGGCGATCGTGCGGGCCTGCTCGATGTCGGCGGCCTCCACCATCACGCGCACCAGCGGCTCGGTGCCGGACGGGCGCAGCAGCACCCGGCCCGTGGAGCCCAGCTCGCGCTCGGCGTCGGCGACGGCCGCGGCCAGCTCGCCCGAGGTGGCGACGCGGGACCTGTCCACGTCCGGGACGTTGATCAGGATCTGCGGCAGCCGCTGCATGACCCCGGCCAGGTCGGCCAGCGTGCGCCCGGTGGCCGCGACGCGCGCCGCCAGCATCAGGCCGGTCAGGGTGCCGTCGCCGGTCGTCGCGTGGTCGAGGATGATCACGTGGCCGGACTGCTCGCCGCCCAGGGCGTAGCCGTGCTCCTTCATGGACTCCAGCACGTACCGGTCGCCGACTCCGGTCTGCACGACCTGGATGCCCTCGGCCTCCATGGCGAGCTTGAAGCCCAGGTTGGACATGACGGTGCCGACCACGGTGTTCCCGCGCAGCTGCCCGGCCTCGCGCATGGCCAGCGCCAGGACGGCGAGGATCTGGTCGCCGTCGACCTCGGCGCCGGTGCCGTCCACCGCCAGGCAGCGGTCCGCGTCGCCGTCGTGGGCGATGCCGAAGGCGGCGCCGTGCTCGACCACGGCCTGCTTCAGCAGGTCCAGGTGGGTGGAGCCGCAGCCGTCGTTGATGTTCAGGCCGTCGGGCTCGGCGCCGATCGTGACGACCTCCGCGCCGGCCCGGGTGAAGGCCTCGGGCGAGACGTACGCGGCCGCGCCGTGGGCCTCGTCCAGGACGACCTTCAGGCCGTCGAGGCGGTTGGGGAGGACCCCGATGAGGTGGGCGACGTACTTGTCGAAGCCCTCGTCGTAGTCGGAGACGCGGCCGACGCCGGAGCCGGTGGGGCGCTGCCAGGGCGCGCCCGTGCGGTGCTCCTCGTACACGGACTCGATGCGGTCCTCCAGCTCGTCGGCGAGCTTGTGGCCGCCGCGCGCGAAGAACTTGATGCCGTTGTCGGGCATGGCGTTGTGGCTCGCGGAGAGCATCACGCCGAGGTCGGCACCCAGCGCACCGGTGAGATACGCCACCGCCGGGGTGGGCAGCACACCGACGCGCAGGACGTCCACGCCGGCGCTGGCGAGGCCGGCGACGACCGCGGCCTCCAGGAACTCGCCCGACGCGCGGGGGTCGCGGCCGACCACCGCCGTGGGCCGGTGCCCCTCGAAGGTGCCCGCCTCGGCCAGTACATGTGCGGCCGCCACGGAGAGGCCGAGCGCGAGCTCAGCCGTCAGATCCGCGTTGGCGACGCCTCGTACACCGTCCGTCCCGAAGAGTCGTCCCACTGTTGTCCTCCCGAGTTCAAGCTTCGCTTGGTGACCGCTAGTGACAGTTGTTTGCCGCTTTTGGCGGTAAACGAACCGCCCCGGCAGCACGGAGAGTGCTGCCGGGGCGGTTTCGTTGCTGAACAGCAGGCGCAGATTAACGCTTGCTGTACTGCGGAGCCTTACGGGCCTTCTTGAGACCGGCCTTCTTGCGCTCGACCGCACGGTCGTCGCGGGAGAGGAAGCCGGCCTTCTTCAGCGCCGGGCGGTTGTTGTCCACGTCCGCCTCGTTCAGCGCGCGGGCCACGCCGAGGCGCAGGGCGCCGGCCTGACCGGAGACGCCGCCACCCGCGATGCGGGCGATGACGTCGTAGCGGCCGTCAAGCTCGAGGAGCTTGAAGGGCTCGTTGACTTCCTGCTGGTGCACCTTGTTGGGGAAGTAGTCCTCAAGGGTGCGACCGTTGATCTTCCACTTGCCGGTGCCCGGAACGATCCGGACGCGGGCGATGGCGTTCTTGCGACGGCCCAGGCCGGCGGCCGGCTGGGGGTCACCGAAGCGACCGGCAAGCGACTCGGAGGTGTAGTCGCCCTCGACGACGACGTCCGACTCGGTGGTGTACTCCTCGACGCCCTCGAACTCGTCGACGGGGGTCTCGGCGGTGGTCTCGGCCACGATGCTCCTCAGAATTCTCTACGTCTTAGGGGGTGGCCGGAACTACTGCGCGACCTGGGTGATCTCGAACGGCACCGGCTGCTGGGCAGCGTGCGGGTGCTGGTCGCCCGAGTAGACCTTCAGCTTCGAGAGCATCTGACGGCCCAGGGTGTTCTTGGGGAGCATGCCCTTGACGGCCTTCTCGACGGCCTTCTCCGGGTTGTTCGCCAGGAGGTCGTCGTAGCGCACGGAGCGCAGACCGCCCGGGAAGCCGGAGTGGCGGTACGCCATCTTCTGGGAAGCCTTGTTGCCGGACAGGTGAACCTTGTCGGCGTTGATGATGATGACGAAGTCGCCCATGTCCATGTGGGGGGCGTAAGTCGGCTTGTGCTTGCCCTTCAGGAGGGCAGCGGCCTGGGTCGCCAGACGGCCGAGGACGACGTCCTGGGCGTCGATGACGAGCCACTGGCGCGAGATGTCGCCGGGCTTGGGGCTGTACGTACGCACGCGTATGCCTTCGCTTCTTCAGTGGTGGGTCATCCCATAGGGCGCAAGCCCCGCGGGAAGGGTCCTGACAGGGTCACCACGGACGATCACGACAGCCCTCGTTCACTTCGGGGACGCAACCCGTGTGAACGGCCAACTGCTGGTCATCGGTCCGGTGGACCGGCGTAAGGCCCTTTCACGTGAGAATGAGAAAGCCAATACGCATAACAAACCAGCAGGATACCCAAGCAGACCCGTACGGGTCAAAACGCGGTCCGCGATGCCGATTCTGCTGGCGTCGCGGCGCACTCCGGTTCGGTCCTGGATGGGGACCCCGCAGTTGTTACGGGTTCCAGAGTAACCCGTACGGAGCGCAGTGCACGACGCACCAGCAGACCCGCGAGCCCGCAGAGGGTGGCGCAGTCCTTGAACGCACGCCGTTTGCGGGCCAGCTCGTCCGGCCACGGAACCAACGCCATCTGGGGCGTCAGGGCCAGCCAGAACCAGGGCGAGCGGGGCATCGAGCCCGCCCGCACCCCCGAGGCCAGCAGCAGCGGCAGCACCACCAGCAGGTAGTGGTCGAAGGAGGGCCGCGAGACCAGGAATGCGGCGAGCATCACCGTGCAGGCCGTCTCCACGAGCCTCAGCTCACCGCCGTCACCCTCCGGATCCGGCCGCCGCCAGCGCGCCCACGCCGCCCACAGCCCGGCCCCGGCCCCCGCGAAGGCCAGCACCACCGCCACCGGCTGGGGCACCCCCAGCCGCGGCAGCACCGCGATCGGCGAGGCGTCCCAGGGCAGCGCGTAGGAGTCCTGCCCCTGGAAGAGGAACGGCAGCGTCTTGGTGAAGAACAGCGACGGGCTCGGCATCACCAGCGCCCCCGCCAGGGACATCCCCAGCGGCACCAGCACCGCCACCGCCAGCCCCCGCCACCGCCCGGCCAGCAGGAACAGCAGCCCGATCGGCACCAGCATCGGCTTGCAGGCGATCGCCAGCCCCACCACCAGCCCGGCCGCCGCCCACCGCCCGCGGTGCGCGAGCAGCAGCGCGAAGGGCAGCGCGGCCGCCGAGACCGCCGTCCAGTTCCCGATCAGCACCAGGTTCACGTACGGCTTGTAGGCCAGGGCCAGGACCGCGAACCCGCCCACCGCCAGCCGCGAGCACAACGGCACCGAGAACAGCTTCAGCGCGGCCAACCAGCCCGCCCCCAGCAACCCGGACATCCCGGCCGGAAGCAGCCAGCGCAGCGCCTCCCGCGGCAGGAGCGCCTCGGGCACCGCCATCAGCACCGCGCTGGGCAGGTACAGGAACCGCTTGTCCTCGTACGGGGAGCCGCCGTCCAGCAGCGTCCGCGCGGCCTTGACCACGAAGGCGTTGTCGGAGCCCCAGTTCGCCCGCAGACTCGTGGAGACGGCGATGGCCAGCAGGATCCCGGCGGAGAGCACCCGCCACGGCCGCGGGGCCGGCCCGAGCAGCCACGCGGTCACCCGGCCCGCCGTGGACGGCTGCCGCCACCGCATGAGCCAGATGCTCGGCCGCAGCCCCACGGCACTCCCCCTCAGCGCTTGCGCTCGACCCTGCGTTCGTCCCGGACGGGCTCCCGAGACCCATCCACACCGCCACCCTCGCACCCCTCGGCCCCAAGGGGCCTCAGCGGCTTCGGCCGACCGCGCCGGACCCCGTCCGCCGGACACGGCACCCGGTCAGCGCTTGCGCTCGACCCTGCGCTCGTCCCAGACGGGCTCCCGAGTCTCCCTCACGACACCGTCCGAACCGAAGACCAGATAACGGTCAAAGGTCCGGGCGAACCAGCGGTCGTGCGTCACGCACAGCACGGTCCCCTCGTACGACTCCAGGCCGTCCTGCAGGGCCTCCGCCGACTCCAGGTCGAGGTTGTCCGTCGGCTCGTCCAGCAGCAGCGCCGTCGTCCCGGCCAGCTCCAGCAGCAGGATCTGGAAACGCGCCTGCTGGCCGCCCGAGAGCTTCTCGAACTTCTGCTCGCCCTGGCGCTCCAGCTCGTAGCGGCGCAGCACCGCCATGGCCGGACCCAGCGGCTTCGCCGCCTCCGTCCACAGGATGTCGACGAGCGTGCGCCCGAACAGCTCCGGGTGGGCGTGGGTCTGCGCGAAATGGCCGGGAAGCACCCGTGCGCCCAGCTTCCAGTCGCCGGTGTGCTTGACGTCCTCGCCCGCCAGCAGCCGCAGGAAGTGCGACTTGCCGGAGCCGTTCGAGCCGAGCACCGCGACCCGCTCGCCGTAGAAGACCTCCAGCGAGAAGGGCTTCATCAGCCCCGTCAGCTCCAGGTTCTCCACGGTCAGCGCGCGCACGCCCGTGCGGCCGCCCTTGAGCCGCATCTTGATCTCCTGCTCGCGCGGCGGCTCCGGCGGCGGGCCGGCCTCCTCGAACTTCTGGAAGCGGGTCTGCATCGCGCGGTAGCGCGAGGCCATGTCCGGGCTGCTCGCGGCCTGGTTGCGCAGCCGCAGGACCAGGGCCTTCAGGCGGGCGTGCTCCTCGTCCCAGCGGCGCTTGAGCTCCTCGAAGCGGGCGAAGCGCTCCTTGCGGGCCTGGTGGTACGTGTCGAAGCCCGCGCCGTGCACCCAGACGTCCGTACCCGTCGGGCTCGGCTCCAGGCTGATGATCTTCTCGGCGGCCCGGGACAGCAGCTCCCGGTCGTGCGACACGAAGAGCACCGTCTTGCGGGTGGCCTTCAGCTGCTCCTCCAGCCAGCGCTTGCCCGGGACGTCGAGGTAGTTGTCCGGCTCGTCGAGCAGCAGCACCTCGTCCGGCCCGCGCAGCAGCGCCTCCAGCACCAGCCGCTTCTGCTCACCGCCCGACAGCGTGCGCACCTCGCGGTACTGGGCCCGGTCGAACGGGATGTCCAGTGCGGCCGTGGTGCACACGTCCCACAGGGTCTCCGCCTCGTAGCCCTGTACGTCGGCCCAGTCGCTGAGCGCCTGCGCGTACGCCATCTGCGCGGCCTCGTCGTCGACCGTCAGGATCAGGTGCTCGGCGTGGTCCACGGCCTTCGCCGCTTCCCGGATCCGCGGCTGCGCCACCGAGACCAGCAGGTCCCGTACGGTCGTCTCGTCCCGGACCGAGCCGACGAACTGCGACATCACCCCGAGGCCGCCGCTGATGGCGACCCCGCCGCCGTGCGGCTGGAGCTCGCCCGAGATCAGCTTCAGCAGGGTGGTCTTGCCGGCGCCGTTCGCCCCCACCAGGGCCACCACCGACCCCTCCCCCACGCGGAAGGAGACGTCGGGGAGCAGGACCCGCCCGTCGGGAAGGTAGTACTCCAGGTGGCTGGCTTCGAGATGTCCCATGCCGGGCATTGTCCCGGTCGGGCGGCGCCGGGCCCAAACCGTTTAGGGGGGTGTCCGGCTAAGGGCTGTCCCGTACTCCCCGGTGGATCGGCGCACGGCGTCGGATGCGGTGCGTCGCAAGGCGGAGGGGCGCCCCCGTACTGGGCGTATTCGGGCGTTCCGACAACGCAGCGAGGTGCCGTGCCCGCCGGAGATTACGGGACAGCCCTTAGCAGCAGCCCTTGCCGGGGAGCGTGCGCATGTTCCGCGCCTCCTTGCTGCGGGCGGCCAGCAGCTCGTCCGCCGGGTAGCCGACCTCCTCCAGGGTCAGCCCGTGCGGCTTGACCACGTGCACCGAGGAGTCCCGTACGGCGGCCGCCAGCACCTGCCCGGGCCACTCGACCGGCCGGTGTCCGTCGCCGACGTGGAGCAGGGCCCCGACCAGCGAGCGGACCATGTTGTGGCAGAACGCGTCGGCCCGCACCGTCGCCGTGACGATGCCGTCCTCCCCGCGCTCCCAGCTGAGCTGCTGGAGCGTACGGATGGTCGTGGCGCCCTCGCGCTTCTTGCAGTACGCGGCGAAGTCGTGCTCGCCGACCAGCGCGGCGGCGGCCTCGTTCATGGCGTCCACGTCCAGCGGCCACTGGTGCCACAGCACGTGCCCGCGGCGCAGCGGGTCCACGCCCGCCTTGTGGTCGCCGACGCGGTAGGCGTAGCGGCGCCAGATGGCCGAGAACCGCGCGTTGAAGCCCTCGGGGGCCTCGGCGGCCCTCCACACCCGTACGTCGTGCGGCAGTCGGCCGGCGAGGCGGCGCAGCAGCTTGTCGTGGTGCTCGGCCCACACCTCCTCGGCCAGGTCGAACTGCGCGACCTGCCCGCGCGCGTGCACCCCGGCGTCGGTGCGTCCGGCCACGGTCAGCTCGACCGGTTCCTTGAGCCGCATCACGGTCTGCAGGGCGCTCTCCAGCTCGCCCTGGACGGTGCGCAGCGTGCGCTGCTTCGCCCAGCCGGAGAAGTCCTTGCCGTCGTAGCTCAGGTCCAGCCGTACCCGGACGTGCCCGGGCTCCACCTCGTCACTCACGTGACAGATCCTCTCAGAAGCACAGCAATGCAGAACGGGCCCGCCCCCGGAAGGGGCGGGCCCGTTCAGAGCCGATCAAGCAAGCTCGATCCCGGGACGGGATCAGGCCTCCTTGGTCTCCTCGGCGGCGGGAGCCTCGGCCACGGCCTCGGCGTCCTTCGCGGCGCGCTTGGTGGCGGCCTCGGCCTCACCGGTGGCCTGCTGGGCCACGGTCAGGGCCTCGACCAGCTCGATCACGGCCATCGGGG
This sequence comes from Streptomyces sp. NPDC037421, assembly GCF_055602105.1. Taxonomy (NCBI): domain Bacteria; kingdom Bacillati; phylum Actinomycetota; class Actinomycetes; order Kitasatosporales; family Streptomycetaceae; genus Streptomyces; species Streptomyces sp. NPDC037421. Next base: position 280,240 of record NZ_JBVJWV010000006.1, read on the forward strand.
CGTTGTCGCCACGACGGTTGCCGATCTTGGTGATGCGCGTGTAACCACCGGGGCGGTTCTCGTAGCGCGGGGCGATCTCGGTGAACAGCGTGTGCACGATGCTCTTGTCCGTGATCGTCTGCAGCACCAGGCGACGGTTGTGGATGTCGCCCTTCTTGGCCTTGGTGACCAGACGCTCGGCGTAGGGACGCAGGCGGCGGGCCTTGGCCTCGGTGGTGGTGATGCGGCCGTGCTCGAAGAGGGCCTTCGCGAGGTTCGCGAGGAGGTGCTTCTCGTGCGCGGCGGAGCCGCCCAGGCGGGCACCCTTTGCGGGACGCGGCATTGTTACTCCTTCAAATCTGCACCGGCCGTGTCAGGTACCGGTGTCAGTTCCCTCAGGCGGTCGCGAGAGGGTGGGTGCGGGGGGCGTGAGCCCCCCGCAAGCTTTCTCAGTACTGCTCGGTCTCGACGAAACCGGCGTCCGCGTCGTCGTCGGCGCCGAAGGCGTCGGCGGCGGCGGTCGGGTCGAATCCGGGCGGGCTGTCCTTGAGGGCCAGGCCCATGCCGGCCAGCTTCGCCTTGACCTCGTCGATCGACTTCGCACCGAAGTTGCGGATGTCGAGCAGGTCGGCCTCGGAGCGGGCGACGAGCTCACCCACGGAGTGGATGCCCTCGCGCTTGAGGCAGTTGTACGACCGAACGGTGAGCTCCAGCTCCTCGATCGGCAGCGCCAGGTCGGCGGCCAGGGCGGCGTCCGTCGGGGACGGGCCCATGTCGATGCCCTCGGCGTCGATGTTGAGCTCGCGGGCCAGACCGAACAGCTCGACCAGGGTCTTGCCGGCGGACGCCATGGCGTCGCGCGGGCGCATGGCCTGCTTGGTCTCGACGTCGACGATCAGCTTGTCGAAGTCGGTGCGCTGCTCGACTCGGGTCGCCTCGACCTTGTAGGTGACCTTGAGGACCGGGCTGTAGATGGAGTCGACCGGGATGCGGCCGATCTCCTGGCCCAGCTGCTTGTTCTGGACGGCGGAGACGTAGCCGCGACCGCGCTCGACGGTCAGCTCCATCTCCAGCTTGCCCTTGCCGTTGAGCGTGGCGAGGACCAGGTCCGGGTTGTGCACCTCGACACCGGCCGGGGGCGCGATGTCGGCAGCGGTGACCAGGCCGGGACCCTGCTTGCGCAGGTACATCACGACCGGCTCGTCGTGCTCCGAGGAGACGACCAGCTGCTTGATGTTGAGGATGATGTCCGTGACGTCTTCCTTGACGCCCGGCACGGTGGTGAACTCGTGCAGGACGCCGTCCACGCGGATGCTGGTGACAGCGGCACCCGGGATGGAGGACAGGAGGGTACGGCGCAGGGAGTTGCCGAGGGTGTAGCCGAAGCCCGGCTCCAGCGGCTCGATCACGAACCGCGAGCGGTACTCGTCGACGACCTCTTCGGTCAGCGAAGGACGCTGAGCGATAAGCATGTCTGTTCCTTCAGTCGTGGACGCCCACTATTTGACGCCCGACGGGTGCGGCCGGGAGGCCGCGGACTACAAGGGTACGGGCGGTACGTCCCCCGAAGGGAGCGCACCGCCCGGACACTCAAGAACGCACAGGTGCGTCCGCTGCGTCAGACGCGGCGGCGCTTCGGCGGGCGGCAGCCGTTGTGCGGGGTGGGGGTGACGTCCTGGATCGAGCCGACCTCGAGGCCGGTGGCCTGGAGGGAGCGGATCGCGGTCTCGCGGCCGGAGCCCGGACCCTTGACGAAGACGTCAACCTTGCGCATGCCGTGCTCCTGCGCGCGGCGGGCGGCCGACTCGGCGGCCATCTGCGCGGCGAAGGGGGTGGACTTGCGCGAGCCCTTGAAGCCGACGTGGCCGGCGGAGGCCCAGGAGATCACGTTGCCGGACGGGTCCGTGATCGAAACGATGGTGTTGTTGAACGTGCTCTTGATGTGGGCGTGCCCGTGAGCGACGTTCTTCTTTTCCTTGCGGCGCACCTTCTTGGCAGCGCCCTGACGACCCTTGGGGGGCATCTCTTACTCCTACGGGAGGTGGTCGGTCCTACAGCGCAAGACCGCTGAACAGGACTACTTCTTGCCCGGCTTCTTCTTACCGGCGATCGCGCGACGCGGGCCCTTGCGGGTACGCGCGTTCGTGCTGGTGCGCTGACCGTGCACCGGCAGGCCACGACGGTGGCGGATGCCCTGGTAGCACTGGATCTCGATCTTGCGGCGGATGTCGCCCTGGATCTCGCGGCGGAGGTCACCCTCGGTACGGAGGTTGGCGTCCACGTACTCGCGGATCTTGACGAGGTCCTCTTCGGCCAGGTCACGAACGCGGGTGTTCGGGTTCACGCCGGTGGAGGCGAGGATCTCCTTGGACCGGGTGCGCCCGATACCGAAGACGTAGGTGAGTGCGATCTCCACACGCTTTTCGCGCGGGATGTCAACACCGGAAACGCGTGCCATTCAATGGCTCCTGTGTGTTCGGGGGTCTGCAACAGAACCGCTCCCGACCGCCGACCACCCGAATGGGTGGTGGTACGTCCGGGTCCCCGGCCCCCGCCGGAGGTGCCGCCGGCCCCTGGGGGCTGGGCGGGTTCTGCTTATGTACGTTTTCTTACGTCGCGCGAAGAACTGCGTAGTGCAGGTCGGTCGGCGTGCGTCAGCCCTGGCGCTGCTTGTGGCGCAGGTTGTCGCAGATGACCATGACCCGGCCGTGACGGCGGATCACCTTGCACTTGTCGCAGATCTTCTTGACGCTCGGCTTGACCTTCATGTTGGTGAGGTTCTCCGGGTCAGTGCCACCACCCGCACCGGGACGGACGCCCAGGCAGGAGTGAGGACAAGATCTACTTGTATCGGTAGACGATCCGGCCACGCGTCAGGTCGTACGGAGACAGCTCCACAACGACCCGGTCATCGGGAAGGATGCGGATGTAGTGCATACGCATCTTGCCGCTGATGTGCGCGAGGACCTTGTGACCGTTCTGGAGTTCCACCTTGAACATGGCGTTCGGGAGGGACTCGATCACGGTGCCCTCGATCTCGATGGCACCTTGCTTCTTGGCCACGCTTCGCCTTTCGAATCGGCTACCTTGATCGGCTCACAGGCATGGAAATGCACGCGAGCCGACGAGTCAGTCTACGTCAGGGCACCCAGAAAGACGAATCCGGAAAGTTTGCCCATGAGTCTAGATCATTAACCGAGGACCGCCCGAGGGGGTCCTCCTGCTCAGCCCAGCGGGTCGGGGGCGGTCGTGACCCCGTACTCCGCCAGCTTGGCCTTGCCGCAGTCCGGGCTGGTCAGGACGATCGGGCCGGCCTCCGTCAGGGCTACCGAGTGCTCCCAGTGCGAGGACCAGGTGCCGTCCGTGGTGATGACCGTCCAGTCGTCCGCCAGGACCTCCGTCTGGGCGGTGCCCAGGGAGACCATCGGCTCGATCGCCAGGCACAGGCCCGGGACCAGCTTGATGCCCTTGCCCCGCTTGCGCGAGACGTAGTTCAGCAGGTGCGGGTCCATGTGCATCTCGGAACCGATGCCGTGGCCGCCGTAGTCCTCGATGATCCCGAACTTGCCGAGGCTGTGCTCACCGGTCGCCGGCCGCGGCTGGCGCTTGATGTAGCCCTCGATCGCCTTCGAGATGTCCACCAGGCGGTTGCCGAGCTTCATGGCCGCGATGCCGGCCCACATCGACTCCTCGGTTACCCTGGACAGCTCGATCAGCTCCGGAGCGTGACCGGTGCCCACGAAGGCCGTGTAGGCCGCGTCGCCGTGCCAGCCGTCCACGATCGCGCCGGCGTCGATGGAGATGACGTCGCCGTCCTTCAGGACCGTCTTGTCGTCCGGGATGCCGTGGACGACGACCTCGTTCACCGAGGTGCAGATGGTCGCCGGGAAGCCGCCGTACCCGAGGAAGTTCGACTTCGCCCCGGCGTCGGCGATCACCTTCCGGGCCACCATGTCCAGGTCCCGGGTCGTGGAGCCCGGCACGGCCGCCTCACGGGTCGCCGCGTGGATCGCGGCGACGACCAGCCCTGCCTCCCGCATCTTCGCGATCTGCTCGGGGGTCTTCAGCTGAACCATGAAACTGGGCCTTCCCTCTTCTGCGGCCAAACCGCCGCCGCTTTCGCGGAGGTGGTTGCTCTCCGCTGTGGTACCTCAATTATTGGCTGACGTCACACGCCACCGTGCCACGCAGACGGCCGCGGCGCCCCGAAGGACACCGCGGCCGTACTGTCGGTCACGAACTGGAGTGACTACTTCTTCAGGGCGTCCATCGCCCGCTTGGTGATCTCCTGCACCTCGCCGAGGGCGGAGATGGTCACCAGCAGGCCCTGGGCCTTGTAGTAGTCGATGATCGGCTCGGTCTGCGTGTGGTAGACCTCCAGCCGGTTGCGGACCGTGGCCTCGGAGTCGTCGTCGCGCTGGTACAGCTCGCCGCCGCAGTGGTCGCAGACGCCCTCGGCCTTGGGGGCCGCGTAGATCACGTGGAAGACGTGCGCGGAATCCTTGCGGCAGATGCGCCGGCCGGCGATGCGCTTGACGACCTCGTCCTCCTCGACCTCCAGGTCGAGGATGGCGTCGAGCTTCATGCCCGCTTCCTTGAGCGTGGCGTCGAGCGCCTCGGCCTGGGCGACGTTGCGCGGGAAGCCGTCGAGCAGGAACCCGCCCTTGGCGTCCGGCTGCTCCATCCGGTCCTTGGCCATGCCGATGGTGATCTCGTCCGGGACGAGCTCACCGGCGTCCATGAACGCCTTCGCGCGCCGGCCCAGCTCGGTGTTCTGGCTGATGTTGGCGCGGAAGAGGTCGCCCGTGGAGATGTGCGGGATCGACAGGTTCTTGGCAAGGAACGCGGCCTGCGTTCCCTTGCCCGCACCGGGAGGCCCGACGAGGACGATTCGCATCAGCGGAGGAACCCTTCGTAGTTGCGCTGCTGGAGCTGGCTCTCGATCTGCTTCACGGTTTCCAGACCCACACCCACGATGATGAGGATGCTCGTCCCGCCGAACGGGAAGTTCTGGTTCGCTCCGAAGCCGGCCAACGCCATTGTCGGCACAAGAGCGATCAGACCCAGGTACAGCGACCCCGGCCAGGTGATCCGGTTGAGTACGTAGCTCAGGTACTCGGCGGTGGGCCGGCCGGCGCGGATGCCCGGGATGAACCCACCATACTTCTTCATGTTGTCCGCAACTTCCTCGGGGTTGAACGAGATCGCCACGTAGAAGAACGCGAAGAAGACGATCAGGAGGAAGTAGGTGGCGATGTAGTACGGGTGGTCGCCCTTGACGAAGTGCTTCTGGATCCAGTTGGCCCAGCCGGCCGTCGATCCGCTGAACTGCACGATCAGCGCCGGGATGTACAGCAGCGACGAGGCGAAGATGACCGGGATGACACCGGCCTGGTTCACCTTGAGCGGGATGTAGGTGGACGTACCGCCGTAAGCACGGCGGCCGATCATGCGCTTCGCGTACTGGACCGGGATCCGGCGCTGCGCCTGTTCGACGAAGACCACCAGGGCCACCATCGCGAGGCCCACCAGGATGACGACGGCGAACTCCACCCAGCCATCAGCGATCTTGCCCTGGAGCTTGATGGTCCAGAGGGCGCCGACGAAGCCGGCCGCGATCGAGATGAACATCAGGATGGACATGCCGTTGCCGATGCCGCGGTCGGTGATGAGCTCACCGAGCCACATGACGACACAGGTACCGGCGGTCATGGTGATCACCATGGTGATGGTGGTGAAGATCGAGTGGTTGGGGACGATCTCGCGAGCGACCGGGCAGCTGCCGAAGAGGGCGCCGGTACGCGCGGTGGCGACCAGGCCGGTGCCCTGGAGGATCGCGAGCGCGACCGTCAGATAGCGCGTGTACTGAGTGATCTTCGCCGTGCCGGACTGGCCCTCTTTCTTGAGGTTCTCCAGCTTCGGGATGACCACGGTCAGCAGCTGCAGGATGATGCTCGCCGTGATGTACGGCATGATGCCGAGCGCGAAGATCGTGATCTGCAGCAGCGCACCGCCGCTGAACATGTTGACCAGGCCGAAGAGGCTGTTGCTGCTCCCCATCTGGTCCACACAGATCTGAACGTTCTTGTAGCTCACGCCGGGTACCGGGATGTGGGACCCGAGCCGATACAGCACGATGATGCCGAGCGTGAAGAGCAGCTTCTTGCGCAGGTCGGGCGTCTTGAACGCCCGGGCGAACGCGGTGAGCACGGTGCCTCCTGCGACCCCCGCGCTACTGCGTCAGAGGTGACGGTCTGAAGGATCGACGAATACGTACGAGCAAAGGTGCAGGCCACCTTACCGGCGACTGCGCCCCCCGTGGAACGACCGACCGGGGATGCCCCATATGTGAGGCATCCCCGGTCGGGTTTCTAGCTATTTGTCACAGAGTTCGTCTTAGACGAGCTCGGTCACGGTGCCGCCTGCGGCGGCAATCTTCTCCTTGGCGGAGGCGGAGACGGCGTCAACCGAAACCGTCAGCGCCACGGAGATCTCGCCCTGGCCCAGGACCTTGACGAGGCTGTTCTTGCGAACCGCGCCCTTGGCGACCAGGTCGGCCACCGTGACCTCTCCACCCTCGGGGTAGAGGGCACCGAGCTTGTCCAGGTTGACAACCTGGAACTCGGTGCGGAACGGGTTCTTGAAGCCCTTCAGCTTCGGCAGGCGCATGTGGAGGGGCATCTGCCCACCCTCGAAGCGCTGCGGAACCTGGTAGCGGGCCTTCGTGCCCTTGGTACCACGACCGGCCGTCTTACCCTTCGACGCCTCACCGCGACCCACACGGGTCTTCGCGGTCTTGGCGCCGGGGGCGGGACGGAGGTTGTGGGCCTTCAGCGGATTGGTCTCAGCCATTAGTCAACCTCCTCAACCGTCACGAGGTGGCGGACGGTGTGCACCATTCCGCGGAACTCGGGGCGGTCCTCCTTGACGACCACGTCGTTCAGGCGCTTGAGCCCGAGCGAACGAAGGGTGTCGCGGTGGTTCTGCTTGCTGCCGATGTACGACTTCGTCTGCGTGATCTTGAGGCGGGCCATCAGACACCCGCCCCAGCGCGCGCACGAAGCAGGGCCGCGGGGGCGACGTCCTCGAGCGGCAGACCACGGCGAGCCGCGATCTCCTCGGGACGCTGCAGGCCCTTCAGGGCCTCCACGGTCGCGTGCACGATGTTGATCGCGTTGTCGGAGCCGAGCGACTTCGACAGGATGTCGTGAACGCCGGCGCACTCCAGAACGGCGCGCACCGGGCCACCGGCGATAACACCGGTACCGGGGGAAGCAGGCTTCAGCAGGACAACGCCGGCCGCCTTCTCGCCCTGGATCGGGTGCGGGATGGTGCCCTGGATACGGGGAACCTTGAAGAAGTTCTTCTTGGCTTCCTCGACGCCCTTGGCGATGGCCGCGGGAACTTCCTTGGCCTTGCCGTAACCGACACCTACGGTGCCGTCACCGTCACCCACCACGACGAGCGCGGTGAAGCTGAAGCGACGACCACCCTTGACAACCTTGGCGACACGGTTGATCGCGACAACGCGCTCAACGTAAGCGGTCTTCTCGGCGGCAGCGCCACCGTCGCGACCCTTCCGGTCCCGCCGCTCGCCGCCACCGGCACCGCTGCCGCGGCGCTGGGGTCCAGCCATTGGATTACCTCTCTCTGTTACGTCCGTGAGTCCCGGAACCGGGGCTTAGAACTTCAGCCCGGCTTCGCGGGCGGCGTCAGCCAGAGCGGCAATGCGCCCGGCGTATCGGTTGCCACCGCGGTCAAAGACGACGGTCTCGACACCCGCGGCCTTGGCACGCTCGGCGACGAGCGCGCCGACGGCCTGGGCCTGGGAGCTCTTGTCGCCCTCGCCACCGCGGATCGAAGCGTCCAGGGTCGACGCCGACGCAAGGGTGTGACCCTTGAGGTCGTCGATGACCTGAGCAACGATGTTGCGGTTCGAACGCGTCACGACGAGGCGCGGACGCTCCGCCGTACCCGAGACGTTCTTGCGGATGCGGATGTGGCGGCGAGCCTTGGCAGCGCGCTTGTACGCGTCGCCCTTGGCGATCTTCACACCGTATGCCATGGCTACTTACCAGCCTTTCCGACCTTGCGGCGGATGACCTCGCCGGCGTACTTGACACCCTTGGCCTTGTACGGGTCGGGCTTCCGCAGCTTGCGGATGTTGGCGGCGACCTCGCCGACCTTCTGCTTGTCGATGCCCTCGACCGAGAACTTGGTCGGGGACTCGACCTTGAACGAGATGCCGTCGGGCGCCGTGACCAGGATCGGGTGGCTGTAGCCGAGCTGGAACTCCAGGTCGGAGCCCTTCGCGGCCACGCGGTAACCGACACCGCTGATCTCGAGGGCCTTGGCGTATCCCTGGGTCACGCCGGTGATCATGTTCGCCACCAGCGTGCGGGACAGGCCGTGCAGGGCCTTGTTCTGACGCTCGTCGTTCGGACGGGTGACGTTCAGAACGCCGTCCTCACCCTTGACGATCTCGATCGGCGCGGCGACGGTGTGGGTGAGCAGACCCTTGGGGCCCTTCACCGCAACCGTGCGGCCATCGATGGTGACGTCCACACCGGCGGGAACCTGGATGGGGAGCTTGCCGATTCGCGACATTGCTTTTCCTCCGTTCCCGACTACCAGACGTAGGCGAGGACTTCCCCACCTACGCCCTTCTTGCCTGCCTGCTGGCCGGTCAGGAGACCGTGCGACGTGGAGATGATCGCCACGCCCAGGCCACCGAGGACCTTCGGCAGGTTGGTGGACTTCGCGTACACGCGCAGACCGGGCTTCGAGATCCGCTTGATGCCCGCGATGGAGCGCTCACGGTTCGGCCCGAACTTCAGCTCGAGGACGAGGTTCTTGCCGACCTCGGCGTCCTCGACCTTCCAGCCGGTGATGAAACCCTCCTGCTTGAGGATCTCCGCGATGTGCGACTTGATCTTGCTGTGCGGCATCACGACGGTGTCGTGGTACGCCGAGTTAGCGTTACGCAGACGCGTGAGCATGTCTGCGATCGGGTCAGTCATGGTCATGAAGTGGCCTTCGGCCTCTCTCGCCGGGGTTTCCTGTATGCGCCATCCCTCTCCCCGCTCAGAGGCGGGACGGGTGCGGTGCGGGGACCTACGGCGTAGTAAGTCGTTATGGGCGGCGGACGCCCAACCACACAAGCCTAAGGCATGCGCGGCCGGGCATCCGCCGACCAGATGCTTACCGAGAGTCTCTGGAACTTCCCCAAGTCCTTACGGACTGGAGGGAATTACCAGGAGCTCTTGGTCACGCCCGGCAGCTCGCCACGGTGAGCCATCTCACGAAGGCAGACGCGGCACAGGCCGAACTTGCGGTACACGGAGTGGGGGCGACCGCAGCGCTGGCAGCGGGTGTACGCACGCACACCGAACTTGGGCTTGCGGGCAGCCTTCGCGATGAGAGCCTTCTTCGCCATCTCGCTTACGCCTCCTTGAAGGGGAAGCCGAGGTGACGAAGGAGCGCGCGGCCCTCGTCGTCGTTGGTCGCCGTGGTGACCACGGTGATGTCCATACCCCGGGTACGGTCGATCTTGTCCTGGTCGATCTCGTGGAACATGACCTGCTCCGTGAGACCGAAGGTGTAGTTGCCACGGCCGTCGAACTGCTTCGGCGACAGGCCACGGAAGTCACGGATACGCGGCAGCGCGAGCGACAGCGTACGGTCCAGGAACTCCCACATGCGGTCACCACGGAGGGTGACGTGGCAGCCGATCGGCTGACCCTCGCGCAGCTTGAACTGCGCGATGGACTTGCGGGCCTTCGTGACGGCCGGCTTCTGGCCGGTGATCGTCGTCAGGTCGCGGATGGCACCGTCGATCAGCTTCGAGTCACGGGCGGCGTCGCCGACACCCATGTTCACGACGATCTTGACGAGGCCGGGGATCTGCATGACGTTCTCGTAGGAGAACTCTTCACGCAGCTTGCCCGCGATGTCCTCGCGGTACTTCGTCTTCAGACGCGGAGTGGTAGCCATCAGATGTCCTCACCCGTGCGCTTGGCAACGCGGATCTTGTTGCCCTCGTCGTCGAAGCGGAAACCGACGCGGGTGACGACCTTCTTGCCGTCCTTCTCCACAACCAGCTGAACGTTGCTGACGTGGACCGGGGCCTCGGTGATCACGATGCCACCGGCCTGGTTCTGGCCAGCCTTGGTGTGCTTCTTGACCCGGTTGACACCCTCGACCAGGACACGGTTCTCGCTGGGCATGGCCGCGATGACCTTGCCCTGCTTGCCCTTGTCCTTACCGGTGATGACCTGGACCAGGTCGCCCTTCTTGATCTTCATGCTTACAGCACCTCCGGCGCGAGCGAGATGATCTTCATGAACTTCTTCTCGCGCAGCTCACGGCCCACGGGGCCGAAGATACGGGTGCCGCGAGGGTCGCCGTCGTTCTTCAGAATGACGGCGGCGTTCTCGTCGAAGCGGATGTACGAGCCGTCCTGGCGGCGGCGCTCCTTGACGGTGCGAACGATGACCGCCTTGACGACGTCACCCTTCTTCACGTTGCCACCGGGGATCGCATCCTTGACGGTGGCGACGATGACGTCACCGATGCCCGCGTAGCGGCGACCGGAGCCACCGAGAACACGGATGCAAAGGATCTCCTTGGCACCAGTGTTGTCGGCGACACGCAGTCGCGACTCCTGCTGGATCACGTCTATCTCCTGTTTGTCTGCCGGTTCCCGGCCGGGGCTTCAGTGAAGCCCCGGCCGAGCCTGGCGGAACGAACCTGAAGGGTTACCCCTTCAAGTAATTACTTGGCCTTCTCGAGGATCTCGACGATGCGCCAGCGCTTCGTCGCCGACAGCGGACGCGTCTCCATGATGAGGACGCGGTCGCCGACGCCGGCAGCGTTCTGCTCGTCGTGCGCCTTGAGCTTGTTCGTACGGCGGATGACCTTGCCGTACAGCGCGTGCTTCACACGGTCCTCGACGGCGACGACGACGGTCTTGTCCATCTTGTCGCTGACGACCAGACCCTCACGGGTCTTGCGGAAACCGCGCTCGGTCTTCTCAGTCACGTTGTTCTCGCTCATCAGGCGTTCTCCACCGTCTCGATACCGAGCTCACGCTCGTGCATCAGGGTGTAGATGCGAGCGATGTCCTTACGGACGGACTTGAGCCGGCCGTTGTTCTCCAGCTGGCCGGTGGCCGCCTGGAAACGGAGCTTGAACAGCTCCTCCTTGGCCTCGCGCAGCTTGGCAACGAGCTCCTCGTTGCCGAGCTCGCGGAGCTCGGACGCCTTGGTTCCCGTCGCCATCACGACTCACCTGCCTCGCGCTTGACGATGCGGCACTTCATCGGCAGCTTGTGGGCCGCACGAGTGAGAGCCTCACGCGCAATCTTTTCGTTCGGGTAGGACAGCTCGAACATGACCCGGCCCGGGTGCACGTTCGCGATCCACCACTCGGGGGAACCCTTACCGGAACCCATGCGGGTCTCGGCAGGCTTCTTCGTCAGCGGGCGGTCCGGGTAGATGTTGATCCAGACCTTGCCGCCACGCTTGATGTGGCGGGTCATCGCGATACGAGCCGCCTCGATCTGGCGGTTCGTCACGTAGGCGGGGGTGAGCGCCTGGATGCCGTACTCGCCGAACGAGACCTCAGTACCGCCCTTGGCCATACCGCTGCGCTTCGGGTGGTGCTGCTTGCGGTGCTTGACCCTACGAGGGATCAGCATGTCGGTCAGGCCTCCGTTCCGGTGCTCTCGGCCGGAGCGGCGGCGGGAGCGTCGGCCTTGGGGGCCTCGGCGCCAGCAGCCTGCTGCGGCTTGCGGCCACCACGGCCGCCGCGCTCGCCACCACGGCCACCACGGCCGGCGGGACGGTCGCCAGCGCCGGCACCACGGGCCGGGCGGTTACCCGCACGGGCCGCAGCGTTCTCGGCGCGAACCTCGGCGATGTTCTTGACGTCGCCCTTGTAGATCCAGACCTTCACGCCGATACGGCCGAAGGTGGTCTTGGCCTCGAAGAAGCCGTAGTCCACGTTCGCGCGCAGCGTGTGCAGCGGCACACGACCCTCGCGGTAGAACTCGGAGCGGGACATCTCGGCGCCGCCGAGGCGGCCACCGCACTGGATCTTGATGCCCTTGGCGCCGGCCTTCATGGTGCCCTGCATGCTCTTGCGCATGGCACGACGGAAGGAGACGCGGGAGGAGAGCTGCTCGGCAACGGCCTGGGCAACGAGCTGAGCGTCGAGCTCGGGGTTCTTGACCTCGAGGATGTTCAGCTGGACCTGCTTGCCCGTGAGCTTCTCGAGGTCACCGCGGATGCGGTCGGCCTCGGCACCACGGCGGCCGATGACGATGCCGGGACGGGCGGTGTGGATGTCCACACGCACGCGGTCACGGGTGCGCTCGATCTCAACCTTCGAGATGCCGGCGCGCTCCATGCCGGACGTCATCATCCGACGGATGGCGACGTCTTCCTTGACGTAGTCCTTGTACAGCTTGTCGGCGTACCAGCGGGACTTGAAGTCCGTGGTGATGCCGAGTCGGAACCCGTGCGGGTTTACCTTCTGGCCCATTACCGGGAACCTTCCTTGCTGCTGACGACCACGGTGATGTGGCTGGTCCGCTTGCGGATCCGGTAGGCACGGCCCTGGGCACGCGGACGGAACCGCTTCAGGGTCGGGCCCTCGTCCACGTACGCCTCGCTGATGACCAGCGTGGAGGCGTCCGGGTGGTTGTAGTTGTGCGCGGCGTTGGCAATGGCGCTGTCAAGCACCTTGCCGACCGGCACGCTCGCGGCCTGCGGGGCGAAACGCAGGACCGCCTGAGCCTCCGTGGCATCCATGCCACGGATGAGGTCCACCACTCGGCGGGCCTTCATGGGCGTGACGCGGATGTACCGCGCCTGGGCCCTGGCTTCCATGGTTGTCCCTTCGGTGTTAGTCATAGTCGTAACCACCCCGCGATTAGCGGCGCTTCGACTTCCGGTCGTCCTTGACGTGGCCGCGGAAGGTGCGAGTCGGCGAGAACTCGCCGAGCTTGTGGCCGACCATCGACTCGGTGACGAACACCGGGACGTGGGTCTTGCCGTTGTGCACCGCGATCGTGTGACCCAGCATGCTGGGGATGATCATCGAGCGACGGGACCAGGTCTTGATGACGTTCTTGGTGCCGGCTTCGTTCTGGGCGTCCACCTTCTTTACGAGGTGGTCGTCGACGAAGGGCCCCTTCTTGAGACTGCGCGGCATCTAAACCCGCTCCTAGCGCTTCTTGTTCGTCTTGCGGCGGCGGACGATGTACTTGCTCGAAGCCTTCTTCGGCGAGCGAGTACGACCCTCCTTCTGACCCCACGGGGAGACCGGGTGGCGACCACCGCTGGTCTTGCCCTCACCACCACCGTGCGGGTGGTCAACCGGGTTCATCGCGACACCGCGGACGGTCGGGCGAACGCCCTTCCAGCGCATACGGCCGGCCTTGCCCCAGTTGATGTTCGACTGCTCGGCGTTGCCGACCTCGCCGACGGTGGCGCGGCAGCGCGCGTCGACGAGACGGATCTCACCGGACGGCATGCGGAGGTGGGCCATCACGCCCTCCTTCGCGAGCAGCTGCACGGAGGCACCAGCGGAGCGGGCGAACTTCGCGCCGCCACCGGGACGGAGCTCGATCGCGTGGATCGTGGTACCGACCGGGATGTTGCGGAGCGCGAGGTTGTTGCCCGGCTTGATGTCGGCCGTGGGGCCGTTCTCAATCCGGTCACCCTGCTGCAGACCGCGCGGCGCGATGATGTAGCGCTTCTCGCCGTCGGCGTAGTGCAGCAGCGCGATGCGCGCGGTGCGGTTGGGGTCGTACTCGATGTGCGCGACCTTGGCCGGCACGCCGTCCTTGTCGTGACGACGGAAGTCGATCACACGGTAGGCGCGCTTGTGTCCACCACCCTGGTGGCGAACGGTGATCCGGCCGGTGTTGTTACGGCCGCCCTTGCTGTGCAGAGGGCGAACCAGCGACTTCTCCGGCGTGGACCGCGTGATCTCGACAAAGTCGGCGACGCTGGAGCCACGACGGCCCGGGGTCGTCGGCTTGTACTTGCGGATACCCATTTCTCAGTCCTCGTCCGATTCCGGACGACTAGACCTCCGTTAGGAGGCCTGGCCGCCGAAGATGTCGATACGGTTGCCCTCGGCAAGGGTCACGATGGCGCGCTTGGTGTTGGCGCGCTTGCCGAAACCGGTCTTGGTGCGCTTGCGCTTACCCTGACGGTTGATCGTGTTGACCCCGGTGACCTTGACCGAGAAGACCGCCTCGACGGCCTGCTTGATCTGGGTCTTGTTGGCGCCGGGCGCGACGATGAACGTGTACTTGTTCTCGTCCAGCAGCGCGTAGCTCTTCTCCGAGACGACCGGCTTGATCAGCAGGTCGCGCGGGTCGGTGAAGGTCTTGCTGGTAACGGTCGCCTCAGACATCAGGCCTCGTTCCCTTCGGTCTCATCGGCCTTGGGGCCAGACACGAAGGACTCGAGCGCGGCCTGGGTGAAGACCACGTCGTCAGAGACGATCACGTCGTACGTGTTCAGCTGGCCCGGCTCCAGGATGTGAACCTGGGGCAGGTTGCGGGCGGACAGCCACGCCAGCTCGTCAGAGCGCTCGGCGACCAGGAGCAGGTTCTTGCGCTCCGAGATCTTGCCGAACAGCGTCTTGGCGGCCTTCGTGGAGGCGGCACCCTCGACCACGCCGGTGACGACGTGGATGCGGGAGTGACGCGCACGGTCCGAGAGGGCACCGCGGAGGGCGGCGGCCTTCATCTTCTTGGGGGTCCGCTGCGAGTAGTCACGCGGCTGCGGGCCGTGGACGACGCCACCGCCGGCGAACTGCGGAGCGCGGGTCGAACCCTGACGGGCGCGGCCGGTGCCCTTCTGGCGGTAAGGCTTCTTGCCACCACCACGGACTTCGCCACGGGTCTTGGTCTTGTGCGTGCCCTGACGGGCAGCTGCCAGCTGGGCGACGACGACCTGGTGGATCAGCGGAACGCTGGTCTTCGCGTCGAAGATCTCCGCGGGGAGCTCGACGGTACCGGCCTTGTCGCCTGCCGGCGAAAGGATGTCAATGGTGCTCATTACCTCAAGCCCCCTTGGCCGCGGTACGGACCAGGACGAGGCCGCCGTTCGGACCGGGGACCGCGCCCTTGATGAGGAGCAGACCCTTCTCCGCGTCAACCGCGTGGATGGTCAGGTTCTGGGTGGTGACGCGCTCGTTACCCATGCGACCGGCCATGCGCATGCCCTTGAAGACACGCCCAGGGGTGGCGCAGCCACCGATCGAACCGGGGGAGCGGTGCTTGCGCTGCACACCGTGACCGGCGCCGAGGCCCCGGAAGTTGTGCCGCTTCATGACACCGGCGAAGCCCTTGCCCTTGCTGTTGCCCGTGACGTCAACCTTGACGCCGGACTCGAACACCTCGGCAGTGATCTCCTGGCCGAGCGTGTACTCGCTGGCGTCGGAGGTGCGGAGCTCCACCAGGTGGCGGCGGGGGGTCACGTCGGCCTTGGCGAAGTGGCCCTTGAGGGGCTTGTTCACCTTGCGCGGGTCGATCTCGCCGAAGGCGATCTGGACCGACTCGTAGCCGTCGATGTCGTTCGTACGGACCTGGGTCACGACGCAGGGTCCGGCCTTGACGACGGTCACCGGGACGACACGGTTGTTCTCGTCCCAGACCTGGGTCATGCCGAGCTTCTCGCCCAGGACGCCCTTGATCTGCTTTGCCATCTTCTCGACGCCTCTCAGAGCTTGATCTCGATGTCAACGCCGGCCGGAAGGTCCAGGCGCATCAGCGAGTCAACGGTCTTGGGCGTCGGGTCGAGGATGTCGATCAGGCGCTTGTGCGTGCGCATCTCGAAGTGCTCGCGCGAGTCCTTGTACTTGTGCGGCGACTTGATGACGCAGTACACGTTCTTCTCAGTGGGCAGCGGCACCGGGCCCGCGACCGACGCACCAGTGCGGGTCACCGTCTCGACGATCTTCTTCGCCGAGGAGTCGATGACCTCGTGGTCGTAGGCCTTGAGCCGGATGCGGATCTTCTGTCCCGCCATGGCTACTCCGTAGTCCTGTCTCTGTGTGGAAACGCTCTGGCTCCCGGGAGGCTGCGGAACGGGGTTCCGCGGCTTCTCTCCGACCCACGCGGTCGGGCGTGTCGCATGCCCTCTACAGAAAATTCCCATACGGAAATTCCCTCGTCCAAGGGGATGCGGTCCTGACCGCGCATCGGGGGAGAAACACCCACCGAGTGCCTGGTGGGCACCGTGCTGACACTTCCCAGAAGATTCCCGTACGTCCGCCCTCATTGCTGCCCCGAAAGGCAGATTAAGGACGACGAGTACTGTGGGACTCGCTTCCGGTCCTCCCGGCGGGAGGCGCACAGCATCGGCACTCAACCGAGCAACTTGAGTAGTCTGCCATACGAGACACGTACCTGGCCAATCGGGCCGAAGAGAATACCCCGCCGCGCGGACACGTCAAACCGCGCCACACCCTTCGCCCGGCGGGGTTCTCGCAGGCCGGACCGCTGATCAGGTTCGGGACACGGTCCCGCATCCCTCCTGCCCCTCGACCGCGATGCCCTTGCTGCGGTCGTACGGGTCCACCGGCGGCCCGGAGGGCGCCGTTCCGCCGTTGTCCGCGTCCGAGAAGAACGACGGGTGCAGGTAGCCGTCGAAGCGGTCACAGGAGCTGTTGGCGATGTCCCGGTTGATCTGGAAGAGCCACAGCTTGCCCGCGGTGCCCTCCCACTTGTCCGGGTCCGCGATCGAGAAGGTGAACTCGCGGCGGACGATGGTCCGCGCGACGTCCTCCGGGTTCCCCTTGACCTTCGTGAACGGGTAGACGAAGGAGTAGTCCGCCCGCACGTGGGCCTGCCCGGGCTCCTCGCCGGCCTCCACCCACATCCGGCCCCGGACCTTGACCGCGTCGCCCGCCGGCTTGAGCTCGGCCGGGTCGTACCGGGTGAACCAGTCCAGCGGGTCCTGGTCCCGTCCGGGCCGCTCGAAGGCCTTCGCCATCGCCGTCCGGGTCTTCTCGTCCTTCGGGTCCAGCAGGGCCATCGCCGCCCCCGGACGTTCCCCCCGCAGGGTGGCCGGATCCAGGTTGGCCCCGACCAGGAACTGCTTCGCCTTCACCAGCGCGTCGGCCACGGCCTCCCGGGACATGCCGCCGACGGCGGTCGCCTCCGGGACCTCGATACCGGCGGCGCCATCGGCCCACTGGGCGGCCGGCGAACCCCGGAACGGCTCCTTCAGGGTCGGACGGTCCGGGTACGCGGCCTCCGGGGCCGCGGTCGGACGTACCGACTCGGCCGGCAGCGGCGAGGCCTCAGCGGCCGCCTTGCGGGCTTCCGCCTTCCCCGTCACCCGGTCGATGACCAGCTCCGGCCGTACGACGATCAGCGCGGCCGCCCCGACGGCGACGAGCGCCGCCGCGGCCTTCAGGCGCCGCTTGCCCGGGCCGCGGCCCTCCCTCTCCCGCCACGCCGGCCCGGTCCGCCACCCCTGCGGCTCGTCGTGTCTGCCGCCGCCCTGCTGTCCCATGCGTTTCCCACCCTGGTCGATCGCCCGTTCGTACTGTTGCGGAGCCTCTCACACGGTCTTTATGCGGCCTTTACAGGGGGGTACGACGAAGGGCCCCTCCCCCGCCGCCGGAGCGGTGGGAAAGGGGCCCTCGCGTCAAACATGGTGCCCGCTGCCGCGAGCTACCAGGTCAGAGCACGAATTACTTCGTGATCTTGGTGACCTGGCCGGCGCCGACGGTGCGACCACCCTCACGGATGGCGAACTTCAGGCCCTCCTCCATGGCGACCGGCTGGATCAGCGCGACCGTCATGTCGGTGTTGTCGCCCGGCATGACCATCTCGGTGCCCTCGGGGAGGGTCACGACGCCGGTCACGTCCGTGGTACGGAAGTAGAACTGCGGGCGGTAGTTGTTGAAGAACGGGGTGTGACGGCCACCCTCGTCCTTCGACAGGATGTACGCGGCGGCCTCGAACTCGGTGTGCGGCGTAACCGAACCGGGCTTGATGATGACCTGGCCGCGCTCGACGTCCTCGCGCTTGATGCCACGGAGGAGCAGACCGACGTTCTCACCGGCCTGGCCCTCGTCGAGCAGCTTGCGGAACATCTCGATGCCGGTGACCGTGGTGGTGGTCTTCTCGGTCTTGATGCCGATGATGTCGACGGTCTCGTTGACCTTGAGGACACCACGCTCGATGCGACCGGTGACGACGGTGCCACGACCGGTGATCGTGAAGACGTCCTCGACGGGCATCAGGAACGGCTTGTCGGTGTCACGCGGCGGGGTCGGGATCGACTCGTCGACGGCCTTCATGAGGCCGAGGAGCTTCTCGCCCCACTCCTTGTCGCCCTCGAGCGCCTTCAGCGCGGAGACCTGGACGACCGGCAGGTCGTCGCCCGGGAAGTCGTACTCGGAGAGCAGCTCACGGACCTCGAGCTCGACGAGCTCCAGGATCTCCTCGTCGTCCACCATGTCGGCCTTGTTCAGGGCGACGACGATGTACGGAACGCCGACCTGGCGGGCCAGGAGCACGTGCTCCTTGGTCTGCGGCATCGGGCCGTCGGTGGCGGCGACCACGAGGATGGCGCCGTCCATCTGCGCGGCACCGGTGATCATGTTCTTGATGTAGTCCGCGTGACCCGGGCAGTCGACGTGGGCGTAGTGACGCGCCTCGGTCTGGTACTCGACGTGCGCGATGGAGATGGTGATACCGCGCTGGCGCTCCTCAGGAGCCTTGTCGATCTGGTCGAAGGCCGAGGCCTCGTTCAGGTCCGGGTACGCGTCGTGCAGCACCTTGGTAATGGCGGCCGTGAGGGTCGTCTTACCGTGGTCAATGTGACCGATGGTGCCGATGTTGACGTGCGGCTTAGTCCGCTCGAACTTCGCCTTCGCCACGGGGGTCCTCCTGGAGAGTGGTTCTGTACGCCTTACAGATCGGCGCCAGGTGATCTTTGCTGGAAAGCCGGGTTCCCCGGGGCAACGGGAGTGTTTGCTCCTGTTGCCCCAGAGGCTCCGGTGACAAGCCTAAAGCGTGTACTCGGAAGAGTTACTCGCCCTTGGCCTTCGCGATGATCTCCTCGGCGACGTTCCGGGGAACCTCGGCGTAGGAGTCGAACTGCATCGAGTAGCTGGCGCGACCCGAGGTCTTGCTGCGGAGGTCTCCGACGTAGCCGAACATCTCCGAAAGCGGCACGAGGCCCTTGACGATCTTGGCTCCGTGACGGTCCTCCATGGCCTGGATCTGGCCACGGCGGGAGTTGATGTCACCGATGACGTCGCCCATGGACTCCTCCGGCGTGGTGACCTCGACGGCCATCATCGGCTCGAGGAGCACGGGAGAAGCCTTGCGCGCGGCCTCCTTGAAGGCCTGCGAACCGGCGATCTTGAAGGCGAGCTCGGAGGAGTCGACCTCGTGGTAGCCACCGTCGAGAAGCGTGACGCGGACGCCAGTCATCTCGTAGCCGGCCAGGATGCCGAACTGCATGGCTTCCTGCGCACCGGCGTCGACCGAAGGGATGTACTCCTTCGGCACGCGGCCACCGGTGACCTTGTTGACGAACTCGTACGCCGGGCCATCGGCGTCCGTGATCGGCTCGATCGCGATCTGCACCTTGGCGAACTGACCGGTACCACCGGTCTGCTTCTTGTGGGTGTAGTCGTGACGCTCGACGGCCTTGCGGATCGTCTCGCGGTACGCGACCTGCGGCTTGCCGACGTTGGCGACGACCTTGAACTCGCGCTTCATACGGTCGACCAGCACCTCGAGGTGCAGCTCGCCCATACCGCCGAGGATGGTCTGGCCCGTCTCCTCGTCCGAGTGGACGTGGAACGAGGGGTCCTCTTCCGCGAGACGCTGGATGGCGACACCCAGCTTCTCCTGGTCGCCCTTGGAGGCGGGCTCGATGGCGACCTGGATGACCGGAGCCGGGAAGTCCATGGACTCCAGGATCACGGGCGCCTTGTCGTCGCACAGCGTCTCACCGGTGGTGGTCTGCTTCAGGCCCATGACGGCGACGATGTCGCCGGCGCCCACCGCGTCGATCTCCTCACGCTTGTTCGCGTGCATGCGGTAGATCTTGCCGATGCGCTCCTTCTTGCCCTTGACGGAGTTCAGCACCGCGGTGCCGGCCTCCAGGCGGCCCGAGTAAACCCGGACGAAGGTGAGCTTGCCGAGGTGCGGGTCGCTCATGATCTTGAACGCGAGCGCGGCGAGGGGCTCCTCGTCGGACGGCTTGCGCTTCACGACGACCTCGGCGTCCTTGACGTCGTGGCCCTCGATGGCCTCGATGTCGAGCGGCGACGGGAGGTAGCGCACGACGGCGTCGAGCAGGGGCTGAACGCCCTTGTTCTTGAACGCCGTACCGCAGAACACCGCGGTGATCGTGGGCTCGCCCTTGCCCTTGCCGGAGCCGAGGATGATGCGACGCACGGCGGCGTGCAGCTGCTCCTCGGAGGGCTCTTCGCCCTCGAGGAAGAGCTCCATCATCTCTTCGTCGTTCTCGGCGACCTGCTCGACGAGCTTGCCGCGCCATTCCTCGGCCAGCTCGGTGTGCGTGGCCGGGATGTCGACGACGTCGTACATCTCGCCCTTGGTGGCCTCGGCGGACCACACGAGAGCCTTCATGCGGACGAGGTCGACGACACCCTGGAAGTCGGCCTCGGCACCGATCGGGAGCTGCATGACGATCGGAACCGCACCGAGGCGGTCCTTGATCATGTCGACGCAGCGCATGAACTCGGCGCCGGTACGGTCGAGCTTGTTGACGAAGCAGATGCGCGGGACGCCGTAGCGGTCCGCCTGACGCCAAACGGTCTCGGACTGCGGCTCCACACCGGCGACACCGTCGAACACGGTGACGGCACCGTCGAGGACGCGGAGCGAACGCTCCACCTCGACCGTGAAGTCAACGTGACCCGGGGTGTCGATGATGTTGATGGTGTGGTCGACGTCCTCGAGCGGCCAGTGGCAGGTCGTCGCGGCGGACGTGATCGTGATGCCGCGCTCCTGCTCCTGCTCCATCCAGTCCATCGTGGCAGCGCCGTCGTGGACTTCACCGATCTTGTACGACACACCGGTGTAGAACAGGATGCGCTCGGTGGTGGTCGTCTTGCCCGCGTCGATGTGGGCCATGATGCCGATGTTGCGCACCTTGGCCAGGTCAAGCGAAGTGGTAGCCATATCGGCTCAGTCTTCTCTCGGTCTCGATGTGGGTTGGGACTACCAGCGGTAGTGCGCGAAGGCCTTGTTGGACTCGGCCATCTTGTGCGTGTCCTCGCGCTTCTTGACGGCCGCACCGAGGCCGTTCGAGGCGTCGAGAAGCTCGTTCATCAGGCGCTCGGTCATGGTCTTCTCGCGGCGGGCGCGGGAGTAACCCACGAGCCAGCGGAGGGCCAGGGTCGACTGGCGACCCGGCTTGACCTCGACGGGGACCTGGTAGGTCGCGCCACCGACACGGCGGGACTTGACCTCGAGGGACGGCTTGACGTTCTCCAGCGCGCGCTTCAGCGTGATGACCGGGTCGTTGCCGGTCTTCTCGCGGAGGCCTTCCATGGCGCCGTAGACGATGCGCTCGGCGGTGGAGCGCTTGCCGTTCAGCAGGATCTTGTTGATGAGCGAGGTCACCAGAGGAGATGCGTAGACCGGGTCGATGATGACCGGGCGCTTCGGGGCGGGGCCCTTACGAGGCATTCTTACTTCTCCTTCTTGGCGCCGTAGCGGCTGCGGGCCTGCTTGCGGTTCTTGACAGCCTGGGTGTCAAGCGCACCGCGGATGATCTTGTAACGAACACCCGGCAGGTCCTTCACACGGCCACCACGCACGAGCACGATCGAGTGCTCCTGCAGGTTGTGTCCCTCACCCGGAATGTAAGCGGTGACCTCGATGCCGGAGGTCAGACGCACACGCGCGACCTTACGGAGCGCCGAGTTCGGCTTCTTCGGGGTGGTCGTGAACACACGCGTGCAGACGCCGCGACGCTGGGGCGAAGCCTCGAGCGCGGGGGTCTTTGTCTTCTCGACCTTGTCCTGCCGGCCCTTACGGACCAGCTGCTGGATCGTAGGCACTACTTCTCCGGTTTCTGTGTGCCGTGTAGTGAAGCTAACCTGGAACTTTGCCGACCCACGCGGTCGGGTGTGTCGGATCCGGCGGACCCCTCCGCAAGCGCGGAAAGACGCATGGATCGCGGTGGCCGTTGACTCTCACGTGCGGTTGATGGACACGCACGGGAGCCCAGGCACACCCCAGGCACAAGGTCTGAGCGTACCCACCGCATCCACTCCGGTCAAAACATAAGCCGCACCGCCACCGCCGCGACGACCGCACAGCTCAGGCGCCGCACGGGCGGGAGGGCCCGGGCCGGGGTGGGCGCGCGGATCGCGCACCGGCGTGCTAGAGAGGGCGAACTACACTGCCCAGCGAATCCCAGCGAGTCATTCCAAAACGTACGAGCGCCAGGAGCAGGACATTGGGGACGGTCACCTCGGAGCCGACGACGGCGGAAAACCCGCCCCCGGACGGCGGCCGGACCCCCTCGTCACGGCGGCGCGCCGCACTCTCCCGGCTGTACGGCCCCCTGCTGGCCTTCCTCGTCACCTCGGGCGCCTTCTGCGCGGCCTGGGCGGCGCGGGGCACCTTCCCCTTCGGGGACAAGGGCCGGGCCATCAACGACCAGGCCAACCAGTACGTCCCCTTCCACCGCGCCCTGTGGGACCTGGTCCACGGCCAGGCCGCCGGCGACGTGCTGTTCACCTGGCGGGGAGGCTTCGGACAGCAGTTCCTGTCCGACTACTACACCTACCTGGGCAATCCTTTCTCCTGGCTCGCCGTGCTGGTCCCGCGCGAGCACGTCGACCTCGCCGTCTTCGTGATCACCCCGGTCACCATGGGTACGGCCGCCGCCGTGATGACCGTCTACCTCGGCAAGCTGCACCCCGGGCCGTGGTGGCAGCGCGGGGTGCTCGGGGCGACGTACGGACTGTGCGGCTGGGCCCTCAGCGACGCCTCGTACATCCCGATGTGGCTGTGGGGCCTGGTCGCCCTCCCGCTGCTCGGCATCGCCGTCGAGTGGTGCCTGGAGGGACGCCGCTGGCCGGGGGTGGCGCTGCTGGTCGCCCTCGCCTGGTTCGGGAACTTCTACACGGCGATGATGGCCACGATGGCGGCCTGCGTCCTGCTGGCCATCCGCCTGGTCACCCTGGACATGACGGGCGCGCAGCGGCTGCGCGCCCTGTGGCGGGCGGCGACCGCGGCGGCGGTGGGCATCCTCTTGACCCTCCCCCTCCTGCTGCCGTCGTTCCTGTCCAGCGGGGCGGCGCAGCCCACCAAGGCCGGCGCCTTCGACCCCGTCCGGATCGAGATCTTCCTCTCCGGCATGCTCCCGGCCACGCACCTGTGGGGCGGACGCCCGCGCCTGTACGTGGCCTCCCTCGGGCTGATCCTGGCGGGCAGCTTCCTCCTCAACACCCGCATCGCGGCCCGCACCCGCCTGGTCTGGGCGGCGGCCACCCTCCTGGTCCTGGTCTCCTTCCAGTTCCCCCCGACGCAGTACGTGTGGCACGGCCTGGCGGTGCCGAACGGCAACCCGTACCGCGAGGCGTTCGTGTTCAGCGGGATGGTCGTCATCCTGGCCTGGCTCGCCCTGGCCAACCGCCCCCGCCCCCTGCACCTGGCCCTGTCGGCGGCCCTGCTCCTCGTGGCCACCTTCGTGCTCCGCCACACGAACGACTTCGGCGGCTGGACCTGGCCGGCCGTCCTGGGCGGCGGCGCGGCCTCCCTGCTGGCCCTGCTGCTGCTCACCCGGGCGGAGAAGCACCGCGTCCTGCTCCCCCTCGCCGCCCTCCTCATGACCGGCGTGGTCTTCGCCGAATCGACGGTCGCGGCCGCCAACGCGGACGCCCGCCGCTCCCGCGAGCGCTGGGCGGCTCCCGTGCCGACCTCGAACCGCTCGATCACCAACCACTTCGAAGCCGTCCGCGACGTGGACGGCTGGCCCGCCTACCGGACGGACTCGGGCGCGCCGCAGACCTCGTACAACGACGCCCTCGCCCTCCGGGCGGAGGGCCCGCAGTACTACAGCAGCTACCTCCCGGAAGCCACGTACCAGGCCCTCGAACCCCTCGGCTACGGCTTCAAGAACGACGGCCGGACCTTCTTCGGCGCCGACAACCCGGTGCTCGACGCGATCTTCTCGATCGGCGCCCGCGTCCGCCCGGGCACCACCCCGGGTACCTGGACGGCGACGAAACACCCCGCCCCGCCCCTGGTCACGCTCCGCACGGCCCCGTACGCCTCCCCCAACCCCGCCGACTCGGTCTACGCCCACCAGGAGGACGTCCTGGGCACCACGGTCTACGAGGTCCCGGCGACCACCCGAACGGGCACCCCCACCACCCAGACGTACGCGGCCCGGTGCACCCCGGGCTCCGAGGCCTACTGGTACTCCCCCTCCCTGTACGGCACCCTTCGCACCCCGACCTCCGAACTCCCCCTCATGGACCGCATGACGGGCGTCGTCCCCCTGGGCCCGGTCCCCGCCTCGGGCGAGGTCACCGCGACGGTGGAAACCCGCACGGAGAACGCCACGGCCGGCGCCCACCCCATCGGCTGCCTGGACCGCGCGGCCCTGGACCGCACCGTCGGCACCCTGAAGGCGACGGGCGCCACCTCGGTCCGCGTCGGCGGCCACACCCTCGAAGCCACCCTCCCCCCGAACACCACCGGCACCGCCGTCCTGGCGGTGACGAACATCCCCGGCTGGCAGTGCTCGGCCCCGATCCGCGACTTCCACGGCCTCCTCTCCGTCCCCGTCACCCCGAGCACGCGCACCCTCTCCTGCACCTTCACCCCGAAGGGCCTCACCCCGGGCCTCGCAGCCGCCGCCCTGGCCCTCCTCACCCTGGCCTCGGCCACCACGGCGGGCTACTTCAGACGCCGCCGCGAGCGGGGCTGACGGAGAGGCCGCCCCCGGGCGGCCCCGGGCCGCCCCGTACGGCCGCTTGCGCCCGCGTCCGGCCCCCGGACACGACGAAGCCCCCCACCGCTCCTCTCGGAGCGGTGGGGGGCTTCGTCATACGAGCTGTCAGCCGTTGTACGGGCCGTAGTCGTAGTCCTCCAGCGGGACAGCCTGGCCGGAGCCGGTGCCGAAGGGCGAGTAGTCGATGTCGTCGTAGCCGACGGCCGAGTACATCGCGGCCTTGGCCTCCTCGGTGGGCTCGACCCGGATGTTGCGGTAGCGGGACAGACCCGTACCGGCCGGGATGAGCTTACCGATGATGACGTTCTCCTTGAGGCCGATGAGGCTGTCGGACTTGGCGTTGATCGCCGCGTCCGTCAGGACTCGGGTCGTCTCCTGGAAGGAGGCGGCCGACAGCCAGGATTCCGTCGCCAGCGAGGCCTTGGTGATACCCATCAGCTGCGGACGGCCGGAGGCGGGGTGACCGCCCTCGGTGACCACACGACGGTTCTCGGTCTCGAACTTCGAGCGCTCGACGAGCTCGCCCGGCAGGAGCTCCGCGTCGCCGGACTCGATGATCGTCACGCGGCGCAGCATCTGCCGGATGATGATCTCGATGTGCTTGTCGTGGATCGACACGCCCTGCGAGTTGTAGACCTTCTGGACTTCGCCGACCAGGTGGACCTGGACGGCACGCTGGCCGAGGATGCGCAGCACGTCGTGCGGGTTGGTGGCACCCATGGTGAGCTTCTGGCCCACCTCGACGTGGTCGCCCTCGTGCACGATGACCTTGGCGCGCTTGGAGATCGGGAAGGCCGTCTCCTCGCTGCCGTCGTCGGGCGTGATGACGATCTTCTTCGTCTTCTCGGTCTCCTCGATCCGCACGCGGCCGGCGGCCTCGGAGATCGGGGCGACACCCTTCGGGGTACGGGCCTCGAAGAGCTCGACGACACGCGGCAGACCCTGCGTGATGTCGTCACCGGCCACACCACCGGTGTGGAAGGTACGCATCGTCAGCTGGGTACCGGGCTCACCGATGGACTGGGCGGCGATGATGCCGACCGCCTCGCCGATGTCGACGAGCTTGCCGGTGGCCAGCGAGCGGCCGTAGCAGAAGGCACAGGTGCCGACCGCGGACTCGCAGGTCAGGACCGAGCGGGTCTTGACCTCCTCGACGCCGTTCGCGATGAGGGCGTCGATGAGCACGTCGCCGAGGTCCACGTTCGCCGGCGCGATGACCTTGCCGTCGATGACGACGTCCTCGGCCAGCATGCGGGCGTACACGGAGGTCTCGACGTCGTCCGCCTTGCGGAGGACACCCGCCTCGTCCTTGACACCGATCTTGAGCTTGAGGCCGCGCTCGGTGCCGCAGTCCTCCTCGCGGATGATGACGTCCTGCGAGACGTCCACCAGACGACGGGTGAGGTAACCCGAGTCGGCGGTACGCAGGGCGGTGTCCGCCAGACCCTTACGGGCACCGTGCGTGGAGATGAAGTACTCCAGAACGGTGAGGCCCTCACGGAAGGACGCCTTGATCGGACGCGGGATGGTCTCGTTCTTCGCGTTCGACACCAGACCACGCATACCGGCGATCTGTCGCATCTGCATCATGTTTCCTCGGGCACCCGAGTC
The DNA here is from genome assembly GCF_055602105.1 of Streptomyces sp. NPDC037421. Classification (NCBI taxonomy): domain Bacteria; kingdom Bacillati; phylum Actinomycetota; class Actinomycetes; order Kitasatosporales; family Streptomycetaceae; genus Streptomyces; species Streptomyces sp. NPDC037421. Next base: position 306,822 of record NZ_JBVJWV010000006.1, read on the forward strand.
AACCATCATGAAGATGGGGTTCGTCTTGGGGAAGTTCGCGTTCATCGCCTCGGCAACCTCGTTGGTCGCCTTGGTCCAGATCGCGATGAGCTCCTGCGTGCGCTCGTCCTTGGTGATCAGACCGCGCTCGTACTGCTTCTGGACCTTCTCGTCCTGCGCCTCGTAGCCCGCGACGATGGCCTTCTTGGCCTCGGGCACGACGACGTCGGAGATGGCCACGGTGACGCCCGAACGGGTCGCCCAGTGGAAGCCGGCCGCCTTCAGGTTGTCGAGCGTCGCCGCCACGATGACCTTGGGGTAGCGCTCCGCCAGGTCGTTGACGATCTCGGAGAGCTGCTTCTTGCCCACCGAGTAGTCGACGAACGGGTAGTCCTCGGGCAGCAGCTCGTTGAAGAGCGCGCGACCCAGGGTCGTCTTCAGACGGAAGCTGTCGCCCGGCTGGAACTCCTGCTCGCCCTCCTCGGCGACCGGCGCCACCCAGCCGCGCGGCGGGATGGTGCCCACCGGGAAGCGGATGTCGACGGACGACTGCAGCGCGAGCTCGCCGGCGTCGAACGCCATGATCGCCTCGGCGGTCGAGCCGAACGCGCGGCCCTCGCCCTTGACGTCACGGAGCTCACCGTCGGTGGTCAGGAAGAACAGACCCAGGACCATGTCCTGCGTCGGCATCGTGACCGGACGGCCGTCGGCCGGCTTGAGGATGTTGTTCGAGGACAGCATCAGGATGCGGGCCTCGGCCTGCGCCTCCGCGGAGAGCGGCAGGTGGACGGCCATCTGGTCACCGTCGAAGTCCGCGTTGAACGCGGTGCAGACGAGCGGGTGGATCTGGATGGCCTTGCCTTCGACCAGCTGGGGCTCGAAGGCCTGGATGCCGAGACGGTGCAGCGTGGGCGCACGGTTCAGCAGCACCGGGTGCTCGGCGATGACCTCTTCGAGCACGTCGTACACGACCGTGCGGCCGCGCTCGACCATGCGCTTCGCGCTCTTGATGTTCTGCGCGTGGTTCAGGTCGACCAGGCGCTTCATCACGAACGGCTTGAAGAGCTCCAGCGCCATGGCCTTGGGCAGACCACACTGGTGCAGCTTCAGCTGCGGACCGACGACGATCACGGAACGCGCGGAGTAGTCCACACGCTTACCGAGAAGGTTCTGACGGAATCGACCCTGCTTGCCCTTCAGCATGTCGCTGAGGGACTTCAGCGGACGGTTGCCGGGGCCCGTCACCGGGCGACCACGACGGCCGTTGTCGAAGAGGGCGTCGACCGCCTCCTGGAGCATGCGCTTCTCGTTGTTCACGATGATCTCGGGGGCACCGAGGTCGAGAAGGCGCTTCAGGCGGTTGTTGCGGTTGATCACGCGGCGGTACAGGTCGTTCAGGTCGGAGGTCGCGAAGCGGCCACCGTCCAGCTGCACCATCGGACGCAGGTCCGGCGGGATGACCGGGACGCAGTCCAGAACCATGCCCTTGGGGCTGTTGCTGGTCTGCAGGAACGCGGAGACGACCTTGAGGCGCTTGAGCGCACGGGTCTTCTTCTGGCCCTTGCCGGTACGGATGATCTCGCGGAGGCGCTCGGCCTCCTCCTCGAGGTCGAAGGACTCCAGGCGCTTCTGCAGAGCAGCCGCACCCATGGAACCGTCGAAGTACGTGCCGAAGCGGTCACGCAGCTCGCGGTAGAGGAGCTCGTCGCCCTCCAGGTCCTGGACCTTGAGGTTCTTGAAGCGGTTCCACACCTCGTCGAGGCGGTCGATCTCGCGCTGGGCGCGGTCGCGGAGCTGCTTCATCTCGCGCTCGGCGCCTTCGCGCACCTTGCGGCGCACGTCGGCCTTGGCGCCCTCGGCCTCGAGCTCGCCCAGGTCGCTCTCGAGCTTCTTGGCACGGCCTTCGAGGTCCGCGTCGCGGCGGTTCTCGATCTGCTGGCGCTCGACGGAGACGTGGGCCTCCAGCGACGGCAGGTCGCGCTGACGGCGCTCGTCGTCGACGAACGTGATCATGTACGCGGCGAAGTAGATGACCTTCTCGAGGTCCTTCGGCGCGAGGTCCAGCAGGTAGCCCAGGCGCGACGGGACGCCCTTGAAGTACCAGATGTGGGTGACGGGAGCGGCGAGCTCGATGTGGCCCATGCGCTCACGACGCACCTTGGCGCGCGTGACCTCGACGCCACAACGCTCACAGATGATGCCCTTGAAGCGGACACGCTTGTACTTGCCGCAGTAGCACTCCCAGTCCCGGGTAGGACCGAAGATCTTCTCGCAGAAGAGTCCGTCCTTCTCGGGCTTGAGGGTGCGGTAGTTGATGGTCTCCGGCTTCTTGACCTCGCCGTGTGACCAGGTTCGGATGTCGTCCGCGGTGGCAAGGCCGATCCGCAGCTCGTCGAAGAAGTTGACGTCGAGCACTGTGCGTCAATCCCTCTTTCGGGGTCGAGTCTCAATCATGGTCTGAACGGTCCCGGGGGCGACGGGGGCTCCGTGAGGAGCCCCCGTCAGGCCCGTCAGACCTCTTCGACGCTGCTCGGCTCGCGCCGGGACAGGTCGATACCGAGCTCCTCCGCCGCGCGGAAGACGTCCTCGTCGGTGTCGCGCATCTCGATGGACATGCCGTCCGAGGACAGCACCTCCACGTTGAGGCAGAGCGACTGCATTTCCTTGATGAGCACCTTGAAGGACTCGGGAATGCCCGGCTCGGGGATGTTCTCGCCCTTGACGATGGCCTCGTAGACCTTCACGCGGCCGGTCACGTCGTCGGACTTGATCGTCAGGAGTTCCTGGAGCGCGTAAGCGGCGCCGTATGCCTCAAGCGCCCACACCTCCATCTCACCGAATCGCTGACCACCGAACTGCGCCTTACCACCCAGCGGCTGCTGCGTGATCATCGAGTACGGACCGGTCGAACGGGCGTGGAGCTTGTCGTCGACCAGGTGGTGCAGCTTGAGGATGTACATGTACCCGACCGAGATCGGGTCCGGGAACGGCTCGCCGGAGCGGCCGTCGAACAGACGCGCCTTACCGGTCGGGAGCACCATGCGCTCGCCGTCGCGGTTCGGGATCGTGTGCTGGAGCAGGCCGGCCAGCTCGTCCTCACGCGCACCGTCGAAGACGGGGGTGGCGACGTTGGTGCCGGGGGCGACCTGGTCGGCGCCGATCGCCTGGAGGCGCTGCGCCCACTCGTCCGCGAGGCCGGAGACGTCCCAGCCGCGGCTGGCGAGCCAGCCGAGGTGGATCTCCAGGACCTGTCCCGGGTTCATTCGGGACGGGACACCCAGCGGGTTCAGGATGATGTCGACCGGCGTGCCGTCCTCGAGGAAGGGCATGTCCTCGATCGGAAGGATCTTGGAGATGACACCCTTGTTGCCGTGGCGGCCGGCGAGCTTGTCACCGTCGGTGATCTTGCGCTTCTGGGCGACGTAGACGCGGACCAGCTGGTTCACGCCCGGAGGAAGCTCGTCGCCCTCCTCGCGGTCGAAGACGCGGACACCGATGACCTTGCCGATCTCACCGTGAGGAACCTTGAGCGAGGTGTCACGCACCTCGCGGGCCTTCTCACCGAAGATCGCGCGGAGCAGGCGCTCCTCGGGGGTCAGCTCGGTCTCGCCCTTGGGCGTGACCTTGCCGACCAGGATGTCGCCGGCGACGACGTCCGCACCGATGCGGATGATGCCGCGCTCGTCGAGGTCGGCGAGGACCTCCTCGGAGACGTTCGGGATGTCCCGGGTGATCTCCTCGGGGCCCAGCTTGGTGTCACGGGCGTCGACCTCGTGCTCCTCGATGTGGATCGAGGAGAGGACGTCGTCCTGCACGAGGCGCTGCGACAGGATGATCGCGTCCTCGTAGTTGTGGCCTTCCCACGGCATGAACGCGACGAGCAGGTTCTTGCCGAGGGCCATCTCGCCCTCTTCGGTCGCCGGACCGTCGGCGAGGACCTGGGCCTCGATGATCCGGTCACCCTCGTTGACGATGACCTTCTGGTTGACCGAGGTGCCCTGGTTCGAGCGGGAGAACTTGGCGACGCGGTACGTGGTGTACGTGCCGTCGTCGTTGGCGACGGTGATGTAGTCGGCCGAGACCTCCTGGACGACACCGTCCTTCTCCGCCTTGATCGAGTCGCCGGCGTCGACCGCACAGCGGTACTCCATGCCGGTGCCGACGAGCGGGGCCTCCGCCTTGATGAGCGGAACGGCCTGGCGCATCATGTTCGCGCCCATGAGGGCGCGGTTGGCGTCGTCGTGCTCGAGGAAGGGGATCATCGCGGTGGCGACGGACACCATCTGGCGCGGCGAGACGTCCATGTAGTCCACGTCGGACGGCTCGACGTAGTCGACCTCGCCGCCACGCTTGCGGACCAGGACGCGACCCTCGGTGAAGCGCAGCTCGTCGTCCAGGCGTGCGTTCGCCTGGGCGATGACGAAGCGGTCTTCCTCGTCGGCGGTGACGTAGTCGACCTCGTCGGTGACCTGGCCGTCGACGACCTTGCGGTACGGGGTCTCGATGAAACCGAACGCGTTGACGCGGCCGTAGGACGCGAGCGAGCCGATCAGACCGATGTTCGGGCCTTCGGGGGTCTCGATCGGACACATGCGGCCGTAGTGCGACGGGTGCACGTCACGGACCTCGAAGCCGGCCCGCTCACGGGAGAGACCGCCGGGACCCAGAGCCGAGAGACGACGCTTGTGCGTCAGACCCGACAGCGGGTTGTTCTGGTCCATGAACTGCGACAGCTGGCTGGTGCCGAAGAACTCCTTGATGGAGGCGACGACCGGCCGGATGTTGATCAGGGTCTGCGGCGTGATCGCCTCGACGTCCTGGGTGGTCATGCGCTCGCGCACGACGCGCTCCATACGAGCCAGACCCGTGCGGACCTGGTTCTGGATGAGCTCGCCGACGTTGCGCAGACGACGGTTGCCGAAGTGGTCGATGTCGTCGGTCTCGACGACGATCGAACGGCCCGACTCACCGATGGTCTCGGTCTCGCCCGCGTGGAGCTTGACGAGGTACTTGATCGTCGCGATGACGTCGTCGGTGGTGAGCACACCGGCGTCGAGCGGCTCGTCGGCGCCGAGCTTCTTGTTCACCTTGTAGCGGCCGACCTTCGCGAGGTCGTAGCGCTTCGGGTTGAAGTAGAGGTTCTCGAGCAGCGTCTGAGCGGCCTCGCGGGTCGGCGGCTCGCCCGGGCGCAGCTTGCGGTAGATGTCGAGCAGCGCGTCGTCCTGGCCCTGGGTGTGGTCCTTCTCCAGGGTGGCGCGCATGGACTCGTACTCGCCGAACTCCTCGAGGATCTGCTCGGTGGTCCAGCCGAGGGCCTTGAGGAGGACGGTGACGGACTGCTTGCGCTTGCGGTCGATGCGGACGCCGACCATGTCGCGCTTGTCGACCTCCATCTCCAGCCAGGCACCCCGGGACGGGATGATCTTGGCGGAGAAGATGTCCTTGTCGGACGTCTTGTCGATGGAGGAGTCGAAGTAGACACCCGGGGAACGGACGAGCTGCGACACGACGACGCGCTCGGTGCCGTTGATGACGAAGGTGCCCTTGTTGGTCATGAGCGGGAAGTCGCCCATGAAGACCGTCTGAGACTTGATCTCACCGGTCTCGTTGTTCGTGAACTCGGCCGTGACGAAGAGCGGCGCCGCGTACGTGAAGTCGCGCTCCTTGCACTCGTCGACGGAGTTCTTCGCCGGCTCGAACCGGTGGTCGCGGAACGTCAGCGACATCGACCCGGAGAAGTCCTCGATCGGCGAGATCTCCTCGAAGATCTCTTCCAGACCGGACTTGGTGGGGACGTCCTGTCCACTCTCAAGCGCCGACTCGACGCGGGACTTCCAGGCGGCGTTGCCGAGCAGCCAGTCAAAGCTCTCGGTCTGCAGCGCCAGGAGGTTCGGAACCTCGAGGGGCTCCTTGATCTTTGCAAAGGAGATGCGCAGCGGGGCGGTGCTGGCACCGTTGTTCGTATTGGTCGAGGCGTTGCGCGAGGCGGCCAAGAGGGGGTCCTTCCGAGGGCTCGGACTCACTACGCGCGTACCGGTCCCAGCCGACACAGAAGACAAGGTGCTTCCGATCTGGCCAAAAGACCAGGTCAGAGGCGGTCAGTCAGATGTGCTCGAGCGTGGGCATGCCCCTGGCGACGGGCAGGGGACAGCTAACAGGCAGCGCAAAGGGTCAGTGTAGCCACTCGGCTCACTGATGTCCAGACCAGGTTTCCGGAAACCGGCAACAGGCCCTTCCCTACGTTGTTCAACCAACACGCTGCGGGCTCTCGTACACAGAGCGCGTATCAGTACTGCCCTCTTCGTAGTCGATCCATGCCTCGGATCCCGGATCGAGCTGGCCGACCTCACGACGGGACTGAGAATTGCGCGCCGCTGGCCGTTCGTCAAGGCCCCGTGCTCCGAGCGGATCATCTCCGGACCCTGCTTCGGGACAACGAAGATCACCCTACTCCCCAACGAGACGAGGGCAAGTCAGGCACTGCGGGTACGCCAAAGGGCGACCACCCTTACGGGTGATCGCCCTTCGCAGAGGCCGTCAGGCGGCCTCAGAGGTGTTACTTGACCTCGACGGCCGCACCGGCAGCCTTGAGGGCCTCGGCGGCCTTGTCAGCGGCCTCCTTGTTGACCTTCTCGAGGACCGGCTTCGGGGTGCCGTCGACGAGGTCCTTGGCCTCCTTCAGACCCAGGGAGGTCAGCTCGCGCACGACCTTGATGACCTGGATCTTCTTGTCGCCGGCGCCGGTGAGGATGACGTCGAACTCGTCCTTCTCCTCGACCTCGGCGACGGCACCGGCGCCCGGGGCACCCGGGGCGGCAACGGCGACGGCCGCGGCGGCCTTGACGTCGAACTTCTCCTCGAACGCGGAGACGAACTCGGAGAGCTCGATGAGGGTCATCTCCTCGAACTGAGCGAGCAGGTCTTCCTGAGAGAGCTTCGCCATGATGGGCGATCCTTCCACTAATTCGGCAGGTGCCGGATGTATAGAGAGGCGGGCGTAGCGGCCCGCTACGACCCACGCACTAGGCGGCGTGGATCAGTGCGCGAGCCGAATTACTCGGCACCGCCCTGCTCGGCCTGCTTGGCACGGAGCGCGTCCACGGTGCGGACGAGCTTCGTCGGCAGCGCCTGGAAGAGCTGAGCAGCCTGGGTCTGCTTGCCCTTGAACGCGCCGGCCAGCTTGCTGAGCAGAACCTCGCGGGACTCGAGGTCCGCAAGCTTCTTGATGTCATCGGCGGAGAGCGCCTTACCATCAAGGACACCCGCCTTGATGATCAGGTTGGGGTTTTCCTTGGCGAAGTCACGCAGGCTCTTCGCCGACTCCACCGGGTCACCGGTGATGAAGGCGACCGCGGTCGGACCAGCGAAGTGCTCGTCCAGCGCGGTGATCCCGGCCTGGTTGGCCGCAATCTTGGTCAGCGTGTTCTTCACCACGGCGTACTGGGCGTTCTCACCAAGGGAGCGACGCAGCGTCTTGAGCTGCGCGACGGTGAGACCCCGGTACTCGGTCAGCACGGCGGCGTTCGAGCTCTGGAACGCGTCCTTGAGCTCGGCTACCGATGCAGCCTTGTTGGGCGTCGGCATGGTGCGTTCGCCTCCTTCCGGGTGATGAGGACCGCTCAGAAGGGGCTGAAAAACGAAACGCCCCGGCGCAGGCGCCAGGGCGTGGCTCAACCGGAATGACTTCCGGGAACCTTCCACAGTCACCTGCGCGGGTCGTCCGCACTCAGCGGATCCTTCGGCCACCGCACCCTTACAGGCACGGCAACGACCAGCGGTCTTTGGCTTCCGGGGAAGCGTACGCGAACCATCCGTTGCAGAGCAAATCCGCCCGTACGGCGGATCCGCTCCACGGGTTCTGCCCGGTCAGCCCTGCTGGGTGCCGGGGCCGGAGCCGGAGCGCTTCATCATCTCGGCGAGGTCCACGACCTGGTCGGCCGGCGGGGCGGTGACCTCGACCGGCTTGTTGTAGTCCAGGAACTTGATCGTCGTGTCCATCGGGCCCTTGGTGCCCTCACCGCGGGTGCGGACCTGCTTGGTGTGGCCCGACTCGTCGACCCACATGTCGACGTTGAGGCTCTTGATGCCCTCGCCCTCCAGCTGCTTGACGCTCTTCTCCTGGCGCTCCTTGGCCTCCGGAGTGGCGGTCGTCGCGATGCCGGCGCGCATCTGCTCCGTCGTGACGGTCCCGGAGACGTGCGTGGTCTTCACGCCGTCGACGGTCTCCTCACCGACGGTCTTGAGGTCCTTGGCGCCCATCAGCTGGTCGGCCCGGTCCCCCGGGTTCTCGCCGGAGCTGTTGGCACCGCCCCGCGCGGTCTCCATCTTCTTCGCCGTCGCCGGGTCGAGGGCCTTCGTGTCGAACTTCAGCCACGTGCCCTCGGAGCCCAGGTACATGGTCCCGTCGATCAGCCGGATCTCCACGGTGCCGGACTCTGCGCCGCCCTGGGAGCTCGTCTTCATCGACATCGCCGCGGACGGCTTGAGCCGCATGGAGGTCTCCACGGAGACCTGCTGGCCCGCGACGGTCCCGGACATGCTGTAGCGCAGGGAGGTGATCTCCTCGGACTTCTTCCTGGTCTTCTGCAGGAACGCGGCAGGGGTCGCGTCCGCGGCCCCCTTCGCGGCCGGGGAGGCCGCGGCCGACGGGGAGGCCTGCGCGGACGGCGCGGAAGCCGCCTTGCCGCCCTCCGCCTTCTTCCCGTCCTCGCACGCCGTCGTGGCCCCGCCCACGAGCAGTACGGCGGCCAGCGCGGCGCCTGCGGTCTTCTTGCGGTGCGTCAGCATGGAGTCCCCACCCCTGGTGTTGATCGATAGCCGTATGACCATACGGGGCAGCGCACGGTGAGCGCTCCCGAGATACCGCTCACCGGACGCGTCCCGGCCACGGGACGCACGGAAACGGGCCCCCCGCTCCCGAGGGAGCGAGGGGCCCGTTCAGCCACTCAGGCGAGCCGTGAGGCTCAGACAGCAGCCGGGTCTTCCTCGACGAGGAGGTTCCGGGTGCGGTTGGAGTCCAGCTGGATGCCGGGGCCCATCGTGGTGCTCAGGGCGGCCTTCTTGATGTAGCGGCCCTTGGCGGCGGACGGCTTCAGACGGATGATCTCGTCCAGGGCCGCGCCGTAGTTCTCGACCAGCTGCTCATCGGAGAAGGAGACCTTGCCGATGATGAAGTGCAGGTTCGAGTGCTTGTCGACGCGGAACTCGATCTTGCCACCCTTGATCTCGGTGACAGCCTTCGCGACGTCCATGGTGACGGTGCCGGTCTTCGGGTTCGGCATCAGACCACGCGGACCGAGCACGCGGCCGAGGCGGCCGACCTTGCCCATGAGGTCCGGGGTGGCCACAACGGCGTCGAACTCGTTGAGGCGGTTGCCCTTGGCGATCTCGTTGATCAGCTCGTCGTCGCCGACGATGTCGGCGCCGGCGGCTTCCGCGGCCGCAGCACGGTCACCGGTCGCGAAGACCAGGACCCGGGCGGTCTTGCCGGTGCCGTGCGGGAGGTTCACGGTGCCGCGGACCATCTGGTCGGCCTTGCGCGGGTCGACACCCAGGCGGAAGGCAACCTCGACGGTGGCGTCGAACTTGGTGGTGCTGGTGTCCTTGGCGAGACGGACGGCCTCGAGGGGAGCGTAGAGCTTCTCCCGGTCGACCTTGGCGTCCGCAGCGCGGAGAGTCTTGCTGCGCTTCACTTCTGCTCCTGTGTAAGTGCTTCAGGCATGGAGTCGTGGTACGGACCAGCGCTTGGCCCTACCACTGGGGAACTGCGAGGGGCTGGATCAGCCCTCGACCGTGATACCCATCGAACGGGCGGTGCCGGCGATGATCTTCTCGGCGGCGTCGATGTCGTTCGCGTTGAGGTCGGGCATCTTGATCGTGGCGATCTCGCGGACCTGGTCACGCGTGAGCTTCGCGACCTTGGTCTTGTGCGGCTCGCCAGAGCCCTTCTCGATGCCGGCGCTCTTCAGGATGAGGCGCGCGGCCGGCGGCGTCTTGGTGATGAAGGTGAAGGAGCGGTCCTCGTAGACCGTGATCTCCACCGGCACGACCATGCCACGCTGCGACTCGGTCGCGGCGTTGTAGGCCTTGCAGAACTCCATGATGTTGACGCCGTGCTGACCGAGCGCGGGGCCGACCGGCGGAGCCGGGTTGGCCGCACCGGCCTTGATCTGGAGCTTGATAAGCCCCGTGACCTTCTTCTTCTTGGGAGGCATTGCTCTCTCCGGGTCCTAGTGAGAGTTTTCAGCCGTCCGTCCGGTCATCCGGATGGAGGCATACCGCACCACGATAACGGGTATGGGCGCGGGGCTAAAAACCGAGCAGGTCAGACCGCCCTTTACGGGCTGGTCTGACCTGGTTCGGAAGCTTTGAATCCGGAAGATCAGTTCTTCTGGATCTGGTCGAAGCTGAGCTCGACCGGGGTCTCGCGGCCGAAGATCTCGACGAGGCCCTTGACCTTCTTCGAGTCCGGGTTGATCTCGTTGATCGTCGCCTGGAGCGTGGCGAACGGGCCGTCGGTGACGGTGACCGAGTCGCCGACCTCGAAGTCCAGGACCTCGATGGTGCGCTTGACGGCGGGCGCGGGCAGGCCGGCCTCTTCGGCGGCCTGCTTGGCGGCCTTCTCCTGCGCCTCGGGGGCGAGCATCTTGACGATCTCGTCGAGGGTCAGCGGGTACGGGTCGTACGCGTTGCCGACGAAGCCGGTGACACCCGGGGTGTTGCGGACGACGCCCCAGGACTCGTTCGTCAGATCCATGCGGACGAGAACGTAACCGGGCAGCTTGTTCTGCCGGACGTTCTTGCGCTCGCCGTTCTTGATCTGGACGATCTCTTCCTCGGGCACCTCGGCCTGGTAGATGAACTCCTCGACGTTCAGCGAGACGGCGCGCTGCTCCAGGTTGGCCTTCACGCGCTTCTCGTAGCCCGCGTAGGTGTGGATCACGTACCACTCGCCGGGCAGCAGGCGCAGTTCGTCGCGCAGGGCCTGGATGGGGTCGACGGGCTCGGCGGGCTCGGCCTCCTCGGCGTCCTCGATCTCGACGTCGGCGTCGGCCTCGGCCTCGATGTCGCCCTCGTCCTCGGCGTCCTCGTCGGCGAACTCGTCGGTGTCAGCCTCGGCGTCGACCTCGTCCTCGACGTGCAGCGCGGCTTCCTCGGCGGCAATGCCGGCCTCGGCGTCGGCGAGCTCGACCTCGTCGGGGTCCACAGCGTCCGCCGCCTCGACGATGTCGAGCTGGTCCTCGACGGACTCGACGGAGTCGTGGCTCGCGTTCAGGTTCGGGTCAGACACGGTGGCTGCTTCTTCCTGGATACAAAAGGTGGTCGAACATGCGAAAAAAGGCGGCACCCATCAAGGCGCCGCCCTCCGCGGGGATCAGCCGAAGACGAACTTGATGGCTTCCTGGAACCCATAGTCAATCACGGTCACCAGACCGATCATGATGACGACGAAGACAATCACCACGGTGGTGTACGTCGTGAGCTGGTTGCGGGTGGGCCATACGACCTTGCGGAGTTCCGCGACGATCTGGCGGTAGAACAGCGCGAGGCGCCCGAAGGGGCCCTTCTTTCCGCGCTTGCCGCCCTTGCGGGCCTTCTTCTCGCGAGTGTCGCTGTCGGCGTCAGGCATGTCGATGGAGCCCAGGGCGTCCGTCACGTCTCTCACCTGAATCCGGGTCGTGGCCGTAGCCGCGCCCGGTTGCGCCGCACGGCGTTGCATCGAAGTACGTACCTGCGCACACATCCGAGAAGGAGTGTGGAGCAGGGCCGGAGGGACTCGAACCCCCAACCGCTGGTTTTGGAGACCAGTGCTCTACCAATTGAGCTACGACCCTTTGTTGCGTCCCCCAACCTACCGCATCCGGGCGAGTGCACGGAGTGCTCACGCTCTGGGGCGGCTGTTGAGGACCAACGACAGGTGAGTGTACGTGGTCCGGGCCGTGACGTCGAACAGAAGACATCCGGATCTGCTCCGTCCGGTGACTGAAACGGTGTGCGGGCCCTCTCGGCCGTCTGGGACGATTGGCCCCATGACCTCTGCAACGCCTTCCTCCGAGCGCCGGGTGTCTGCCCGCATCGGCGCCATTTCCGAGTCCGCCACCCTCGCCGTCGACGCCAAGGCCAAGGCCCTCAAGGCCGCCGGGCGCCCGGTGATCGGCTTCGGCGCGGGCGAGCCCGACTTCCCGACGCCGGCCTACATCGTCGAGGCGGCGGTCGAGGCCTGCCGCGACCCCCGGTTCCACCGCTACACCCCGGCCGGCGGCCTCCCCGAGCTGAAGAAGGCCATCGCCGCCAAGACGCTGCGCGACTCCGGCTACGAGGTCGACGCCTCCCAGGTCCTGGTGACCAACGGCGGCAAGCAGGCCATCTACGAGGCCTTCGCGGCGATCCTCGACCCGGGCGACGAGGTCATCGTCCCCGCCCCGTACTGGACCACCTACCCGGAGTCGATCCGCCTCGCCGGCGGTGTCCCGGTCGAGGTCGTCGCCGACGAGACCACCGGCTACCGCGTCTCCGTCGAGCAGCTGGAGGCCGCCCGCACCGAGCGCACCAAGGTCGTCCTGTTCGTCTCCCCCTCCAACCCGACCGGCGCGGTCTACAGCGAGGCGGACGCCAAGGCGATCGGCGAGTGGGCCGCCGAGCACGGCCTGTGGGTCCTCACGGACGAGATCTACGAGCACCTGGTCTACGGCGACGCGAAGTTCACCTCGCTGCCCGTGCTGGTCCCGGCCCTGCGCGACAAGTGCATCATCGTCAACGGCGTCGCCAAGACGTACGCCATGACCGGCTGGCGCGTGGGCTGGGTCATCGCCCCGCAGGACGTCATCAAGGCCGCGACCAACCTCCAGTCGCACGCCACCTCCAACGTCTCCAACGTGGCCCAGGTCGCCGCGCTGGCCGCCGTCTCGGGCGACCTGGACGCCGTCGCCGAGATGCGCAAGGCCTTCGACCGCCGCCGCCAGACGATGGTGAAGATGCTCAACGAGATCGACGGCGTCTTCTGCCCGACCCCCGAGGGCGCGTTCTACGCGTACCCGTCGGTCAAGGAGCTGCTCGGCAAGGAGATCCGCGGCAAGCGCCCGCAGGACTCCGTCGAGCTCGCCGCGCTGATCCTCGACGAGGTCGAGGTCGCGGTCGTCCCGGGCGAGGCCTTCGGCACCCCCGGCTACCTGCGCCTGTCCTACGCCCTGGGCGACGAGGACCTGGTCGAGGGCGTGTCCCGCATCCAGAAGCTCCTCGCGGAGGCCAAGGCCTAGGCCTCCGGCGGTTCCGCGGTACGGAGCGGCGTCACCCCGAGGGGTGGCGCCGCTCCGGCGTTCCCGGCCCCACTCCCGCCCGCGTCAGATTCATGTTCGGGCAACGTCCCGTTCAGGTAATCCGCTGCCAATCGGGTGACCGATGCGGCAGGATCACCAGATGGAGCACGTACGCGATCTCACGCTTCTGCCGAAGGCCCACCTCCACCTGCACTTCACGGGCTCGATGCGCCCGTCGACCCTGCTGGAGCTCGCCGACAAGTACGGCGTCCGCCTCCCCGACGCCCTGACCGCCGGGGAGCCGCCCAAGCTGCGGGCCACCGACGAGCGCGGCTGGTTCCGCTTCCAGCGGCTCTACGACGCCGCCCGCAACTGCCTGCGCGAGCCCGAGGACATCCAGCGGCTGGTCCGCGAGGCGGCCGAGGAGGACGTGCGGGACGGCAGCGGCTGGCTGGAGATCCAGGTCGACCCCACCTCCTACGCGCCCCTCCTCGGCGGGATGATCCCGGCCGTCGAGGTCATCCTCGACGCCGTCGACAGCGCCTCCCGCGAGACCGGCCTCGGCATGCGGGTCCTGATCGCCGCGAACCGCATGAAGCACCCCCTCGACGCCCGCACCCTCGCCCGGCTCGCCGTCCGCTACGCCGACCGCGGCATCGTCGGCTTCGGCCTCTCCAACGACGAACGCCGCGGCATGGCCCGCGACTTCGACCGCGCCTTCGCCATCGCCCGTGAGGGCGGCCTGCTCGCGGCCCCGCACGGCGGAGAGCTGACCGGACCCTCCTCCGTCCGCGACTGCCTCGACGACCTGCACGCCTCCCGCATCGGGCACGGCGTACGCGCCGCCGAGGACCCCCGGCTGCTGAAGCGGCTCGCCGACCGGCAGGTCACCTGCGAGGTCTGCCCTGCCTCCAACGTCGCCCTCGGCGTCTACGAACGCCCCGAGGACGTGCCGCTGCGCACCCTCTTCGAGGCCGGGGTGCCGATGGCGCTGGGCGCGGACGACCCGCTGCTCTTCGGGTCGCGGCTCGCGGCCCAGTACGAGATCGCCCGCCGCCACCACGCCTTCACGGACGCGGAGCTCGCCGAGCTGGCCCGTCAGTCGGTGCGCGGGTCGGCCGCTCCGGAGGAGGTCAAGGCGAAGCTGCTGGACGGGATCGAGCACTGGCTGGCCGGGTGAGCCGCAGGTCGCCCTCGTGGCAGTCGGCCCGTACCCGGTGACCGTCGGGGAAGCCGATCTCCAGGTGGGTGCGCCCCTGCTCGGGCAGCGCGAACTCGGCGACCGATTCGACGGTCTGGCCGAGGTGGCGCAGGAAGGGGTGCTCGCCGAGGTCCTCGCCGACCTCGATCCGGCCCCATTCCCCCAGGTCGTACGGCTCGTGCGGCTCGGCGCACTCGACGATGAGGCACTGGTCGGACCCCGTGGTGATGCGCGTGCAGTCGCCGACGCTGTCGATCAGCCAGACGTCGAGCGGCGCCTCGGAGCGCTCGCCTTCGCAGATGTGCCAGGACGCGACGACCCGGCGGATCTCGCGCCCCACCAGTCGTGTGGGGTCCGTACCGGCCCCGTGCAGGGGGCAGTGCATGTCAGAGGTCGACGCCGACCGTCACCGGCTCGTTGACGAGGGTGACGCCGAACGCCGCGTGGACGCCCGCGACGACCTCCCGGGCGAGGGTCAGCAGGTCCTCGGTGGTGGCCTCGCCCCGGTTGGTGAGGGCGAGGGTGTGCTTGGTGGAGATGCGGGCGGGGCCGCTGCCGTAGCCCTTGGTGAAGCCGGCCTTGTCGATCAGCCAGGCCGCGCTGGTCTTCGTACGGCCCTCGCCGGCCGGGTAGGCGGGCGGGGCGGTGTCGGCGCCGAGGCGGTCCTGGGCGCGGGCCAGGAAGGCCGCGTAGGCCTCGTCGGTCAGGATCGGGTTGTGGAAGAAGGAACCGGCCGACCAGGTGTCGTGGTCGGCGGGGTCCAGGACCATGCCCTTGCCCGCACGCAGGCGCAGTACGGTCTCGCGGGCGAGGGCGGCCGGGACCCGGTCGCCGGCCTCGACGCCGAGGGCGCGGGCCGTCTCGGGGTACTTGATCGGAGCGGAGAGGCCCCCCGCGTCCTCCAGGGCGAAGCGCACGCGCAGGACGACGTAGCGGTCGGGCTGGTCCTTGAAGGTGCTGTTGCGGTACCGGAAGGCGCACTCGGCGGCGGTCAGGGTGACCGTCTCGCCGGTGGTGCGGTCGTAGGCGACGACCTCGGTGATCGTGTCGCAGACCTCCTGGCCGTACGCGCCCACGTTCTGGATCGGGGTGGCGCCGGCCGAGCCGGGGATCCCGGCGAGGCACTCGATGCCGGCGAGCCCGGCCTCGACGGTGCGGGCGACGGCGTCGCTCCAGTTCTCGCCGGCGGCGAGCTCCAGGGTGGTGCCGTCGAGGGTGAAGCCGGTGGTGGCGATGCGCAGGGCGGTTCCGGCGAAGCCCTGGTCTCCGATGACCAGGTTGCTGCCGCCGCCGATGACCAGGAGCGGGGTGCCGCTCTCGTCCGCGGCGCGCACGGTTTCGACCACTTCGGCGTCGGTGGTCGCGGTGACCAGCCGGGCCGCGGGGCCGCCGAGGCGGAAGGTGGTCAGCGGGGCGAGGGGGGCGTCGTGGAGTTCCTGCACGTGGACAAGAGTACGGTCCGTCCCCCTCGCATCCCGGCGGGGCACTCAGTAGCCCTGCTTCTGCTCCGCCAGTCGGCGCTCGGCCTCGGCCCAGGTGATGGGGAGTTCGGAGGCCGGGACGGTCCAGAAGGTGAAGGCGGATTCCTTCATGTACGCGCTGGCGGCGCGGGAGCTGGAGCGGTGCGGCTCGCTGCGGGCGAAGCGGTAGAGCGCGTCCCGGTCCTCCCAGGCGGAGAGGGTGAGGAAGGTCCGGCCGAGGACGCGGGCCCGGAGGGCCGCGCCGTGGGCGCCGGGGGCCTTGCGGATCTGGCCGATGATGCCGGGCGCCTTGAGGAAGAACCTGACGGCGCCGAGGAGGGTGGCGGTCTCGAAGCGGGAGGCCATGACGTAGACCTCGGCCCCGGGGGCGGCCTGGGTGGGCGTGAGCCACGGGATGTCGGGCATGACGGAGTCTCCTTCTGTGGTCAGGCGACGCGGGCGGGGGCGGGGACCGGCTCCGGCACGGCGGCGGGGGCGGTCCTCGCGCTGCGCGGGAGGAGCAGGGCGAGGGCGGCGGCCGTGGCCACTGCGGCGGCGCCGATCCACAGGGCGGGAACGGTGCCGTCGGTGAAGGTCCGCGGGGTCTCGTAGCCGCCCCGGGCGGAGAAGACGGAGGCCAGGACCGCGACCCCGAGGGCGCCGCCGACCTCGCGCAGGGCGCTGTTGGTACCGGAGGCCCTGCCCTGGTCGGCGGGGGCCACGGTGGACATGAGCACGTTGCTCGCGGGGGCGAAGTACAGCGACATGCCGATCCCGCTCAGGACGAGCGCGGGCAGCTGCGCGGCGTACGAGACGTCCGCGCTCAGGATCACCGCGAACCAGCCGAGCCCGAGCGCTTGCAGGGCCAGCCCCGCGACGACGACGGGCCGGCCGCCGATCCGGTCGGACAGCATTCCCGCGATCGGCGCGACGAGGATCCCCATCCCGGTCCAGGGCAGCATGCGCAGGCCGGCCTCGGTGGGCGAGTAGCCGGCGACCCCCTGGAGGAACTGGCTGAGCAGGAAGATCGACCCGAACATGCCGAGGTACATCAGCAGGCTGGCGAAGTTGATCCCGAAGAAGCCCCGGCTGCGGAAGAGCCGCATGGGGAGCATCGGGTTCGCGCTCCGGAAGCCGTGGTGGACGAAGCCCGCGACGAGGGCTGCGCCCGCGATCAGGCCGGTCAGGACGGGGGCGCTGGTCCAGCCGTCGGCGTTGGCGTTGACCAGGCCGTAGACGATGCCGAAGAGGCCGCCGCTGATGAGGAGGGTGCCGGGCAGGTCGAGACGGGCGTTCGGAGCGGTGGACTCCGCCAGGCGCAGGCGGGCGAGCGGGATCACGGCGAGCCCGATGGGAACGTTGAGCCAGAAGATCCACTGCCAGGAGATGTGCTCGGTGAGGCTGCCCCCGATGAGGGGGCCACTGGCGACGGCCAGCCCGCTCACGGCTCCGTAGATCCCCAGGGCCATCCCCCGCCGCGCGGCGGGAACGGCGGCGGTGAGCAGGGTGAGGCTGAGCGGCATCATGACCGCCGCGCCCACGCCCTGGACGGCGCGGGCGGCGATGAGCTGGTCGATCCCGGGCGAGAGCGCGGCCGCCGCGGAGGCCGCGGTGAAGACGGCGAGACCGGCGATGAAGAGCCGCCGCCGGCCGAAGCGGTCACCGAGGGCGGAGCCGAACATCAGCAGGACGGCGAAGGTGAGCGTGTAGGCGTTCACCGTCCACTCCAGGTCCTCCAGCCCGCCGCCGAGGTCGGCGCGGATGGCGGGGAGGGCGGTGGTGACGACGAGGTTGTCGAGGGCCGCCATGAAACTGGCGGCCCCGGTGAGCACGAGCGCCCAGCGGGCGGGCCCGCGGAGCTTCGTCTCGGCTTGCTGGGTCACGGTTCCCCCTGAGGATTGTTAGTTATTGCTGACTAACTTTCGTGGGCAGAAAAAGACGGCGGAGCCGTCAGGGGTGGCGCTACGCCTCGGGCCGGGCCTCGGACCGACCCAGCCCGTGGAACCCCTCCCAGACGCGGTGACCGGGCGGGAAGCCCATCGCGGTGAGGGTGTTGATGAGCATGCCGTAGGCCATGAAGGTGGTCGTCTCGCCGGCGTCCCCGCCGAGCGGCACCCGCACGGTGTCCCAGAGCTCCAGCCAGCCGGCCCGTACGAGCTCGCCAAACTCCCGGTCGCCGGCCGCCTCGGCGGCGGCGACGGTGACGTACATCTGGAGCTGCATCTGCACGACCTGCGGGTCGTCGGTGATGTGCCGGTGGTACGCCTCGGCCATGGCCTCCCGCGCCTGGTCACCCCCGAGCCCGTCCGCCGCCCGGGCGAACACGTCCCGCGTCCGCTCGATGCAGCGGGCGGCGGCGGCGAGGAAGATCGCCTGCTTGCCGGGGAACAGCCGGAAGAGGTACGGCTGCGAGACCCCGACCCGCCTGGCGATCACCTCGGTCGAAGTCCCGTAGTACCCGCCGCGCGCGAACTCGTGAATCGCCGCGCGAATGACGCTCTCACGCCGCTCGTCCGCACTCATCCTTGCCATGGTTCGAAGTTAGTACTCAATCACTAACTCGGTCAAGGGGCGGGCGGGGCGGGGTTTCGGAGGGCGGGGCGGGGGCGGGAGCGGGGGCGGGGTTCCGGCGGGGCGGGGGCGGAATGCCGGTCGGGGTACCGGGCGGAGTCCCAGCGGGCCCGCCTCACGGCCGGTTTGGGGGCTTCCCGTCAGTCCCATCGTCCTTCCGTGTCGTGCCGGCCCGTCAAGGGCGCTCCTTCGTCGCGTCACTTCGTGATCGCCTTCGGCGACCCTTGACCGACCGTCCCGCCCCGGAAAGCCGAAAGACTGCCGGGAAACCCCCAAAAGAACGGCACGGTCCATGGTTGGACGAGCGGGTCCGTCAGCGATGAGGCGAGGAGCCGGGGCCCGGCGCGCCGGGCATCCGGGCCCTCAGACGTCGCGATCCCGGGCCAGGGGTCCGACTACCCGCACCACATGCCGACCAGAGCCCCCTGCGGACCACCCAGGCGCAGCAGATCGCTACGCGCTCCTCAGATCTCGGCGACTGGCGGCCGTCCGTGGCTGATACCCGCACCCAAGGACGACCAGAGGAGTGCGGGAAGCGGATGGGCGCGGCAGAACGCTACGCGCTGCCCATCGCTTGGCGTCCGGCAGCACGTCTGGGGCTGATACCCGCACCAAATGATGCGCAGGACCCCATCCGGGCACGACAGGCGCACCAGATCGCTACGCGCTCCTCATTTTCTCGGCGTCCGGCGGCCGTCTTGGGCCGGGACGGGTGAAAGAAGGGCGGATGAGGGCCTTCGGGAGGGCGAATCGGCCCTCCCGGAGACCAATCACCCGCCTGTCGGAGTCTGGGGTTGCTTTCTTCAACCGCAGAGTCCGACAGGGGCCCTTCAGGCCCCGCCACAGCCCACAGAAACGGACAAAGGGGGCGCCGAAGTCCTTGTCGGCCCATGATCAGCCGCAGACGGCCGACGGACGCCGAGACGGGGGAAGCACGTAGCGATCTGCCGCGCCTGCCGCTGCCGAAGGGGTCTCTCTCCGCCCTCACGTGCAGATATCAGCCCCAGACGGGCTGCGGACGCCGAGATCTCGGCAGCGCGTAGCGATCTGCCGCGCCCATCCGCTTCCCGCGCTGCTCTGATCAACACGTGGTGCGGGTATCAGCCCAAGACGGTCGCCGGACGCCGAGAAAAGAGGAGCGCGTAGCGATCTGCCGCGCCTGGGTGCTCCGCACGAGGCTCTGGTCGGCATGTGGTGCGGGTAACCGCGCCCCCGGCCCTGGGTCAGGAATGAAGGCCGCCCGGCTGCCCGGCGGGGCACGGCCCGTCCCCTCGCCTCATCGCTGAGAGACCCGTCCCTCCCACCATCGACCGTGCCGTTCTTTTGGGGGTTTCCCGGCAGTCCTTTGTCTTTCCGGGGCGGGACGGTCGGTCAAGGGTCGCCGAAGGCGATCACGCAGTGACGCGACCGAAGGGAGCGCCCTTGAGGGACCGGCCCAACACGGAAGGACGATGGGACTGACGGGAAACCCCCAAACCGGCTGTGAGACCGCCCAGGCAGGACACGCTCCCCACCCACCGCCCCGCAGACAAGGGGGCGGGTGGGCAGCCACCGCCCGGCCCCCACCCCCTCGAGGGGGAGATGGCGGGCCCGAACCGTGAAGCCGCGCGCCCCGCCCCGCCTCCCCCGGGTCGGCCCGGGCCGCGGGGGTGCCTGTGCCGCGAGGCCGGGGGCGTTCGCGCTCCGCGCGGGTGCGGGCCACCGCCGGCCCGGGGCGGTGCCGCGTCACTGGCGCAGCCTCCGCCCCGCGGGGCGGCGTACCACTTCACCCGCGCCCCCAGGGGGCCGGCGGGTCAGGCCAGCTTCACCACGGCGCGGGACATGCCCAGGACCTTCTGGCCGGCGCTGATCGCCGTCAGGTCGACCCGTACGCGGTTGTCGTCCAGCTTGGCGGCGACCTTCGCGGTGACCTCGATCAGCGCGCCCTGGTCGTCGTTCGCGACGACGACCGGCTTGGTGAAGCGGACGCCGTACTCGACGACCGCGCCCGGGTCGCCCACCCAGTCGGTCACCACGCGGATCGCCTCGGCCATGGTGAACATGCCGTGTGCGATCACGTCCGGCAGTCCGACCTCCTTGGCGAACTTCTCGTTCCAGTGGATCGGGTTGAAGTCACCCGAGGCGCCGGCGTAGCGGACGAGCGTGGCGCGGGTCACGGGGAAGGACGCCGCCGGGAGCTCGGTGCCGACCTCGACGTCGGCGTAGTGGATCTGCGCGGTCATCTCAGGCCTCCTCGGGGGCGCGGGACACGAGCTTGGTCCACGCGGTCACCACGTGCTCGCCGGACTCGTCGTGGACTTCGCCGCGGATGTCGATGATGTCGTTGCCGGCGAGCGACTTCACGGCCTCGATGGTGGAGGTCACGGTGAGCCGGTCACCCGCCCGCACGGGGCGGACGTACGCGAACTTCTGGTCGCCGTGCACGACGCGGCTGTAGTCCAGCCCCAGCTGCGGGTCCTCGATGACCTGGCCCGCCGCCGCGAAGGTGATGGCGAACACGAAAGTCGGCGGGGCGATCACGTCCTGGTGACCGAACGCCTTGGCGGCTTCGGGATCGGTGTAGACGGGATTCTCGTCACCCACCGCGACCGCGAATTCGCGGATCTTCTCCCGGCCGACCTCGTACGGCTCGGTGGGCGGGTAGGTCCGCCCCACGAAGGTCTGATCGAGGGCCATGGCTCACTGCCTCCTGTTGCAGGGACACGTTGAAGGGGCGCGTTTGAAGGCGGCGCGAATCAAGTACTCCGGCCGCACCCGGTCCGGTGTACCGCGCACCTGATCAAGATCCGGCGCGGAAACGACACAAGGCCGCCCCCATTGAAGGGGACGACCTCATGACGGTGCCTATATTGGAGACTTCGCCAGTGACTAGCGGGTCTCGCGGTGCGCGGTGTGCGAGTTGCAGCGCGGGCAGTGCTTCTTCATCTCCATGCGGTCCGGGTTGTTACGCCGGTTCTTCTTGGTGATGTAGTTCCGCTCCTTGCACTCCACGCAGGCCAGCGTGATCTTCGGGCGGACGTCGGTGGCAGCCACGTGAGTGCTCCTTGACGGACTATGGGACGGATGAACGCATAAAAGAGTAGCCGATCGGGAGACCGACCCCGCAATCGGCTACTGGGTGTAGCGGCGACCGGACTTGAACCGGTGACACAGCGATTATGAGCCGCTTGCTCTACCGACTGAGCTACGCCGCTTTGATGAGATCCGTTCCCCACCCGAGGGTGGGGAACCTCTCTCACCAGAGCCCCAATGCGGAATCGAACCGCAGACCTTCTCCTTACCATGGAGACGCTCTACCGACTGAGCTATTGGGGCGAGCGAGGAAGACATTACACGGTTGCGCGCCCATCGCCCAAATCCTTTGGGAGGACTGGGCTCCGAAGCCGCCACCAGGCCATTCCACGGGGCTCTCCGGCCCCTCCCGGCCCGCATAACGGCCCGTTTGTGCCCGGGGTCACATCCCGGCCCGCTCCGGCCCCCTGGGCCCCGCCCTCTCCGGCGTCTCCCGCGCCTCCCTGCGTACGCGCAGGCCACACGGGGACCACACCGGTACGACTATTGCCCTCTTCCGCGAACCGGGGACCCCCGCGCCCTAGGCTCTGAGCACGCTGCGTGATCTTGGGCCGCCGGCTGCGGCCACGGCACAGGAACCGCCCGAGCCACCGCAGGAGCGCGATGTCCGACAGCCAGCCGCAGCAGCCCTCCCCCTCCCCGCGCAATCCCGTCGGCGGACCCGCCCCCGAGGCCACGGGGCTCCTGCTCACCGGGGCCCGGCTCACCGACGGCCGTACCGTCGACGTCCGGCTCAGCGGCGGCCGCATCCAGGCCGTGGGCACCGCCGGCAGCCTGCCCGCCCCCGCCCTGTCCCGGGTCGACCTGCGCGGCTACCTGCTCCTGCCCGCCCCAGCCGAGCCCCACGCCCACGGGGACACCGCGCTGACCGCCGACGGCGAGGGGCCGGTCTCGTACGCCCCCGACGAGGTGCAGCGCCGCGCCACCGAGGCGGCCCTGCTCCAGCTCGGCCACGGCGCCACCGCCGTGCGCTCCCACGTCCGGATCGGCGACGTGCACGGGCTGGGGCCCATGGAGGCCGTGCTCCAGGCCCGGCGCTCCCTGCGCGGGCTCGCGGACCTGACCACGGTGGCCGTCCCCCGGCTGCTGACCGGGGTGGCCGGCGCGGACGGGCTCGCCATGCTGCGCGACGCCGTCAAGATGGGCGCCTCGGTCATCGGCGGCTGTCCCGACCTCGACCCCGACCCGACGGGCTTCCTGGAGGCGGTCCTGGAGCTGGCCGCGGAGCACGGCTGCCCGGTGGACCTCCACACCGACGGTGACGACCCGGGCCGGCTGGCCCGGCTGGCGGTCATGGCCGGGGGGCTGCGGCCCGGGGTGACCATCGGCCCGTGCGGCGGACTGTCCCGGCTCCCGCTGGACTCGGCCACCCGCGCGGCCGACCGGCTCGCCGCCGCCGGCGTACGCGTCACCTGCCTGCCCCAGGGCGACTGCGCGGCCCTGGAGCGCCGCGGGCTGCGCACCGCCCCCGTCCGCCTCCTGCGCTCGGCCGGGGTCCGCGTCGCGGCCGGCAGCGGGGCGCTGCGGGACGCCGGGAACCCGGTCGGCCGGGGCGACCCGCTCGAAGCCGCGTACCTGCTGGCCTCCCAGGGCGGCCTGCGCGCGGGCGAGGCCTACGAGACGGTCAGCGCCGCCGCCCGGGAGGCCATGGGGCTGCCGGAGGTGCGGGTGGAGGCCGGCTTCCCCGCGGAGCTGCTCGCCGTGCGCGGGGACCGGATCGCCGGGGTGCTGTCGCTGGCGTACAGCCGCGTCGTGATCCACCGGGGGCGCGTGGTCGCCCGTACGAGTGCCGTACGGGAGTACTGCGACTCGGCGGTCGCCGTGGCCCTGGACCTGCCCCGACAGGGCCGTACGGAGCCGGGACCCTAGCCGTTTGCCGGGTGTTCGCGGGCGGGGGCGGGCGGCTCGTCGTACGGTCGGGACATGCGCATCGTCATCGCGGGTGGACACGGTCGGATCGCGCTGCGGCTGGAGCGCCTGCTCGCCGCGCGCGGGTACGAGGTCGCGGGCGTCATCCGCGACCCGGAGCAGGGCGGCGACCTGCGGGAGGCCGGTGCCGAACCGGTGCTGTGCGACCTGGAGTCGGCTTCGGTCGAGCACGTCGCGGGGATCCTGCAGGGCGCGGACGTGGCGGTGTTCGCCGCCGGGGCCGGTCCCGGCAGCGGTGCGGCGCGCAAGGACACCGTGGACCGGGCCGCGGCGGTGCTGTTCGCCGACGCCGCCGAACGGGCGCGCGTACGCCGCTTCCTGATGGTCTCCACGATGGGCGCGGACCCGCGGCACGAGGGCGAGGAGGTCTTCGACGTGTACCTGCGGGCGAAGGGCGACGCCGACGCCCATCTGCGGACCCGGCTGGGGCTGGAGTGGACGGTGCTGCGCCCGGGGCAGCTGACGGACGACGCCGGTACGGGGCTGGTCCGGCTGGAGGCCCGCACGGGCCGGGGTCCCGTGCCGCGCGACGACGTGGCGGCGGTGCTGGCGGAGCTGGTCGAGACCCCGGCGACGGCGGGGCTGACGCTGGAGCTCGTCTCGGGCTCGGCGCCGGTCTCGGTGGCCGTGAAGGACGTGGCGGGGAACTGACGCGGGGTGGGGCCGGCGGGGGCGTGCGACCTGCCGACCTGTCTGCCTGTCTGCCTGTCTGCCTGCCGACCGGCTGTCAGAAACCGGCCTGCACCTCGCCGTCGGTGCGTTGGACGGAGTGCTGCCGGAACTGCTTCTCGTACTGCCGGCGGATCCGCTCGACGCGGGCACCGCGCTCGTCGGCCTCCTTCTGGGGGTAGAGCAGCACGACCTCGTAGCCGGGCTCGCGGACGATGGCGCCCTCGTCGTCGCGCCACTGGCCGTACCCGTCCCGGAGGGTGAGCCCTTCGGGGAAGGCCGGGGTGACCTCGTGGTCGAGGAACCGGGTGAACTCCCCCTTGGCGACCGGTTCCCGGCCGTCGGGGCGCTGCGCGGCGAAGTACAGCCGGGTCTCCCGGTAGGGCTCCCCGGTGGGGCCGTGCAGTGCGGCTCCGACCAGGGCCGGGATGCCGGCGCCGAGCAGGGCGAGCAGTACGCCGCCTCCGGCTTTGCCGCGTTTGTCCGAAGTCCATGTCATGCCCCGTGAAACGACCGGCCGACCGCTTCGGTGCGCGGCGGGGGGCCGATAGGGTCACTCCGAAATCGGCCGCAGGGGGCGGCCGTACGGGGTTCCGGGGTGGGGCATGGGCGACGGCGAGTGGCGCGTCAGCGCGGCGGAGGGCGGCCGGCTCGCGGCCCGCTGGTGGCGGTGGGCCCTGTCCGCGCCGGACGAGGAGAGTCCGGTGGGGGACACGACGGGGGCGTACGCCGGGTGGCGTCAGCCCCGGGACCTGTGGTTCCTCGCGGGGACCTACGGCGGCCGGGTGGTCCGCCGGTGCAGCATCCCGTCGGGCCGGCCGCTGTTCTTCCCGGTGCTGAACACCAGGCGGGCGGCGGTGCCGTTCCTGACCAGGCCGTGGAGGCTGGAGGTGACCCGGGCGTCGGCGGCCCTGAACAGCTCGCCGCTGAAGCTGAGCGAGTTCTCCTCGAAGCCCTTCCCCTTGAGGGGGGTGCCGCAGGTGGCCTGGGGGCTGTGGTGCGCCCTCGAACCCCTCCCGCCGGGCCAGTTCGTCCTGGAGGTCGAGGCGGCGGCGGCGAACGGCTTCTGGATCGACACGACCTACCACCTGACGGTCACCGCGCCCCGGCCCTGAGCCGGGGGCCGGTCCGGGGCATCTGCCCGGGTATGCGAAGAAACCCCCGTCCACTGCGTTTCCGCAGATGAACGGGGGTTCCACTCGCGTGGCGGCGCCAGGATTCGAACCTGGGTAGGCTAAGCCGACGGATTTACAGTCCGCTCCCATTGGCCACTCGGGCACACCGCCATGGGATGTCGCTTCGGTTCCCCCGCCTTTCGGCGTTGTTCCCTGGCAACGACGTAAACGATACCTGATGCTCGGGGGTGGTTCGCCACCGGATTGATCAGCCCTCCACGTGGGCGTGGTGGCTAGGCTTTGCGGAGCGGTCCGGGGATGTCCGGCCGCGGCCCTCCGGGGCCCATCACAGCCGATTTCAAGGAGCCACAGCACATGGCCGACTCCAGTTTCGACATCGTCTCGAAGGTCGAGCGGCAGGAGGTCGACAACGCCCTCAACCAGGCCGCCAAGGAACTCTCGCAGCGCTACGACTTCAAGGGCACCGGCGCCACCATCGCCTGGTCCGGCGACAAGATCCTGATGGAGGCGGTCTCCGAGGAGCGCGTCAAGGCCGTCCTCGACGTGTTCGAGACCAAGCTGGTCAAGCGCGGGATCTCGCTGAAGGCGCTGGACGCCGGCGAGCCGCAGCTGTCCGGCAAGGAGTACAAGATCTTCGCGTCGATCGAGGAGGGCATCTCGCAGGAGAACGCCAAGAAGGTCGCGAAGATCATCCGGGACGAGGGCCCCAAGGGCGTCAAGGCCCAGGTCCAGGGCGAGGAGCTGCGCGTCAGCTCCAAGAGCCGTGACGACCTCCAGGCCGTCCAGGCCCTCCTCAAGGGCAAGGACCTGGACTTCGCGATCCAGTTCGTGAACTACCGCTGAACCACCGCTGAGGCGCGAGAGCGTCACTGAGCGGACCCGTGGGGCACAACGGGGGCGGATCGCCGGGCTCTCCGGCGGCCGCCCGCGTTGTGCCCTTCGTCATGGGCGCCCGGCGGGGAGCGCAAGGTGTGTGCGGGGCGTGAGCGGCGCGTGCTCCTGCCCGGCCTCCCGGTGGTCACTAGGCGGGGGCGGATGCGCCCACCACGCTGGGTGACATCCATCACCGTGTGACGAGGGGGTTCCCGCATGCCCGGGGCCGGCAATTTCCGAGCGGACTTCGGCGCGTCCGTCGTCGTCGCGCTGGTCGCGCTTCCGCTCTGTGTGGGGGTGGCCGTCGCCTCGGGTGTACCGGCCGAGCTGGGGATCGTCACCGGGGTGGTCGGGGGGCTGGTCACCGGCTGGTTCCGGGGCAGTGCCCTCCAGGTCAGCGGTCCCGCGGCCGGACTGACCGTGCTGGTCTACGAGGCCGTGCACGGCTACGGACTGGCCGCGCTCGGGGTGCTGGTGCTGGCCGCCGGGGTGCTCCAGCTGGGCATGGGGGTGCTGCGGCTCGGGCGGTGGTTCCGGGCGATCTCAGTCGCCGTGGTGCACGGGATGCTGGCCGGCATCGGGCTCGTGCTGATCGCCGGGCAGCTCTACGCCGTGGGCGGAGTGGAGGCTCCCGGCCAGACCCTGGCCAAGATGGCCGCGGTGCACGAGCTCGGCGCGCGGGCCGACTGGGCCGCCGTGGCGCTGGGTGCGGGGACCATCGCCGTCCTGGTGCTCTGGCGCCGGGTGCCGGCCCGGGCGCGGCTCGTGCCGGGCGCGCTGGTCGGGGTGGCGGCGGCCACCGCCGTGGCCGCGGTGCTGCGGCTGCCCGTCGAGAGGGTCCGGGTGACGGGGGTGCTGGACGCGGTGGCGCCGCCGGGATGGTCCGGCTTCGGGGTGCTGGGGTCGGTCGGAGCCGCCGGGACCGTGATCGCGCTCGCGCTGATCGCCTCCGCCGAGACCCTCTTCAGTGCCGCGGCCGTCGACCGGATGCATGACGGGCCGCGCACCGACTACGACCGGGAACTGGTGGCGCAGGGCATCGGGAACACCGTGTGCGGGCTGCTCGGGGCGCTGCCGATGACCGCCGTGATCGTGCGCAGCTCGGCGAACGTGGAGGCCGGGGCCCGCACCCGGGCGGCCCGGATCATGCACGGCGGGTGGCTGCTGCTGTTCGCGGTGGCCTTTCCGCAGGTGCTGGAGGTGGTCCCGCTGGCCGCGCTCGCCGGGGTGCTGCTGCACGCGGGCTGGAAGCTGCTGCCGGCCCGGGCGGTGGCGGCCCTGTGGCGGACCCACCGGGGCGAGGCGGTGGTCCTGGTGGTGACTGCCGTGTCGATCGTGGCCACCAGCCTCTTCGAGGGGGTGCTGATCGGGCTGGGCCTGGCGGTGGCCAAGGCGGCCTGGGAGACCTCGCACGTGCACATCGAGGAGGCCTGGGAGGGCGACGAGCTGTGCGTCCGGGTCGTGGGGAACGCCAGTTTCCTGCGGCTGCCGAAGCTGCTGGACGCGCTGGAGGCGCTGCCGCTCGGGCCGTCGGTGCGGCTCGACCTCAGCGGGCTGCGGCACCTGGACCACGCCTGCCTGACCGCCCTGGAGGGGTGGGAGCGTGGGCGCATGCCGCTCCCGGGCCGGGAGGGTGTCAGCTAGGTCCTGTCCGGGCGATCAGGGCCGGGCCCGGGACGCCTGGCACCCCCAGCCCGTCACCCGGCCCGGCTACCCTCCGCCCGTGGACAACGAGCTGAAGCGCAGTCTGGGGGTCTCCGACGCCGTCGTGGTCGGACTCGGCGCCATGGTCGGCGCGGGGATCTTCGCCGCCCTCGCCCCGGCGGCGCGTGCGGCCGGCGGCGGGCTGCTCGCCGCCCTCGCGGTGGCGGCCCTGGTGGCGTACTGCAACGCCCTGTCCTCGGCCCGGCTGGCCGCCCGGTATCCGGCCTCCGGCGGGACCTATGTCTACGGCCGCGAGCGGCTCGGCCCGTTCTGGGGGTATCTGGCCGGCTGGGGCTTCGTGGTCGGCAAGACGGCCTCCTGTGCGGCGATGGCCCTGACCGTCGGGGCGTACGTGTGGCCGGGGCGGCAGCACGCGGTGGCCGTCGCGGCGGTGGTGGCGCTGACCGCCGCGGGCTACGGCGGGGTGCAGAAGTCGGCCCGGATCGCCCGGCTGATCGTGGCGGCGGTACTGGCGGTGCTGGCCGGGGTCGTCGTGGTGTGCCTGACCTCCGGCGCGTCGGATCCGGGGGCTCTGGCCGGCGGGGAGTGGGGGGCGGCCGGGCTGTTGCAGGGGGCGGGGCTGCTGTTCTTCGCCTTCGCGGGCTATGCCCGGATCACCACCCTGGGCGAGGAGGTGCGTGATCCGCGGCGCACGATCCCGCGCGCGGTGCCGCTCGCGCTGGGGATCGCCCTGCTGGTGTACGCGGCCGTGGCGGTGGCGGCCCTGTCGGTGCTCGGCAGCGGCGGCCTGGCGGTGTCGGCCGCCCCGCTGGCCGACGCGGTGCGCGCGGCCGGGTGGCCCGGACTGTCCCCGGTCGTCCGGGCGGGCGCGGCGCTGGCCGCGCTGGGCTCTCTGCTGGCCCTCGTGCTCGGGGTGTCGCGCACGGCCCTGGCGATGGCCCGGGACGGCCATCTGCCGCGCGCACTGGCCGCCGTACATCCCCGGCATCAGGTGCCGCACCACGCGGAGCTCGCGGTGGGTGCGGTCGTGGCGGTGCTGGCGGCCACCGCCGATCTGCGGGGCGCGATCGGCTTCTCCTCCTTCGGAGTGCTGGTCTACTACGCGATCGCGAACGCCTCCGCGTGGACTCTCGGTTCAGGTGTCAAGGGCCGGGCCGTGGCAGCGGTCGGGCTGTCCGGCTGTGTGGTGCTGGCCTGCACGCTGCCGCTCGCGTCGGCGGTTCCGGGGGCGGCGGTGCTGGCGCTGGGCGCGCTGGTCTACGGAGGACGGGCGCGGCTCAGGTCCGGGACCTGAACCCCTCCCGGGAGGTTTCCGTGCCCGCGCGCGGAGTCGCGCACTCGATCGGTGACTTGCTCCAGCAACTGCTCGGTTTCGTTCATGCGTTCATGGTGGCGCACCCCACTGACAGCCGCCCCGGCCTGTGGACAACTCAGGCCAGGACGACGTCGACGCCCTTCTCTCGGAAGAAGGAGAGCAGCTCGGAAAAGGCGGCGGGGCCCTGGGTCAGGGGCTGTACGCCCAGGCAGCGACGGGCCACCTCGTGGTCGTGCCAGACGAGGGTGAAAGGCCACTTGGCTCCGAAGCCGCCGCCCAGGGTGTCCGAGACGCCGTTCAGGCAGCGCCCGAAGTACCCGGCCGGCCCGTTGACCGCCTCGCCGAGGGCGCAGAAGAAGCCGTCCGCGTCGGTGACGTGCCTCCCGTCGAGGTGGTAGGTGCCTCCGGCCGGCCGGTCCGGGCCGTTGTGGTGCTTCAGGGCCGGGTCCAGCCAGCGGGCCCGGCCCTCACCGTCGAACCTCGCCCACAGGTTGGGGACGGCCGGACGGCCTTCGCTCCACAGCGGCCAGATCTCGGCGACGACGGGTGGCTGGGGTTCCATGTGCACGGTCAGGTCGTAGAGGCCGGGTGCCCGCGGGGACGGCTGCCAGTCGACGACGTCCGGGGTCCCCGCCGGGGCGAGGGCCTTTCCGCGGGCGTTCAGGACGTCCAGACGCCGGTAGCCGAGCGGCCGTTCGTCCCGGCCTTCCAGGACCTCGCGCAGCGGCCCGTGCAGGGTGCACCCAAGGAGCCGTACGACGTGCGGCGGCGGCTCCTCGACGGGCATCACCTCGGCGAGCTCGCGGAAGTGGCCCAGGAACCGGTCCTGGAGGTCGGACAGGTTGAAACCCGCGGCCAGGGGCGCCCCGGCCGGGTAGGGCGGCTGATGTTCGGAGCGGACGGCCTCGACGGTCACGTCCAGCCGCGAGGCGCCGCCGGGCCGGGTCGCGAGGACGCGCGCGTCCTCCAGGTACCACTCCCTGGCGGGGTCGCCGTCCCGGTGGACCGGCGTCAGCACGAGGAATCCCAGCGCGGCCGGGAGTTCGGCCTCCGCGGTGAAGCCGCGCAGCTCGTACCGCCGCCGCACCGGCTCCGGCGGGTCGGCGAAGAGGTTCTCCGCCTCCTCGCACAGCGCCCACAGCTGTTCCTCGTACCGGTCCTCGTTCTCGCCCCACAGGGCGAAGCGCGTGCCCGCCGTCACCGGGAGGCGAAGGGGGCGTCGGTCGGGACGATTTCGCGGCCCAGGGGGAGCAGGGAGAGGGGGACCATCTTGAAGTTGGCGATGCCGAACGGGATGCCGATGATCGTGACGCAGAGCGCGATGCCGGTGACGATGTGGCCGAGGGCCAGCCACCAGCCGGCCAGGACCAGCCACAGGACGTTGCCGACGCAGGACGGCGCGCCCGCGTCGTGGCGTTCGACCGTGGTGTAGCCGAAGGGCCAGAGGGCGTAGAGGGCTATGCGGAAGGCGGCTATCCCGAAGGGGATGCCGATGATGGTGATGCAGAGGATCAGGCCCGCCACGCAGTACCCGACGAACAGCCAGATCCCGCTGAGTACGAGCCATATGACGTTCAGGATGGTTTTCACCGGCTGTGTCCTGCCATCTGTTCGAGCCGGGCGATGCGCTCGGCCATCGGGGGGTGCGTCGAGAACATCCTGGAGAGCCCCTGGCCGGGCCGGAAGGGGTTGGCGATCATCATGTGGCTCGCCGTCTCCAGGCGGGGTTCGGGAGGCAGCGGGAGCTGCTTGGTGCCGGCGTCGAGCTTGCGCAGGGCGCTGGCCAGGGCGAGCGGGTCGCCGGTGAGCTGGGCGCCGGAGGCGTCGGCCTCGTATTCGCGCGAGCGGCTGACGGCGAGCTGGATCACGGACGCGGCCAGGGGGCCGAGGATCATGATGAGCAGCATGCCGAAGATGCCGGGGCCCTCGTCGTCGTTGGAGCGGCCGACCGGGATCAGCCAGGCGAAGTTCACCAGGAACATGATCACGGAGGCGAGGGCTCCGGCGACGGACGAGATGAGGATGTCGCGGTTGTAGACGTGGCTCAGCTCGTGCCCGATGACCCCGCGCAGTTCGCGCTCGTCGAGTATGCGCAGGATGCCCTCGGTACAGCAGACGGCGGCGTTGCGCGGGTTGCGGCCCGTCGCGAAGGCGTTGGGCGCCTCGGTCGGGGAGATGTAGAGCCGGGGCATGGGCTGGCGCGCGGAGGTGGAGAGCTCGCGCACCATGCGGTAGAGCTCGGGGGCCTCGAACTCGCTGACGGGGCGGGCGCGCATCGCGCGTAGAGCCAGCTTGTCGCTGTTCCAGTACGCGTAGGCGTTCGTCCCCAGGGCGACGAGGACGGCGACTATCAGGCCGCCCCGTCCGAAGAAGCTTCCGATGAGGATGATGAGTGCGGACAGCCCGCCGAGGAGTACGGCGGTCTTCAGCCCGTTGTGCCGGCGGTGCACGGTACGCCCTCCAAGTGGTGCGGCAGGGGAGCCCCGTCGTGGATCTGAGGGACTTCGGTCCAGTGGACCCTCCCTTCCTGGTCAACGCGAGGTGGCGGCGTCTGGTTCCCAGGGCACGGCGGGGCCGCCGCCCCCGTGGCACGGGCCGGGGGGCGGCGGCGGGCGTTGCTCCGTACGGGTGAGCCCGTACCCAAGGGCGCGGCCGTGAGGGCGCGGCCGTGAGGGCTACAGCGGGAAGAGGCTGCCGGAGGCGAAGCGCAGGACGAGCTGCGGGGCGCCCGAGAGGACCAGGGCGGTCACGGCGGTGAGGGCGATCGCGGCCGCGACGGGCCAGGGCGCCTTCGTACGGGCGGGCACGCCCGCGGCGGGCTCCGGCTCCGGGGTGCGGAACAGGAGCGCGGTCCAGCGCAGGTAGTAGTACAGGGCGACGACGACGTTCACGGCCATGAGCACGGCCAGCCAGCCCAGGCCCGCGTCGACGGCCGACCGGAAGACGGCGACCTTGGCGAAGAGGCCGATGATGCCCGGCGGCAGCCCGGCCAGGCAGAGCAGGAAGAAGGCCATCGCGAGGGCGGCGGCGGGCCGCTGCGCGTACAGGCCCCGGTAGTCGCTGATCCGGTTCAGCGGCTTCGTACGGGCCACCAGTGCGGCCACGGCGAAGGCGCCGAGGTTCACGGCCGCGTACATCAGCGCGTAGGCGACGGTGGAGCCGATCTGGTCACGGCCGGTGTACGCGGCCGCGGCGATCGGGACCAGGAGGTACCCGGCCTGGCCGACGGAGGACCAGGCGAGGAGGCGTACGGCGCCGTGGGCGCGGTCGGCGGACTGGCGCAGGGCGGCGGCGTTGCCGAGGGTCATGGTGAGCGCGGCGAGCACGGCCAGGGCCGGGCCCCAGATGTCGGAGTACGCGGGGAAGGCGATCACCGTGACGAGGATGAGGCCGGTGAAGCCGACGGCCTTGCCGATCACCGAGAGGTATCCGGCGACGGGCAGCGGGGCACCGACGTAGGTGTCGGGGACCCAGAAGTGGAAGGGGACGGCGGCGGTCTTGAAGGCGAAGCCGACGAGGGTGAGCGCGACGCCCGCCATGGCGAGCGTGTCGAGCTGCCCGGGTACCTCTTCGAGCCGTCCCGCGACCTGCGAGAGGTGCAGGGAGCCGGTGGCGGCGTAGACGAAGCTGACGCCCATCAGGGAGACGGCGGTGGCGGTGACCGAGGACAGGAAGAACTTGAGGGCGGCCTCGGAGGAGAGGCGGTCGCCGCGGCGCATGCCGACGAGGGCGAAGGCGGGCAGCGAGGCCACTTCGAGGGCGACGATCAGGGTGGCGAGGTCGCGGGAGGCGGGCAGCAGGGCGGCTCCGGCGGCGGAGGACAGCAGCAGGAACCAGTACTCGCCGGCCGGGGTGCGCGCGTCGCGGACGGCGGTGACCGACAGCAGCGCGGTGACCAGGGCCCCGGCCAGCACCAGGAACTGCACGACGAGCGTGAAGTGGTCGGCGGTGTAGCTGCACGCGGCCGGGTCGGTGGTGAGGCAGAAGGTGGTGCGGTCGCCGGCGCGCAGCGGCAGCAGGACGGCCGTCGCGGCGGCCAGGCCGGCCACGGAGATCCAGCCGAGGAGCGGCTTGCGGCCCTCCGGTACGAAGAGGTCGGCGACCAGGACGAACACGGCGACGGCGGCGGTGATGCCCACGGGCGCGATCGCGAGCCAGTCGACGGACTGGACGAGGCTGGGGGTGTCGGCGGCGAGGACCGTCGTGGCCGTCATGCGTTGCCTCCTGCGAGGAGCTTCTGTACGGCCGGGTCGGTGAGGCCGAGGAGGACCGCCGGCCACAGGCCGGCGAGGACGGTGAGGGCGACGAGCGGGGTCCAGGCGGCGAACTCGTAGCGCTGGACGTCGGCGACGGTGATCTCGGGACCGGCCTTCGGGTCGCCCATGCAGACGCGCCGTACGACGATCAGCAGGTAGGCGGCGGTGAGCAGGGTGCCGAACGCGCCGACGGCCGTGTAGGTGAGGAAGGCCGGGCGGGAGAGGCCCTCGGCGGGGTCGAAGGCGCCGAAGAGGGCCAGCATCTCGCCCCAGAACCCGGCCAGGCCGGGCAGGCCGAGGGAGGCGACGGCGGCGAAGGCGAGGAGGGCGCCGAGGCGGGGGGCGCGGCCGTAGAGGGCGGCGCCGGTGGCTCCGGCGAGGGTGTCGAGGTCGCTGCTGCCGTAGCGGTCCTTGAGGGCGCCGACGAGGAAGAAGAGGAGGCCGGTGATCAGGCCGTGGGCGATGTTGGCGAAGAGCGCGCCGTTGACCCCGGTGGGGGTCATGGACGCGATGCCGAGGAGGACGAAGCCCATGTGTCCGACGGAGGAGTACGCGATGAGGCGCTTGAGGTCGCCCTTGCCGTTCTTGCGGGTCAGCGCGAGGCAGGCGAGGGATCCGTAGACGATGCCGACGGCGGCGAAGGCGCCCAGGTAGGGGGCGAAGGTGTGCATGCCGTCGGGGGTGACGGGCAGCAGGATGCGGACGAACCCGTAGGTGCCCATCTTCAGCATGACGCCGGCGAGGAGCACGGAGCCGACGGTGGGGGCGGCGGTGTGGGCGTCGGGCAGCCAGGTGTGCAGCGGCCACATCGGGGTCTTCACGGCGAGGCCGATGCCGATGGCGAGGACGGCCAGGAGCTGGGTGGTGTGGCTCAGTCCGCGGCCGTTGTCAGAGGCGAGTGCCACCATGTCGAAAGTGCCGCTGTTCACGCCGATCAGCAGCAGCCCGAGCAGCATGACCACGGACCCGAGGAGGGTGTAGAGGATGAACTTCCAGGCGGCGGCCTGCCGCTGAGCACCGCCCCAGCGGGCGATGAGGAAGTACATCGGGATGAGGACCATCTCGAAGGCGAGGAAGAAGAGCATCAGGTCGAGTACGGCGAAGGTCGCGAGGGTGCCGGACTCGAGGACGAGGAGCAGCGCGACGAAGGCCTTCGGGGAAGGGCCTTCGGGGAGCTTGAAGTAGCTGTACACCGCGCAGAGGAAGAACAGCAGCGCGGTCATCAGGAGGAGGGGGAGCGAGATGCCGTCGATGCCGAGGTGGATCCGGATGTTCAGCGCCTGGATCCAGCTGATGTCCGTCGTCGCCTGGAAGCGGGACGGGGCGTCGTGGTCGAAGCCCAGGGTGAGGGCGACGGCCGCGGCGAGGACGACTCCGGTGACGGTGACGCCGTGGCGGAGCACGGCCTGTTCGGGGCTCCTGCCCTTGAGCCCGGGCGGGGCCGGCAGGAGGGCCGCGACGGCGCCGAGGAGCGGTGCGGCGACGGTGAACGCCAGAAGGAACTGCATCACGGACGGGCTGATATCGATCACGGCTGACTCTCGGCTCACGATCCGGCGTTGACGTTGGCGAGGACGGCGGTGGCGATCGCCAGGACCACGGCGCCGGCGAGCAGGGCGCTCAGGTAGCTCTGCACGTTGCCGGTCTGGGCCCGGCGTACGAGGCTGCCGAGCAGCCGGGGGCCGGCGCCCGCGCCGCGGACGTACGTGTCGACGACCTCGCGGTCCAGGAAGCGGACCAGGCCCGCGGCCGCCCGGGTGGGGCGGACGAAGAGCCGGTCGTAGACGGCGTCGAGGTGGAAGCCGTCGGCGGCGTGGCGGTGCAGCGGGCCGAGGAGGGCCCGGCCGGGGTCGGCCGCGGGGATGGCCGGGACGGCGGGGTGGTCGTGGGTCACCTCGGCCACCTCGGGGGTCTCGGCGGCGGATTCGGCGGCGGCGACGGACGCGGGCACGGCGGCACCGTTGCGGATCCCGGCGGCGGCGCGGGCGGTGGCCCGCTGCCAGAGGCCGTAGGTGAGCACGATGCCGATGAGCGCGGCGCCGGTGCCGAGGACCGAAGTGGTCACGGACGGGGTGAGTTCCTCGCCGTCGAACCAGTCGGCGAGGGGGCCGGCGGCGAGGCCGAAGGCGGTCGAGGGGACCGCCAGCAGCCACAGCACGCCGGTCATCGCGACGGGTTCCCTGCCGTGGTCGGGGGCGGCGGCGCCGCGGCCCCGGAAGGCCATCAGCCACAGCCGGGTGGCGTAGGCGGCGGTGAGCAGGGCGGTCACCACTCCGGCGACGAGGACGATCCAGCCGGCCGCGCCGGGTGCGAGGTCGGAGTGTCCGCCGGCGGCGTGCTCGGCGGCGACGAGGACGGCTTCCTTGGAGAAGAAGCCGGCGAAGGGCGGGATGGCGGCGAGCGCGAGCAGCGCGATCGTCATCGTCCAGAAGGCGTCGGGGATGCGCTTGGCCAGGCCGTCCATGCGGGACATGGCGGCCAGGGAGTTCGTTCCGGCGGCGTGGATGATGACGCCCGCGCCGAGGAAGAGGAGCGCCTTGAAGGCGCCGTGGGACAGGAGGTGGAAGACGGCGGCGCCGCGGTCGCCGACGGCGAGGGCGCCGGTCATGTAGCCGAGCTGGCCGACCGTGGAGTAGGCGAGTACGCGCTTGATGTCGTCCTGGGCGAGGGCGGCGAGGCCGGAGCCGATCATCGTGACGGCGGCCATGACGGCCATGACCACGAGTGCGGCCCGGGAGGCCGCGAAGACCGGCAGCAGGCGGGCGATGAAGTAGACGCCGGCGGCGACCATCGTCGCGGCGTGGATCAGCGCGGAGACCGGGGTGGGGCCGGCCATGGCGTCGGGGAGCCAGGTGTGGAGCGGGAACTGCGCGGACTTGCCGGCGACGCCGGCGAGCAGGAGCAGCGCGATGAGCGTCGGGTGGTCGAGTCCGCCCGCGGCGACGGTGCCGAGGATCTTGGTGATCCGGAAGGAGCCGGCGTCGGCGGCGAGCGCGAACAGTCCGATGAGGAAGGGGACGTCGCCGAGCTTGGTGACGAGGAAGGCCTTGAGGGAGGCGGAGCGGGCCGCCTCGGTCTCCCAGTAGTGGCCGACGAGGAAGTACGAGCAGATGCCCATGATCTCCCAGCCGACCAGCAGCACCATCAGGTCGCCGGAGTAGACCACGAGCAGCATGGCGGAGGTGAACAGGGAGACGAGGGCGGCGTAGGACGGGTAGCGCGGGTCCTCGCGCAGGTACGCCGTCGAGTAGAGCTGTACGCAGGTGGC
This sequence comes from Streptomyces sp. NPDC037421, assembly GCF_055602105.1. NCBI lineage: Bacteria > Bacillati > Actinomycetota > Actinomycetes > Kitasatosporales > Streptomycetaceae > Streptomyces > Streptomyces sp. NPDC037421. Next base: position 343,472 of record NZ_JBVJWV010000006.1, read on the forward strand.
GACGACCCCGACGAGGACGGCGACCAGTACGGCGAAGCCGTCCAGGTGGAGCGACAGCTCGATCGGGACCGAGCCGGTCGGGGTGAGTTCGGTCGCGGTGTCGATGGCCGGGCCGCCTCCGTGGCGGACGGCGACGAGCACGGCCAGGACGGCGGTGGCCAGCGTCGGCAGGACGGCGAGCGGCCTGACGAAGCCGGGGGCGGTGCGGCCCAGGAGCAGGCCGGCGACGGCGCCGAGGAAGGGGAGGACGGGGACGAGGACCGCGAGGGTCGTGGTGCTCACGCGGCGACCTCCGGCCGGGCAGTGGGGGCAGCGGTGTCATCGGGTCGGCCGCTCTCGTGGCCCTCGGCGGTGTCGCGCAGCTTGTCGACGTCCGAGGTGCCGCGGTTGCGGTACACCATCAGCACGATGGCGAGGCCGATGCCGATCTCGGCGGCGGCGATGGCGATCGTGAAGAGGGTGAGGGCCTGGCCGGCGTGCAGGGTGTCGCGCAGCCAGACGTCGAAGGCCACCAGGTTGAGGTTGACGGCGTTGAGCATCAGCTCGACGGACATCAGGACCAGGATGGCGTTGCGGCGGGCGAGCACTCCGTAGAGGCCGGTGGCGAAGAGGAGGGCCGCGAGGACCGCGGGGTAGGCGAGGTGCATCAGCGCTGTCCCTCCTGGCCGCCCGTGCGGGCGGCGGCGTGGGCCGCGTCGGCGGCGTCCTCGGCGGGGGTGTTGCGGCGGGAGAGCACGATGGCGCCGATCAGGGCGGCGAGGAGGAGCACGGAGAGCGCCTCGAAGGGGAGCACCCAGTGCTGGAAGAGGATCTCTCCGGAGACCTTGGTGGAGCCCTGGGCGGGGCCGTCGAGGTCGATCCAGGTGGTGCGGAAGGCGTCGACGACCACCCAGACGAGCGCGGCCCCGGCGGCACCCGCGACGCCGAGCGCGACCCAGCGGTTGCCGGAGTCGGCGTCCGGGGAGCGCCCGATGGGGGCCTTGGTGAGCATCAGCCCGAAGAGGAGGAGGACGACCACGGAGCCGAGGTAGATCAGGACCTGGACCCAGGCGATGAACTCGGCGGTCAGCAGCAGGTACTCGACGGCGATCCCGCCGAGCGCGACGACCAGCCAGAGGGCGGCGTGCACGAGCTGCTTGGTGGTGACCGTGATGACGGCCGCGCCGAGGGTGGCGAGGCCGACGAGGAGGAAGGCGATCTCGACGCCGGTCGGCGAGAGGAAGCCGGGGCCGGGCACCGGGGCGCCTGCGGCCGCGGCGGCTGCGAGGTGGGCGGGGTACATCAGGCGGTGCCTCCCGCCGGGGTGTCGGGGGTGCCGTCGGCGGGGGTGCCGTCGGCGGGCGGGGCCGCTTCGGCCTGGGCCGCGGCGGCGGCCGCCGCCGCGGTGGCTTCCGCCTTCTCCACGGCCTTGCGGGCGGCCGCGATCTCCTTGGGCTCCTCCGCCGCGGGGTCGAGGGCGGGCGGGGCCGGCACGGTCCACATCCATTCGCGCAGCTTGTCGCGCTCGTGGGTGAGCTCGTGGATGTCGGTCTCCGCGTACTCGAACTCCGGCGACCAGAAGAGGGCGTCGAAGGGGCACACCTCGATGCAGATGCCGCAGTACATGCAGAGGGAGAAGTCGATGGCGAAGCGGTCGAGGACGTTGCGGCTGCGCTCGCGGCCGCCGGGGGTGGCGGCGGGCACCGTCTCCTTGTGGGAGTCGATGTAGATGCACCAGTCGGGGCACTCGCGGGCGCAGAGCATGCAGACCGTGCAGTTCTCCTCGAACAGGCCGATGACCCCGCGGCTGCGGGGCGGGAGCTCGGGCTGCACCTCGGGGTACTGGGCGGTGTGCGCGCGCTTGGTCATCGTGCGCAGGGTGACGGCCAGGCCCTTGGCGAGGCCGGATCCGGGAATCGGGGGCATTACTGGATCGCCACCTTCACGATGCCGGTGAGCGCGATCTGGGCGAGCGCGAGCGGGATGAGTACGGTCCAGGCGAGCTTCTGGAGCTGGTCCTCGCGCAGGCGCGGGTAGCTCACCCGGAGCCAGATGACGACGAAGGCGAGGACGGCGGTCTTGAGGAGGGTCCAGAACCAGCCGAGGCCGTCACCGCCGAAGGGGCCGTGCCAGCCGCCGAGGAAGAGGACGGTGGTGAGGCCGCACAGGACGACGATGCCGGCGTACTCGGCGAGCAGGAACAGCGCGAAGCGCAGGCCCGTGTACTCCGTGTACGCGCCGAAGATGATCTCGGAGTCGGCGACGGGCATGTCGAACGGGGGCCGCTGGAGCTCGGCGAGGCCTGCGGTGAAGAAGACGACAGCGCCGATGATCTGCCAGGGCAGCCACCACCACTCGAAGGCTCCGACGATGCCCGGCAGGGACACGGTCCCTGCGGCCATCGCGACCGAGGCGGCGGCGAGCAGCATGGGCAGCTCGTACGCGAGCAGCTGGGCCGCGGTGCGCAGGCCGCCGAGCAGGGAGAACTTGTTGGCGGAGGCCCAGCCGCCCATGAGGCTGCCGAGCACGCCGACGCCCATGACGGCAAGCGCGTAGAAGAGGCCGGCGTCGATGACCTGGCCGATCCAGCTGTCGCCCGGGCCGATGGGGATGGCGATCAGGACGAGGAGGTACGGCAGCAGCGCGACGGCGGGGGCGAGCTGGAAGATCCGCCGGTCGGCGTTGGCCGGGACGATGTCCTCCTTCTGCGCGAACTTCACGCCGTCGGCGACGAGCTGGGCCCAGCCGTGGAAGCCGCCGGCGTACATGGGGCCGAGCCGGCCCTGCATGTGCGCCATCACCTTGTGCTCGGTCTGCCCGATGACGAGCGGGAGCACGAGGAAGACGGCGAAGACGACGATCAGTCGCAGGGCGACGTCGAGGACGTCGTTCACGCGTCGCCTCCGGTGGTGTCGGGTTCGGTCTCGGGCTGGGACTGGGGCTTGGGCTTGGGCTTGGGTTCAGGCTGGGGGTCCGGCTGCGGCGGGGTGGCGGCCGGGGGCTCCTCGAAGGCGGGCTTCGGGTTGTGCCAGGGGGCGTCGGCGCTGCGCGGTGCCGGGCGCCCGGGAGCCTGCGGCTCCGGCGCGGGGTCCTGCTGTCCGGCGCCTTCGCCCGCCGGGACGGCCTGGCTCGCCGAGCCGGCCGCGGCGGAGCGGGTGCGCCGGGCGGGGCGCGGGGCGTCGGGGGCATCGGCTGGGGCATCCGGAGTGCCCGACTCCGCCGGGGCCGCCTGGCCGGCGGAGCCGTCGGAGGCCGAGCGGGTGCGGCGGGCGGCACGCGGCGGGGTCTCCGGGGCGTCCGCCGCGTCGGCCGCCGGGGCCGGGGTCGGGGCCGGGGCGGCCTGGCTGGCGGAGCCGTCCGCCACCGAGCGGGTACGGCGGGCGGGGCGCGGCGGGGTCTCCGGGGCGTCGGGGGCCGCGGCCTGGGTGGCCGAGCCCTCCGTCACCGAGCGGGCGCGGCGCACCGGGGCGCCCTCGCGCGGGGTGCGGGCCGGGCCGGCCCCGGCGGCGCGCGGGGTGCGGGCGGGCCGGGCGGGGGCGGGGGGCAGCTGGCCCTTGAGGGGGCCCCAGTCGTTCGGGTCCGGCACGCCGGGCGGGAGCATCTGGCGGCGCTTGGGCGCGTCCGGGTCGTGCGCCTCGCCCGGCTCCTTGGCCCCGGGCCACGCCTTGGCGACGCGCGCCGCCAGCACGAAGTCCTTGCGCAGCGGGTGTCCCTCGAAGTTCTCGGGGAGGAGCAGGTGGACGAGGTTGGGGTGGTCCGTGAAGGTGACCCCGAACATCTCGAAGGTCTCCCGCTCGTGCCAGGCGGCGCCCGCGTACACGTCGACGGCAGACGGCAGCGAGGGCGCCGAGTGCGGGACGGTCGTGCGGAGCAGCAGGCGGCGTACCCGGTGGTTCTCCAGGGAGACGACGTGCGCGCAGACGCGGAAGCCCGTATCGGGCTCGTCGACCGCGCTCAGCCAGTCGAAGTAGGTGCAGCCGAGCTTGTCGCGGGCGATCTCCAGCGAGGAGATCCAGGAGCCGACGGGGACGTCGACCGTGAGGAGCTCGTACGCGGACGAGGCGACGGCCTCGGCACCGAAGACCGTGCCGGCCGCTTCGGGGAGTGAGTCGTAGAGGTTCACGCGCCGGCCCCCGGTGCGGGCGGCGCCGCGACGAGGCCGCTGGTGAGCTGGGCGACGGAGGGCGATGCCGCGTAGCGGTCCGCGAGGGACTCCCGGGCGATCTTCTCCTGGAGCTTGAGGATGCCCTGGAGGAGCGCCTCCGGGCGGGGCGGGCAGCCCGGCACGTAGACGTCGACCGGAATGATCTGGTCCACGCCCTTGGTGACGGAGTACGAGTCCCAGTACGGGCCGCCGCAGTTGGAGCAGGCGCCGAAGGAGATGACGTACTTCGGCTCCGGCATCTGCTCGTACAGGCGCCTGACGGCCGGGGCCATCTTGTCCGTCACCGTGCCCGAGACGATCATCAGGTCGGCTTGGCGCGGGCCCGGCGCGAACGGAATGACACCCAGGCGGATGAAGTCGTGCCGGGCCATCGACGCGGCGATGAACTCGATCGCGCAGCAGGCGAGGCCGAAGTTGAAGACCCACAGGCTGTAGCGGCGGCCCCAGTTCAGGACCACCTTCATGGGCTCCGGGGCGAGGCGGGAGAGCACTCCCAGCCTCTTCGGTTCCGGAAGCAGCTGGGGTTCCGGGGTGACGGCCGGTGTCACGTCCATTCGAGGACGCCCTTCTTGTACGCGTAGAGCAGGCCGACGGCCAGGAACCCCAGGAAGATGAACATCTCGACCAGGGTCGTGGCGCCGTAACCGGCGGCGGCGAACACCGTCGCCCACGGGAAGAGGAAGATCGAGTCGACGGCGAAGATGACGTACAGGAACGCGTAGACGTAGTAGCGGACCTGGGTGTGAGCCCAGCCCTCGCCCACGGGGTCCACGCCGCACTCGTACGTCAGCAGCTTCTCGGGGGTCGGGACCACGGGCCGCAGCAGGCGGCCGGCGCCGAAGGCCACGGCGACGAAGAGCACGCCGACGACAGCGAGCAGGCCGACGACCGAATAGCTCCGGAAGTAGTCCGCTGCGATCACGGTTGCTGTCGATACCGTTGGGTCGGGCACGTCCGTTCCTCGCTCCTCGGCAACTGTCGACGATCAGGTTGATCTGGTACGGCAGGGAGTCTAGGGCCTGGGCCGCACGGGGTGGGGTTACCCCCCGTTCACTGGCGCCTGGCTGCCCCATGGCGTCGGCGGGGCGGAATTGGCAGGCTGAGCCGCATGACCGCGAACGATCAAGCTTCCGCTCCCCCTCCCGTACGCCCCGCCTTCGACGCGGCCACGTGGAAGGAGATCGCCTACCTCCTGAGCAACCTGCCGGTGGCGTTGATCGGATTCGTTTACACGGTTTTCATGATTGCGACGGCGGGCGGTCTGTCCGTGACCGCGATCGGACTGCCGCTGGTCGCGTGCGGTCTCCTCGGGTCTCGGCAGCTCGGGAAACTCGAACGCGCCCGGGCACGGGCCCTGCTCGGTGTACGGGTGGACGAGCCGACCCCGCTGCCGGGGCCGAAGCGGGCCGGCGGGTTCTTCGCCTGGCTGTGGGCCGGGATCAAGGACCCGGTGGGCTGGCGGACCGTGCTGTACGCACTGGTCCGGCTGCCGTGGGGAGTACTGACCTTCAGTATCGCGCTGACCGGGCTGTTCGTGCTGTGGCCCGTACTGCCGTACGTGGTGCGCGGCCTGGCCAACGTGGACCGCGCGACGGTACGGGGCCTGCTGTCGCCCTCCGACGAGCTGGAGCGGCGCATCGCGGAGCTGGAGTCGGGGCGCGGGGTGGTCGTGGACACGGCGGCGGCCGATCTGCGGCGGATCGAGCGCGACCTGCACGACGGGGCGCAGGCCCGGCTGGTGGCACTGGCCATGGGGCTCGGTCTGGCGAAGGAGAAGCTGCTGGAGGACCCGGAGGGCGCGGCGGCGATGGTCGACGAGGCGCACGGCGAGGTGAAGCTGGCGCTCCAGGAGCTGCGGGACCTCGCGCGGGGCATCCACCCGGCGGTGCTGACCGACCGGGGGCTCGACGCGGCGCTGTCGTCGGTGGCCTCGCGGTGCCTGGTGCCGGTGAAGGTGCACGTGGAGCTGGCGGAGCGGCCGGCCGAGGCGATCGAGGGGATCGCGTACTTCGTGGTGTCGGAGCTGTTGCAGAACGTCAGCAAGCACGCGGGTGCGCGGGGCGCGGGCGTCGAGGTGTGGCGGGCGGGGGCGCGGCTGCTGATCCGGGTGGCGGATGACGGGCGGGGCGGCGCCGATGCCTCCGGCGGGAGTGGGCTGGCGGGGCTCGCGGAGCGGCTGCGGGCGGTGGACGGGGTGTTCGTGGTGGAGTCCCCCGAGGGGGAGGGGACGGTGGTCACGGCCGAGCTGCCGTGGCGCGGCCGCGCGTAGGGGCTGGGTGCCGGGCCCGTGCCGGGTGCCGGGCCCGTGCCGGGTGCCGGGCCCGTGCCGGGTGCCGGGCCGTGCCGGGTGCGGGCCGTGTGCCGCTGCGCGGGACTGGTCCCCTACCCGCCCTTCGCCCGTTCCCCGGGCTCCGCCCGGACCCGCGCCTCAAACGCCGGCGGGGCTGGGGTGGGGCGGGCGTCGGCGGGGCTGGGGTTGCTCGGACGCCGGCGGGGCTGGTGTGGGGCGGGCTCGGGGTGGGGGTGGGGTTAACCCCACTGGGGAGACGCCGACCTGCCGCATGGTTCGGGCAGAGGGGCGGGCGGCACGGTTGAGGGGTCGAGGACGAGCTGAAGGGCGGGGCGGGATCATGGGCAACGGCAAGGGCATCGGCAGGGCGGTGCTGCGGGCTCCGGTGATGGCGCAGACCTGGCGCGAGTTCGCCTACCTGCTGGTGGGCCTGCCGCTCAGCACCCTGTACTTCTCGCTCGCCGTCACCGGAGTGGCCATCGGCGCGGGGCTGCTCGTGACGTTCGTCGGGGTGCCGGTGCTGGCCGGGGTGCTGGCCATGTGCCGGGGCTTCGGGCGGGTGGAGCGGGCCCGGGTACGCGGGATGCTGCGCGTGCCGCTCGCCGGTCCGGCGCCGGTCCGGGCGGGCAAGGGCGGGGCGGTGGCCAGGCTCGGGGCACTGCTCAAGAACGGCAGCGCCTGGCGGCACGTGCTGTACTGCGTGGTCCACCTGCCCTGGGCGGTGTTCACCTTCTCGACGGCGCTCGTCCTGTGGACCGCCGGCTGGAGCATGCTGCTGTACCCGCTGTGGTTCTGGGTCTTCCCGGCCTTCACCGACCTGCCGGGACTGCCGGTCCTCCAGAACGACGAGTACGCCTTCTACGTGGACTCCCCCGCGACGATCGCCGGCGCCTTCGTCATCGGGCTGGGCCTGACGCTGGCCACCCCGTGGGTGCTGCGGGCGCTGACCACCGCCGACCGGGTGCTGGTCAGCGGGCTGCTCGGCCGGTCCCGCCTGGACGACCGGGTCATGGAGCTGGAGTCCGACCGCGGGGCGGTCGTGGACACGGCGGCGGCCGATCTGCGGCGGATCGAGCGCGACCTGCACGACGGGGCGCAGGCCCGGCTGGTGGCGCTGGCCATGGACCTGGGGCTGGCGAAGGAGAAGCTGGCCGAGGATCCGCAGGCCGCGGCCCGGATGGTGGACGAGGCGCACGGCGAGGTGAAGATCGCCCTCCAGGAGCTGCGGGACCTGGCCCGGGGCATCCACCCGGCGGTGCTGACCGACCGGGGGCTCGACGCGGCACTGTCGTCGGTGGCCTCGCGGTGCGCGGTTCCGGTACAGGTGGAGGTGGATCTCCCGGCCCGGCCGGCGGCGGCGATCGAGGGGATCGCGTACTTCACGGTCTCCGAGCTGCTTCAGAACGTCAGCAAGCACGCGGGGGCGCGGGGCGCGAGCGTCGAGGTCTGGAAGTCGGGGGCGCGGCTGCTGCTGCGGGTGGCCGACGACGGGCGGGGCGGCGCCGAAGCCTCGGGCGGGAGCGGGCTGGCCGGGCTCGCGGAGCGGCTGGACGCGGTGGACGGGGTGTTCGTGGTGGATTCCCCCGAGGGGGAGGGGACGGTGGTCACGGCCGAGCTGCCGTGGCGGGCCTGACGGGTCCCGGCCCTTGACGGGTCCCGGCCCCTGCCGGGTCCCGGCCCCTGCCGGGTGCGGGTGGCGGGCCGGTGGGAAGGGCCGGCCCGCTGCCGGCCCTTCCGCCGTCCCTCCCCCGGCCGCCTCCCCCAGCCGCCTCCCCCACTCCGTCCGGAGGTGGACCCCCAGAGGTACCCCCAGGGATCCGCCCCGGACCCCTTACAGGGGGCTCCGCCCCCCGACGCTCCCCCAGATACCGCTGGGAGGCGCCCCGAGCGCCTCGAACGTCGGCCAGGCTGGATTCGGTCATGTCTTCCGGCCTTGGCTTGGATCCGCCCCCTGGGGGCGGTCCGGCTGGGATGCTTGGCTCTGCCAAGTGGGTCGACGAGTGGACGCGGGAGCTGCGGGAACGTGGAAGACAGGGTGCGGGTCGTCATCGCCGAGGATTCAGTGCTGCTCCGTGAGGGCCTGACCCGGTTGCTGACCGACCGGGGGCATGACGTCGTGGCGGGCGTCGGGGACGCGGAAGCCCTGCTCAAGACGGTGGCGGACCTGGCGGCCGAGGGAACGCTGCCGGACGTGGTGGTGGCCGACGTGCGGATGCCGCCGACGCACACCGACGAGGGCGTACGGGCCGCCGTGCGGCTGCGCCGCGACTACCCCGGCATCGGCGTGCTGGTGCTGTCGCAGTACGTGGAGGAGCAGTACGCCACCGAACTCCTGGCCGGTTCCAGTACCGGCGTGGGGTACCTGCTGAAGGACCGCGTGGCCGAGGTCCGGGAGTTCCTCGACGCCGTCGTCCGCGTCGCCCGGGGCGGAACGGCGCTGGACCCCGAGGTCGTCGCGCAGCTGCTCGGCCGCAGCCGGAAGCAGGACGTCCTCGCCGGCCTGACCCCGCGCGAGCGCGAGGTACTGGGCCTGATGGCTGAAGGACGCACGAATTCCGCTGTGGCCAAGCAGCTCGTGGTGAGCGACGGGGCCGTGGAGAAGCACGTCAGCAATATCTTCATGAAGCTGGGTTTGTCCCCGAGTGACGGGGATCACCGGCGTGTACTGGCGGTCCTCACCTACCTGAGGTCTTGATTAACTGACAATCTGTCAGGTAAGGCGCGCCGTTCCGGCGCGCCACGGCGACCGCCGGGTGATTTGGAATATTTCGAGTTGTGCACGACGTCTGTCGGACAGACCTCCCCGTAAGGGGCGGTCCAGAATGCGGGCGACCCAGGGCCGGACGACTTTACGGACGTAGGGTTGGTTTTGGGAACGAGCGCCCCCGCCTCGAAGGAGGTCCAGTTCAGTGACCAGCCAGGTCAGTAGCCCGGCCGAGCAGGCCGACGGGGCCGGCGGGTCCATCGGGGAGCAGCGCACCGCGACTGCGCCCCATGGAGCCGGCAAGGAGATCCGCCGTGTCGACCGGGTGATCATCCGTTTCGCGGGTGACTCGGGTGACGGTATGCAGCTGACGGGTGACCGTTTCACCTCGGAGACGGCGTCCTTCGGCAACGACCTCTCGACGCTGCCGAACTTCCCGGCCGAGATCCGGGCCCCCGCCGGGACCCTGCCGGGCGTGTCGTCGTTCCAGCTGCATTTCGCGGACCACGACATCCTCACCCCGGGTGACGCACCGAACGTGCTGGTCGCGATGAATCCGGCGGCGCTGAAGGCCAACATCGCGGACGTGCCGCGCGGCGCGGAGATCATCGTCAACACCGACGAGTTCACCAAGCGCCCGATGGCCAAGGTCGGCTACGAGACCTCCCCGCTGGAGGACGGCTCGCTCTCCGCGTACAACATCCACCAGGTGCCGCTGACCACCCTGACGGTGGAGGCCCTGAAGGACTTCGGGCTCTCCCGCAAGGAGGCCGAGCGCAGCAAGAACATGTTCGCGCTGGGCCTGCTGAGCTGGATGTACCACCGTCCCACGGAGGGCACCGAGAACTTCCTGCGGCAGAAGTTCGCGAAGAAGCCCGACATCGCCGAGGCGAACATCGTCGCCTTCCGCGCGGGCTGGAACTTCGGCGAGACGACCGAGGACTTCGCCGTCTCCTACGAGGTCGCCCCGGCCACCAAGGCCTTCCCGACGGGCACCTACCGGAACATCTCCGGGAACCTGGCGCTCTCCTACGGGCTGATCGCGGCGGCCCAGCAGGCCGATCTGCCCCTCTACCTGGGCTCGTACCCGATCACCCCGGCCTCGGACATCCTGCACGAGCTGTCGAAGCACAAGAACTTCGGCGTACGGACCTTCCAGGCCGAGGACGAGATCGCCGGCATCGGCGCCGCCCTCGGCGCGGCCTTCGGCGGCGCGCTCGGCGTGACGACCACCTCCGGGCCCGGCGTGGCACTGAAGTCCGAGACCATCGGGCTGGCGGTGTCCCTGGAGCTGCCGCTGCTGATCGTGGACATCCAGCGCGGCGGGCCCTCGACCGGGCTGCCGACCAAGACCGAGCAGGCGGACCTCCTCCAGGCCATGTACGGCCGCAACGGCGAGGCCCCCGTCCCGGTCGTCGCCCCGCGCACCCCGGCGGACTGCTTCGACGCGGCGCTCGACGCGGCGCGGATCGCCCTCACCTACCGGACGCCGGTCTTCCTGCTCTCCGACGGGTACCTCGCCAACGGCTCCGAGCCGTGGCGGATCCCGGACGTGGCGGACCTCCCCGACCTGAAGGTCCAGTTCGCGACGGCGGCCAACCACACCCTCGCCGACGGCACCGAGGTGTTCTGGCCCTACAAGCGGGACCCGCGGACCCTGGCCCGCCCCTGGGCGGTCCCGGGCACGCCCGGTCTGGAGCACCGGATCGGCGGGATCGAGAAGCAGGACGGCACGGGCAACATCAGCTACGACCCGGCCAACCACGACTTCATGGTCCGCACCCGGCAGGCCAAGATCGACGGCATCGAGGTCCCGGACCTGGAGGTCGACGACCCGGACGGCGCCCGCACCCTCGTCCTGGGCTGGGGCTCCACCTACGGCCCCGTCACCGCCGCCGTCCGCCGGCTGCGCACCGCCGGCGCCCCGGTCGCGCAGGCCCACCTGCGCCACCTCAACCCCTTCCCGAGGAATCTCGGAGAGGTCCTGAAGCGTTACGACAAGGTAGTGGTGCCGGAGATGAACCTCGGGCAGCTGGCCACCCTGATCCGGGCGAGGTACTTGGTCGACGCCCAGTCGTACAACCAGGTCAACGGAATGCCCTTCAAGGCGGAGCAGCTCGCGAAGGTCCTCGAGGAGGCCATCAATGACTGAGGTGACCGACGCACACACCGACGCACACACCGGCGTCCCCACCCTGCTCTCCCTGGTCCCCAAGGCCGAGGCCAAGCAGTCGATGAAGGACTTCAAGTCGGACCAGGAGGTCCGCTGGTGTCCGGGCTGCGGGGACTACGCCGTCC